>NZ_KB902775.1:0-206700 GCF_000379585.1 Bradyrhizobium sp. WSM2793 | reverse complement strand
CTATCTGCTGTCCAAATACATCTCCCCCAAGAGGTTGCTCCACGTCACCCGCAGCCATTGGGGCATCGAGAATCAGCTCCATTGGGTTCTCGACGTCCATTTCGCTGAGGATGGCAACCGCTCGCGCTGTGACCACGCCCCCGAGAATCTCGCCATTCTGCGCAGGCTCGCCCTCAATGTTCTGCGAACCCACCCGGATCGCGCTTCCCTCCGGCGTAAAATCAAGCGCGCTGGCTGGGACAACGCATTCCTCTTGGCCACCCTCAGCCATATGCGATAGCCCTGCCGCAAGCGGGGAGAGGTGAACGACGACTACGCCGCCTTCGCCTTACCATCCTGGATTGCCCGCCACACGCGCTCCGGGGTCAGCGGCATGTCGATGTGCTTGACGCCGTAATCCGAGAGCGCGTCGAGCACCGCGTTCACCACCGTCGACAGGCTGCCGGCGCAGCCGGCTTCGCCGCAGCCCTTGCTGCCGAGCGGATTGGTCGTGGCAGGCACTGGGTGATCGCCAACCGTCATGTTGGGAACGTCCTCGGCGCGGGGCAGGGCGTAGTCCATCAGCGAGCCCGTGATCGGCTGGCCGCTCTCGTCGTAGCGGATGTGCTCCATCAGGGCTTGCCCGATGCCCTGGACGACGCCGCCATGGAGCTGGCCTGCGACCAGCAGCGGGTTGATCACCGTGCCGAAATCGTTGACCGCGCTGTAGCGCACGATCTGCACCACGCCAGTCTCAGGATCGATCTCGACCTCGGCGACGTGACAGCCGTTCGGAAACGCCGAGGCGACCGGTTCGCTGGTGTGATCGACGTCGAGGCTATCGGGCACGCCTTCCGGCGTCTTGCCGTCGTGCAGCTTCTTGGCGAGCTCCATGATGTCGATGCTGCGGTCGGTGCCGGCGATGGTGAAGCTGCCGCCTTCGAATTCGATGTCAGCTTCGGACGCCTCCAGCATATGCGCCGCTGCGCGCTTGCCTTTCTCGATGACGAGCTTGGCAGCCCCCACGATGGCTTGGCCGGTTGCCGTGATCGAGCGCGAGCCGCCGGTTCCGTTGCCGGTGTGGACGATGTCGCTGTCGCCCTGCACCAGCTTGATGCTCTCGAAGGGAACCCCAAGCTGCTCGCTCAGCACCTGCGCGAACGGCGTGGCATGGCCCTGGCCGTAATCGAGCGTGCCGGTGATGAGCTGCACGGAGCCGTCAGCGTCGAACACGATCTTGCCGAGCTCGGGGCTCGGCGGCGCGGTGACCTCGAGATAGGAGCCGACCGCGATGCCGCGCAGCTTGCCGGTCTTCTTGCTCTCCTTCTTGCGCTTGGCGAAATTCTCGTGGTCGGAGATTTCGAGCGCCTTGTTGAACACGGCCTGGAAGTCGCCGCTGTCATAGGTGACGCCGGAGGAGGCCGCGAACGGGATCTGGTTCGGCTTGATGAAGTTGCGCTTGCGCAAGGTCAGCCGGTTGACGCCCATCTCGTCGGCGGCGCGGTCGATCAACCGCTCCATGTAATAGTTTGCCTCGGGCCGGCCGGCGCCGCGATAGGCGCCCATCAGCGTGGTGTTGGTCAGCACCACCTTGATGTCGACCGCCATCAACGGCGTGCGGTAGACGCTGGAGAAATTCTTGCCGGTGTTGAGCGAGAGCGGTCCCGGCGCGACGCCGGTGATGTAGGCGCCGAGATTGCCGTAGCCGGACAGCTTGGCCGCGAGGAAATGCCCCTCGGCGTCGAGCGCCAGCTCGGCATGGATCTTCTGGGCGCGGCCGTGGCTGTCGGAGAGGAAGGCGGTCGAGCGCTCGTCGAGCCATTTCACTGGGCGGCCCAGCACTTTCGCCGCGTACAGGATGCACATGTACTCGGGATAGTTGATGTTCTTCATGCCGAAGGAGCCGCCGACATTGGCGGTGAGGATGCGCACCTTCTCGTTCGGCACTTTCAGGTTCTTGGCGAGGTTGGCGCGGTTGCCGGCGACGCCTTGCGTCGGTACCTGAAGCGTGTAGCGCTCGGTTGTCTTGTCGTAGGAGGCAAGGCCGACGCGCGGCTCCATCGAGACCACGGCGACGCGGGTGTTCTCGATGTCCATCCTGGTGACATGGGCGGCGCTGGCAAAGGCCGCGTTGACCTTGTCCATGTCGCCGTAATGGTAGTCGAGCGCGATGTTGTGGGGAATGTGCTCATAGAGCTGCGGCGCGCCGGGCTTGGCAGCTTCTTCAGGGTCGGTCACAGCCGGCAGCGGCTCGATATCGAGCTCGACCGCCTCGGCGGCGTCGCGCGCCTGCGCCAGCGTCTCGGCCACGACGAAGGCGACGGGATCGCCGACGAAGCGGACCTTGTCGGTCGCCAGTGGCTGACGGTTGGTCTGGAGCAAAGGCGAGCCGTCGCGGCTCTTCAGCGGCAGGCCGCAGGTGAAGGGGCCATAGCCGGCGGCATCGAGATCCCTGCCGGTCCACACGCCGAGCACGCCCGGCATCGCCTTGGCGGCATCAATGCCGATGCCGCGGATGGTGCCATGGGCGTGGGTGGAACGGATGACCACGGCATAGGCCTGGCCGGGCAGGTTGAAATCGTCGGTATAGCGGCCCTTGCCGCGCACCAGCGTGTCGTCCTCCTTGCGGCGGACGGGCTGCCCGACGCCATATTTTTGCAGTGCAATAGCGTTTTCGAGCGTGGACGATTTGGTGTGTTCTTGCATGGGAAATGACCTGAAAAGCCGGCATTTGCGCATTTTCGCGGCAGCGGGGCACCGGATCCCCTTGAGATAACCCACCACCCCGTTCACGACAACGCACGAATGGGCATGGTCCCATGTGATGCGTTGTTGCGCAGGCCGGCTGCGCTGCTAATGTTTCAGGCGAAAAATCAATTCCAGACCGGCCCGACCGGCCGCGGAAAGACAGTTTGTATGAATGACCACACGCGGCTCCGCGACGGCCATGCGCCGCACGGTGAGCTGGAGGGGTCGATGGCGGCGGTGGCGTTGGCCACCGAACCGGCTGTCGGCGCGCAGGCGTCGGGAACCGGCGTCTATGCGGCGCTGGACCTCGGCACCAACAATTGCAGGCTGCTGATCGCCTGTCCGACCCAGGACGGCTTTCGCGTCGTCGATTCCTTCTCGCGCATCATCCGGCTCGGGGAGGGGGTCTCGGCGACCGGCTGTATCAGCGAGGCCGCGATCGAGCGTGCCATCGCCGCGCTCAGCATCTGCCGTGACAAGATCAATTTGCGCAAGGCGCGCCGGTTGCGGCTGATCGCGACCGAAGCCTGCCGCGCGGCTTCGAATGCGGAGGGGTTCCGCAGCCGCGTCGCGGCCGAAACCGGCATCGAGCTCGAAGTGATCGACCGCGAGACCGAGGCCGCGCTCGCCGTGCTCGGCTGCTCGCCGCTGGTCGATCCGCGGGGACGCGGCGCGATCCTGTTTGACATCGGCGGCGGCTCGACCGAGCTGGTGCGGATCGAGCGCGACGCGGACAATCCGGAGCCGCGGATCAAGGCCTGGATGTCGATCCCGTACGGTGTGGTCACGCTCGCCGAGCAGTTCGGCGGCCGCGACGTGACGCCGGAGATCTACGCCGCGATGGAGCAGGAGGTCGCGAACCACGTCGCGCCGTTCGCCGAGGTCCACGGCGGCGATCTCGCCGACATGCATCTGCTCGGCACCTCAGGCACGGTGACGACGCTCGCCGGCATCCATCTCAACCTCGCGCGCTATGACCGCCGCCGCATCGACAGCATCTGGATGAACGATTCCGACATCACCGCGACCATCAACAAGCTGCTCGGCATGAGCTATGAGGAGCGCGCCGGCAACAGCTGCATCAGCGTCGAGCGCGCCGATCTCGTGCTCGCCGGCTGCGCCATCCTCGATGCTATCAGGCGCGCCTTTCCGCTGCCGCGCCTGCGCGTTGCCGACCGGGGCCTGCGCGAGGGCATGCTGGTCGAGATGATGCGCGAGGACGGCGCGCTCAGGAGCTGGTGAGATGGCCAAGGACACCACCGGCCGCTTGCACGTCCAGGTCAAGACCGGCGGCAAGCGCAAATTGTCGTCGAAGCTGTGGCTGGAGCGGCAGCTCAACGATCCCTATGTGGCGAAAGCCAAGGCCGCGGGCTATCGCTCGCGCGCCGCGTTCAAGCTGCTGGAGATCGACGACAAGTTCCGGCTCTTGAAGCCCGGCATGGCCGTGGTCGACCTTGGCGCGGCGCCCGGCGGCTGGAGCCAGATCGCGGCCAAGCGCGTCGGCTGCACGGAAGGCAAGGGCAAGGTCGTCGCCATCGACCTGTTGGAAATGCCCGAGATTCCCGGCGTGGATTTCGCGCAGCTCGACTTCATGGCCAACGATGCGCCAGACAAGCTGACCGCGATGCTGGGCGGCGGCGCCGATTTCGTGATGTCCGATATGGCCGCCAACACCACCGGCCACCGCAAGACCGACCAGCTCCGCATCGTCGGCCTGGTCGAGACGGCGGCCGCGTTTGCCTGCGACGTGCTCAAGCCCGGCGGTGCGTTTCTCGCAAAAACGTTCCAGAGCGGCGCCGATGCCGATTTGCTCGCCCAGCTCAAGCGCGATTTCGCGACGGTGCGTCATGTGAAGCCCGCGGCGAGCCGGCAGGATTCCTCGGAGCGCTACGTGCTGGCGACGGGATTTCGGGGCGGGGCTGCCTGAGCCAATCTCCACTGTCGTCCCGGACAAGCGAAGCTCCCGACAACGCATAGCGTTGTCTGGAGCGGAGCGCCGATCCGGGACCCATACCCACAGGGAGAAGTTTGGCGAAGACTCTGGGTGAGAGCTTCACGCAACGTCTCCTCCCTGTGGTTATGGGCCCCTGCGTTCGCAGGGACGACAGCGAGTGCGTTCAGTCCGCTCGCCCAGCTCACCCCAACCTTTGATCCCGCACGTTCTGCGTATCTTCCGTTGCCGCCTTGACCGCCGCCTTCTCCGCACCCTTGCCGGCGCCCTTGCGGCTTGCGATCTCCACCGCCTTGCGGCCGGAGATCTCGTGGCCGGCGTCGACGGGCATCTGCCAGAAGAACCAGCTCGATGCCGCCGAGGTCAGCGCGACCACGAGGAAGGCGGGGGCGAACACGGTGGCGTCGATTTCGCTGACATGGTTGAACCACATCGTCGTTTCCACGCAGGCCGCGCCGACGGCGACGCCGGCGGAGACCGCGAGCTGCTGGTTGACGCTGACGAGGGTGGTGGCGCGGCTCATCTGCGCGGTCTCGACGTCGGCATAGGCGACGGTGTTGATCGCGGTGAATTCGAGCGAGCGGAAGAAGCCGCCGACGACCAGGATGACCATGATGATGAGCAGCGGCGTCGTCACCGTGAACAGCGCGCAGACGGCGAGGAAGAACGCGCTGACGATCGCGTTCACCGTCATCAGGTTGCGAAAGCCGAAGGTGCGGATGATGCGCGCGGCAAGCGTCTTCATGCCCATGGCGCCGAGCGAGGAGGCGAAGGTGACGAGGCCCGAATGGAACGGCGACAGGCCGAAGCCGATCTGCATCAGGAGCGGCAGCAGGAACGGCAGTGCGCCGATGCCGAGCCGGAACAGGAAGCCGCCGAACACGGCCGCGCGCAGCGTCGGCAGCTTCAGGAGCGAGAAATCGAGCACCGGCGAGCCCGTGCGCCGGGCGTGAATGACGTAGAGCGTCATCGAGATCGCGCCGCCCGCGATCAGTGCGGCGACGGTGCTCCACGGCAGCAGGTTGAGACCGGCAACCGACAGGCCGAAGGCGATGCCGGCAAGGCCAATGCCCGCCAGGACCATGCCGTAGAGGTCGAACGGCTCGCGTTCCTCGCTCTTGATCGGGTCGATGAACTTCAGCGCCATGAAGATGCCGAGCAGCCCGATCGGAATGTTGATCAGGAAGATCCAGTGCCAGGACGCGTAGGTGGTGATGAAGCCGCCGAGCGGTGGTCCGATCACTGGACCTATGAGGGCAGGGACCGTTACCCACGCCATGGCGTTGATCAGAGCGCTCTTGTCCACTGACCGCAGCAGCACGAGGCGCCCGACCGGTGTCATCATCGCGCCGCCCATGCCTTGCAGGATGCGCGCGAACACGAAATCGGTGACCGAGGAGGAGAGCGCGCAGCCGACCGATCCCACCATGAACACGCCGACCGCGATCGCAAACACCATCCGCGCGCCAAACCGGTCGGCGGTCCAGCCGCTCGCCGGGATGAACACCGCGAGCGACAGCAGATAGGAGGTGATCGCGAGCTTCAGCGTCAGCGGGCTGGTGCCGATGTCGGCCGCGATCGCCGGCAGCGAAGTGGCGATCACCGTCGAGTCCATGTTCTCCATGAAGAGAGCAGTGGCCACGATCAGCGGAATGATGCGTTGCTTGTCGACCATGACGGATTGGTAATGAAAATCGGAAGAGGGGTGGAATTGCGGCTTATCACCGCCACTGGTCCCCGACCATTGCGGATCGACGCATAGCACCTAAGTCCCGCGTAACAACGGTGTGACCCTCCGCCACCGTCATTCCGGGGCGCGCCCCTTGGCGCGAACCCGGAATCCATTCGGCCGCAGGGCCGGCTGCGCGATGGATTCCGGGTTCGCCACTTCGTCGCGCCCGGGGAATGACAGTGGGTGGGTGGACTGCCGCTCGGCTGAATCGGCCAAAAAAGCCTGTGCATGGCTGGCCAGCGGTCCGAATTGCTTTGATTCGTCACGCGGCCGTGCTATCGACCCGCGTCAACCCCACCGATGGGCTCCGATTCTCAAGGCGATGCCGCAAGGTACGCCGAGGGCGGCGCTCATCCATTAGCATTTGCGGCAAGGCCGCAGGAAGGAGTTGGCAAATGGCCACGGTGCAACTTCAGGGCATCCGCGAAGCCTTTACGTTCGACGACGTGTTGCTGAAGCCGGGCCTGTCGGACGTCATGCCGGGCGAGGTCGACATCCGCTCGCGCGTCACCCGCGCCATTCCGCTCAACATCCCGATCATGGCCTCCGCCATGGACACCGTCACCGAGGCCCGCATGGCGATCGCCATGGCGCAGGCCGGCGGCCTCGGCGTCATCCACCGTAATTTCGACCCCGAAGGGCAGGCCGCCCAGGTGCGGCAGGTCAAGCGCTACGAGTCGGGCATGGTGGTGAACCCGCTCACCATCAGCCCCGAGGCCACGCTCGACGACGCGCTCAAGCTGATGAGCGATCACGGCATCTCCGGCATTCCTGTCGTCACCGGCGCCGGCAAGAATACGCCGGGCAAGCTGGTCGGCATCCTCACCAACCGCGACGTGCGCTTTGCCACCGACCGCCGGCAAAAAGTCTCCGAGCTGATGACGCATGAAGGCCTCGTCACGGTGCGCGAGAATGTCAGCCAGGACGAGGCGCGGCGGATGCTGCATCAGCATCGCATCGAGAAGCTGCTCGTGGTCGACGAGCAATATCGCTGCGTCGGCCTCATCACCGTCAAGGACATGGAGAAGGCGGTCGCCCATCCGCTCGCCTGCAAGGATGCGCAGGGGCGCCTGCGCGTTGCCGCCGCCACCACGGTCGGCGACACCGGCTTCGAGCGCACCGAGCGGCTGATCGATGCTGGCGTCGATCTCGTCGTCGTCGATACCGCGCACGGCCATTCCCGTCACGTGCTGCACGCCGTGAACCGCATCAAGCGACTGTCCAACTCCGTGCAGGTCGTCGCGGGCAACGTCGCCACCACCGAGGGCACGCAGGCTTTGATCGACGCGGGCGCGGACTGCATCAAGGTCGGCATTGGCCCGGGCTCGATCTGCACCACGCGCATCGTCGCCGGCGTCGGCGTGCCCCAGCTCACCGCGATCATGGATGCGGTGGAAGCTGCAAAGAAGGCCGACATCCCCGTCATCGCCGACGGCGGCATCAAGTTCTCCGGCGACCTCGCCAAGGCGCTCGCCGCCGGCGCCGACATCGCGATGGTCGGCTCGCTGCTCGCCGGCACCGACGAGACACCAGGCGAAGTGTTCCTGTGGCAGGGCCGTTCCTACAAGGCCTATCGCGGCATGGGCTCGGTCGGCGCGATGGCGCGCGGCTCTGCCGATCGCTACTTCCAGCAGGACATCAAGGACACGCTCAAGCTCGTGCCTGAGGGCATCGAGGGCCAGGTGCCCTACAAGGGCCCGGTCGGCAACGTCATGCACCAGCTCGCCGGCGGCTTGCGCGCCGCGATGGGCTATGTCGGCGCACGCGACATGAAGGAACTGCACGACAAGGCCCAGTTCGTCCGCATCACCGGTGCAGGCCTGCGCGAAAGCCACGTCCACGACGTCACCATTACGCGCGAGAGCCCGAACTATCCGGGCGGAGGTTAGTCTCGCTCCGATCTCGCGAGCGCGTGAGTTTCGACGCGCTTGCCTCAACGACGGTGTCATGCCCCGGCTTGACCGGGGCATCCAGTACGCCGCGGCTTCTCGGCTCAATTACGACCGTCTCTGGAATACTGGATCGCCCGATCAAGTCGGACGATGACAGCGAGTGTGTGGCTCCGCCGCTTTTGTATTGACGCGCCTCGCTCCCTCCGCTTCCGTTCATGTCGAAAAACAATCGGAGGAAGCCATGTCCCAAGCCAAGCGCATCGTTCTCGCCGCGCGTCCCGTCGGCGAACCCAAAGCATCTGATTTTCGCCTGGAGGAATTCGCGGTCCCGACGCCTGCGGCAGGCGAGGTCCTGCTGCGCACGATCTGGCTGTCGCTCGATCCCTATATGCGCGGGCGCATGAGTGATGGTCCGTCTTATGCCGCGCCGGTGCCGGTTGGCGGCGTGATGGAAGGCGAGGCGGTTAGCGAGGTCGCGGTCTCCAACAATCCGGATTTCGCCAAGGACGACATCGTCCGTGCACGAACCGGTTGGCAGTCTCACGCTATCTCGAATGGTAAGGGCCTGATCAAGGTCGATCCGAAGCTCGGGCCGATCTCGACCTCGATCGGCGTGCTCGGCATGCCCGGCATGACGGCGTACACGGGCCTCCTCGACATCGGCAAGCCGCAAGCGGGCGAGACCGTCGTCGTTGCCGGCGCCTCCGGTGCTGTCGGCTCGGCGGTGGGGCAGATCGCCAAGATCAAGGGCGCACGCGCGGTTGGCATTGCCGGCGGCAAGGACAAGTGCGCCTACGTGGTGAAGGAGCTCGGCTTCGATGAGTGTCTCGATCATCGCGAAACTGATTTTCCGGCCAAGCTAAAATTCGCCTGCCCGAAGGGAATCGACGTGTATTTCGAGAATGTCGGCGGCGCCGTGTTCGAGGCGGTGTTCCCGTTGCTCAATCCGTTCGCGCGCGTGCCGGTCTGCGGCCTGATCGCGCATTACAACGACACCGAAGCCAAGGCGCCGAAATGGGCGGCCAGCATGATGCGCGCGACGCTGACCAAGCGGCTGACCTTCCGCGGCTTCATCGTCTCCGACTTCGCCTCCCGCCATGGCGACTTCCTGCGCGACATGTCGGGATGGGTCCGCGACGGCAAGGTCAAGTACAAGGAGTTCGTCACCGAGGGCCTGGACAGCGCGCCCGGCGCCTTCATGGGCCTCTTGAAGGGCGCCAATTTCGGCAAGCAGCTGGTCCGCGTCGGGCCGGACAAGGCCTAGCGCGACAGAGACTTGGACTCACGTGGTTACAGAGCCACAGGCCTCGTGGGGATAGTTAAGAAAGAGTCACCAAATGGTCACACCTGCCCGCAAAAGCCGCAGGTGTGACCGGCTGTTCATTGACGGGATCGCGAAGGCATTGAATCATCGGGCATATTTTAGGTGCTGCGATGTTAGAGATCAGTGTTTTCTGCGTTATCCTGCTTGCTGCCGGCTATTGGCTGGCCATGTTCGTCATGGGCCGCCACGACGACGTCATCCATGGCAAGTTCGTCCGTGTCGACGAGGAGGGCGATCTTGCTCGCCCCTCGATGCCGGCGCCGCCCCCGCCGTTCCCGAAGCGCCCGGTCAAGGCCGCGCAGCCTGTCAGGCAGCCGCCTGCCAATGATCTCGCGGCCAAGCCGGTGAACAGCGAGGCACTGCAATCCTTGCTCGCCGCGATCCAGCAGGACCTCAAGAGCGTCGCCTGATCGGCGCGCCTTAATGCTCGCCGCCCATCTGGGCGAGCAACTCCTCAATGTCGACATCGACCTGGCCCGCGGCCCTGACGTGGCGGACTTCAAAACTGTCGGGCCGGAAGCGGTATTCCACCAGCCCGACCTCCTTGATCGCGATCCGGTCCTGGCGCTGATCGTTGATGACGAAGCCGGCCGACGGCGCCCAGACATGGCGGGTATGGCAATAGGTGAAGTCGCGCCGCTGGTGCACGTGGCCACTGGCGATGAGGCGCAGATCGATCGTCCCGAGCATCTCGATCAGCCGGGCCCGGGCCGGCTGCGGCACGTAGCGGATCGCGGTCTGCGGCGTTTCGGGATCGTCGGGCAGGTTGAGAAACACCGGCTTGTGCAGGAACAGCGCGACCGGCCTGCCATTCGTGCGCGATATCTCCTGCGACAGCCAGTCGAGCTGCTCGGCCTCGAAGGCGAGTCCCGAATTCATCACCAGCGAGTTGAGGCCAATGAAGCGCCAGCCGGCGGCCTCGAACGCCCAATGGTCCTCGCCGATGAGGTCGCAGAACTGCCGGCGATGCGCTTCCGTGACCGGCGGCTTCGGCGCCGGGCCGACCGCGGTCGGATTATCGCCAATGTCGTGATTGCCGGGGAGGTAGCGGCAGGCGACGGGCAGGGCGTCGTGCAGGCCCTTTGCGAAGACGACATCGTCCCGGCCGGTCGGCCCGTCGAAGGCGACATCGCCGGTGTTGATGACGAGATCGGGCCGGTTGCCGTCGATATGCTCGCTGATCGCCTGGAAGTTGGCGATCAGGCCGGGGAAGCGCCGGCCGAGATGGGTGTCGGAAATCTGCGTCAGGCGAAATTCGGACATGCGATCATCGTACCCGTGCTCGCGCGTCGGAACGATGACGGCGTGGGCATGGATCGCAACGAACAAAGTTTAAAGCACGCGGTAGCGGATCGTGTAGGCGTCCTGCGGCGCGACGGTGTCGGCGAGCGGCGAGGCGATGCGGTCGGCGAGGTGCCAGGGGCCGAACTCTTGGGAGCGATGCGGCTCGGCGGGCAGACGGAGGCGGAACTCGAAAGTGCCCTTGCCGGGCAGGTTCACGACCAGCACGCGGTCCGCGGTGCGGTGGTTGAGCGCGACCGCGCCGCGCAGCAGCGCGCGGCCGTCCGAGAGGTCGCGCACGCCGTCGACCAGCGCCAGCGTCTGGTTGCGGTCGGTATGCAGCTCGATCTGGCTGTCGGTCACCGCCGTCAGCATCGCCCGGGGCATGCGGATCTCGAACTCGACGGCGGGCTTGGACGGATTGAGACCGAGATAGGCGAGCGCGGCGTGGCGCATGTCGTAGGCGGCAAAGGCGAGCAGGGCCGTCGCGGCCAGAGCGGCGAGGCCATGCCTGACGACGTCGCGCCAGGTTCGGTAGCTCAGGCGAAAGTAAACCGTCATCGCCAGCGCGACCGCGAGCGCCATCGCGATACCTGAGAGGGCCGACATCAGGATACCGAGCTGGCCGTCGGCGGATTCGCTCCAAAGGCTGGACAGGGTGGTCATGGCGCCATCTCGCCTCTATCTCGCCTTGGGCCCCGAAAAGGGGCCGAAATCGCTTTAACTATCGGTGGTTGGTCGCAAGAGCGGGAACGCCGGTTCAACTGGTTGATTGTCAGGACAAGGAGCGGCGGCTAATGGACGGTCCGGCGCCGTCCGCCGGATGGGAAAGTTCCGATGTCCGTTCAAATGGTCTTGCTGCCGGTCTTCGTCCAGGTCGGCCTCACCTTCGCGCTGCTGATCGGCATGGTTTTCGCGCGCCGCAAGACGCTGGTCTCCGGCGAGACCAGCATCCGCGACATTGCGCTCGGCGAGCCGAACTGGCCGAAGGGCGCCACGCAGATCGCCAATTGCTACCGCAACCAGTTCGAGCTGCCGGTCCTGCTCTACGTCCTGATCGCGCTGGCGCTGCCCTTGCGCCATGCCGATCTCTTCATCGTACTGATGTCCTGGGTGTTTGTGGTAACGCGCTTTGTCCATGCCGGCGTGTTCGTCTCCTCGAACGATCTCGGCCGGCGCTCCACGGTCTGGCTCGCCGGCGTCCTCGTGCTGCTGGCGATGTGGATCTACTTCGCACTGAAAATGCTCTTGTTGATCTGACTCTTGCGAGTCCGATTTCATCTGAAAGATTCAAATGACCCCCGCTGCCCGGCTCTCCGCAGCCATCGAACTGATCGACACCATCGAGAAGGACCGCGTGCCCGCGGCCAAGGCGCTAAAGGAGTGGGGCACCGCGCACCGCTTTGCCGGCTCGGGCGACCGCGCCGCCATTGCCGGCCTGGTCTGGGATGTACTGCGCCGCTACGCCTCGAGCGCGTTCCTGATGGAGTCCGATACCGCGCGGGCCAGGCTGATCGGCATGCTGCGGCTCGAGCGCGACATGGACACGGCGACGATGGCCGCCTTGTTCGACGGCAGCCGCTTTGCGCCGGCGCCGCTGACCGAGGCTGAGCAGGCCGCGCTCAGCCATCGTTCCCTGAAGGACGCGCCGGCCGCGATCGCCGGCGACTATCCCGAATGGCTGGATCCGCACCTGGCAAAAGTGTTCGGCGAGGATCGCGCCGCGGAGGCGGCCGCGATGGCGAGCCGGGCGCCGCTCGACCTGCGGGTCAACACGCTAAAATCCAATCGCGACAAGGCGCTGCAGTCGCTTGCTCATCTTCATGCGAAACCGACGCCTTGGTCGGCAACGGGCCTGCGCATCGCGCTTTCGGCCGATGCGCGCAACCCCGGGATCCAGGCCGAAGAGGATTTCATCAAGGGCGCCATTGAAGTGCAGGATGAGGGATCGCAGCTGGCGGCCCAGTTCACCGCGGCAAAGCCCGGCGAGCAGGTGATCGACCTCTGCGCCGGCGCCGGCGGCAAGACGCTGGCGCTCGCCGCCCTGATGCAGGGCAAGGGCCGGCTGATCGCGACCGACAGCGACAAGCGCCAGCTCGCGCCAATCCACGAACGGCTGTCGCGCGCCGGCGTCCACAATGCCGATGTTCGCACGCCCAAGGGCGAGGCCGATCCGCTGGTCGACATCCGCAGCACCGCCGACCTCGTCGTGATCGATGCGCCCTGCACGGGAACCGGAACCTGGCGCCGCAACCCCGACGCCAAATGGCGGATGCGCCCCGGCGCGCTGGAGATTCGCCTGCGTGACCAGGCCGAGGTGCTGGAGCGCGCGGTGCCGCTGGTGAAGCCGGGCGGCCGCATTGCCTACATCACCTGCTCGGTGCTGTCGGAAGAAAACGGCGAACAGGTGAGGGCGTTCGTCGCGCGCCACCCCGAGTTCGCGCCCGTGCCACCCGAGCAGACCGCGAGCGTGCTGTGGGACAAGGCGGAGGCTTTTGGCGAGGCCGCGCTGCAATCGCCCGAGGGCTTGCTGATGACGCCGCGGCGGACCGGGACGGATGGGTTCTTCGTCTCGATCCTGAAAAAGGTCTCGTAGGGTGGGCAAAGCGAAGCGTGCCCACCATTTGCCGTTGTTGGAAGGCGTGGGCACGGCGCGCGAAGTGCGCTCCTTTGCCCACCCTACGGCATCATGCTAGCCGACGGGGTTCCACCCCCCAAAACAAAAACCCCGCAGACCGGATCCCGGTCGCGGGGTTTTCTAACTTGACGTTCTGCCGGTACGTCCGTGGTCAGAACGGTGCGCGGGCGTTAGCCGACGCGGAGATTGTCAGCCGAGGACTTGCCGCTGCGACGATCGGCGACGATGTCGAACGAGACCTTCTGACCCTCGTTGAGGGAAGAGAGGCCAGCGCGCTCGACGGCGCTGATGTGCACGAACACGTCCTTCTGGCCGTCATCCGGCTGGATGAAACCATAACCCTTTTGGGTGTTGAACCACTTCACGGTGCCCATAGCCATGGGAATTTCCTTTAGTTAGTTAGATTGAGTACGCACGCGGACCGGTACGCAGCATTGCGCCCATAGTCCCTGATGAGTCGATGTTTGGAGAATTCATCTGAAGCGTGCGCGCCCGTCAGCAACGAAGCGAAGCGGCCCAGTCGTTCGGCCAAGTATCGATGATCACAATATAGCGAGAATTTGGGGCCAGTTCAAGGCACCACCCGTGACCCGGCGCGTCGCGCGACTTTGCTATTTTGCGGTGCAAATTAACCGCCCGGCCGATCTCAGTCCACGATGAAAAGCGTCGCCCCGGTCGCGGTCGAGGACCGGTGCGCGGCGTCGCCGTAGTCCGAGACCTGGTAGCTCATGCCTGCCGTGAGCTTGAATTTGCGCCCGTCGCGCAGCTCGCTGTCGAGCTCGCCCTTGAGCACGTAGAGCACGTGGCCGCGATCGCACCAATGGTCGGCCAAATAGCCCGGCGAATACTCGACCATCCGCACCCGGAGATCGCCGATGTTGAGCGTGCGCCACAACGCCTGCCCGGTCTCGCCGGGATGCGTGGTCGCCTCGACCTTGCTCCAGTCGGTGACGGTAAAGGGGGAGGCGGGGAGTTTCATGGGGGAGGTCCTGTTTCAGAGCCGGCAGTCTCGTAGGGTGGGCAAAGCTTCCGGTGCGCTCGAAGAGCGAAGCGGATGCGTGCCCACCATATCTCGCGATCTTGAAAGAGATCGTGGGCACGCCGCAAGCGCGCCTTTGCCCACCCTACGAGAGCTGCGCTCGCAATGACGAGGATGGGCTAGTGGGGCAAATGGTTCGCCGAGCCCTGCACGATCAGGCCCGCGTCATTCACCCGCAGATATTCGCAGATCTTCTTGCCGCGCTCGTTCGCGTAGAACACCACGACGCTATCAGGGCTGACGAACAATTCGATCAGCGAAAAATGCAGCTCCGGCACCAGCCCGAGCGCCTTCCCCCAATAGGCGCGCAAAGCGTCCTTGCCGCGCACAGTGCCGCTGGCATCGAACCCCAGCGCCGGAATACGGTCCGAGGTCATCAATGCGGCCTCGTCATAGAGCGCGAGCACGCGCTCGAGATCGCGCGCGTTCCAGGCCTCGACCCAGGTCCGGCCGAGGGCGGCAAGCGTTGACGGCTGATGATGCTGTGACATGGCGTTCTCCCTGATCTGCCCCTGTTTGAGAGTGGGCATAATAGGTCAATAATTCTTACCTATATCCATTTGTCCATGCCCAAAGAAGCATGTGGGCGCGCCGCCACCGCGGTTGCGGCTGGCCCGCGCGTCGCGTATCTGCTGGCCATGACAGCAACACAGAACGACCGCTCCGCGTCGACGCCCTCGGTGGCCTCGGCGCACGACAAGATTCTCATCGTCGACTTCGGCAGCCAGGTGACGCAGCTGATCGCGCGTCGCGTGCGCGAGGACGGCGTCTATTGCGAGATCGTCCCTTTCAACAAGGCCGAAGCCGCCTTCAATGAGATGAAGCCGAAGGCGGTGATCCTCTCGGGCGGCCCCGAGTCGGTCCACGAGGCCGGCTCGCCTCGCGCCCCGCAAGCGATCTTCGATTCCGGCGTGCCCGTGATGGGCATCTGCTACGGCCAGATGACCATGGCGGCGCAGCTCGGGGGTGAGGTCGAGGGCGGCCATCACCGCGAATTCGGCCGCGCCGATGTCGAGGTGAAGGCGCCGAGCAAGCTGTTCGAGGACGTCTGGTCATCAGGCGGCAAGAACCAGGTCTGGATGAGCCATGGCGACCGCATCACCAAGATGCCGCCGGGCTTCTCCGTCGCCGGCACCTCGCCGAACGCGCCGTTCGCGATCATCCAGGACGAGAAGCGCAAATATTACGGCCTGATGTTCCACCCCGAAGTGGTGCACACGCCCGACGGCGCAAAACTCATCCGCAACTTCGTGCGCAAGATCGCCGGGCTCACCGGCGACTGGACCATGCGCGCCTTCCGCGAGGAGGAGATTGCCAAGATCCGCCAGCAGGTCGGCAAGGGCAAGGTGATCTGCGGCCTCTCCGGCGGCGTCGATTCCGCCGTCGCGGCCGTGCTGATCCACGAAGCCATCGGCGACCAGCTGACGTGCGTGTTCGTCGATCATGGCCTGCTGCGCCTCGACGAAGCCAAGACGGTGGTCGACCTGTTCCGCCACCACTACAACATCCCGCTCGTGCACGTGGACGCCTCGAAGCAATTCCTCGGCGAGCTCGAAGGCGTCACCGATCCCGAAACCAAGCGCAAGACCATCGGCCGCCTCTTCATCGAGGTGTTCGAGCAGGAAGCCAAGAAGATCGGCGGCGCCGACTTCCTGGCGCAGGGCACGCTCTATCCCGACGTGATCGAGAGCGTGTCCTTCACCGGCGGACCTTCAGTCACCATCAAGTCGCACCACAATGTCGGCGGTCTGCCCGAGCGCATGAACATGAAGCTCGTCGAGCCGCTGCGTGAGCTTTTCAAGGACGAGGTGCGCAAGCTCGGCCGCGAGCTCGGCCTGCCCGAAATCTTCGTCGGCCGCCACCCGTTCCCGGGCCCGGGCCTCGCCATCCGCTGCCCCGGCGACATCACCCGCGACAAGCTCGACATCCTGCGCAAAGCCGATGCCGTCTACATCGACCAGATCCGCAAGCACGGCCTCTACGACGAGATCTGGCAGGCTTTTGCCGTGCTGCTCCCGGTGAAAACGGTGGGCGTCATGGGCGACGGCCGCACATATGATTACGTGGTTGGCCTCCGCGCCGTCACCTCCACCGACGGCATGACCGCGGACTTCTACCAGTTCGACATGAAGTTCTTAGGGGAGACCGCCACGCGCATCATCAACGAGGTGAAGGGCGTGAACCGGGTGGTGTACGATGTGACGAGCAAGCCGCCTGGGACGATTGAGTGGGAGTAGGGGGTGCCCTTTCAATCTCAAGCGCTTCGGGGAGGCGGCGTCGCTTAGATCATGGGATTTGGGGTATTCATCCATCGATCGGACTCGATCTACGATGACAGCCCCGCTGAACAGTATCAATTTCCTAGCCAGTATCTTCGCCGCGTTGAAGCCTGCGTCGGTGATTGGATAATCTACTACGAACCGAGCAAGGTCGCTGAGACGCGGGGCTACTTCGCGATTGCGCGGGTTCAGCAGGTTATTCCCGACCCAGGTACTTCGGGAATGTATTTGGCTCTGATCGAACCCGGAAGTTACCTCGATTTCGCCAATCCGGTCCCCTTCAACGGGCCAACTGGTCCCGTAGAGCGCGGCGTCCTGAATGAGCAGGGACGAATTTCAGGACGCGCTCAGTCTGCAGTCCGTCCAATCTCCCCCGGCGACTTCAACAGAATATGTGAACTCGGTTTGGCGGAGAATGCGCCGCTGTTGCCGCGACGCGATGACGATGTCCGTCCACTCGACCTTAACGAGGAGGCGGTGCCGTTCAGGTTCGAACAGCAGCGCGAGCGCATCAACGTGACGGTATCTAGGATTTTGCGCGATCGAGTCTTCCGTCGCGTCGTGCTTCGCGCCTACGATGAGCGTTGTGCCATCACCGGGCTAAAGCTAATCAATGGAATGGGGTGTGCCGAGGTCGCAGCCGCTCACATACGACCGGTCGAGGCGCGTGGACCTGACATCATCAGCAATGGCATCGCACTTTGTGGTACCGCGCATTGGATGTTCGATCGCGGCCTCATTAGCCTGGCGGACGATTTGAAGATATTGATCTCGCGCCAGACAAACGACCCGGACGGCGCGCGATCAATCATCAATAAGACGGGGCACGCACTTGCGCCGCGGCGAATATCAGATCGCCCACACCCGCACTTCCTGAAATGGCATCGCGAACATTGCTTCAAGCAATAGGGAAAGCGAGCGAGGTCAACGCGTAGGATGGGCACCTATCTTGGCGCCAACCCCGCGCCGTTCTGGAACGCCAGCAGCCCGACACAGAAAATTGCTGCACCGACCAACAGCACCACCGGGACCAGGTACGGCGACGAGATGACTTCGAGCGCCGGAAATGCCTTGTCCGAAACAAACCGCCTGTAAGCCACCCATGCGGTTGCGACGAGGGGCGTCAGGGCGACGATGACGTAGAGAGCCCCGAGAATCCAGCCGAAGGCCGTCAGGTCCTTGGATCGGGTGGCCTCTCCCGCAAAGCCGAGCGCGGCAATCGAGATGAAGGCACTCAGCGCGCTGACGAGAAGCTCGGCGGCGAGGACGACGATCGAGACAGTTACATTCATTCCTGGATTCCGTTCGAGAATGGACTTCCATGAGAAGTCATCCGTGATTCATCCTGTGCGTGCAGCCTCGTAGCATCGGTACTGAGGTAGCGCCAGCGCAAGCGCGCTTTGCCGCCGGGGGCGCATCAACCACGGTTGAAGTCCACGAGGTCGAGGATGAAGCGCTCGAAGTTCGGCGCGCTCGCGCTCAAAGTGCGCAGCGGAACCCTGCGCGCTAACCGAGACGCGATCTTAATATAAGTATTGACTTATATAAGCATATGCCGATATTCCTTCCCCGAAACCAAACGGGAGGTCCGGGATGGAGATCGACGTTGCCAGGGTGTTGGGACTTGTCACGCGTTCGGTGCGCAATTTCGAGAAGGACGGGAAGGCGGCCAGTGCGGTCACCTTGACGCGGCTCTACGACACCAGCGTCGACGACCTCTGGGATGCGGTGACGAGCAGGGAACGCATTCCGCGCTGGTTTCTGCCAGTGGAGGGAGATCTCCAACTTGGCGGAAGATATCAGCTCAAGGGCAATGCGGGCGGCACCATCACGGCCTGTGCGCCGCCAACCCATTTTGCGGCGACGTGGGAATTTGCAGGCGCGGTGAGCTGGATCGACGTCACGCTGGCGGCAGAACGGAGCCAGGCGCGCTTGACGCTTGAGCACAGCGCGATCATCGAGGATCATTGGAATCAGTTCGGCCCAGGTGCGGTCGGCATCGGTTGGGACCTCGCCATTGCCGGGCTCGAGCGATACGTTGCGACAGGGGCATCGGTCGACCACGAGACGGCCGAGGCGTGGATGGGCTCGCCCGAGGGCAAGGAATTCATGACCGGGAGCGGTGAGTATTGGCGCGCAGCGCATGTCGCGAGCGGGGTGGATGCGGCCTCGGCGAAGCAGCGCTCGGATCGGACCATTGCCTTCTATCGCGGCGAGATGCCGCCTGACATCGCGCACCCCGGCACAGGAAGCTGATGCACGTCTTCGAAGTCCTCGCCGATCCCGTGCGCCGACGCATCCTCGAACTGCTCGCTCCGGGAGAGATGGCCTCCGGGGAGGTCGTGGAGGCGATCGGCGCCGAATTCGGCATCACGCAAGCCGCCGTGTCGCAGCATCTGAAGGTGCTGCGCGAGAGCGGCTTTGCGACCGTTCGGGCGGAAGCGCAACGACGCCTCTACTCGGTCGACGTCGCCGGACTTCAGGCGGTGGATGCGTGGGTCGGTCAGTTCAGGACTTTCTGGGAGCCGAAGCTGGACGCGCTGGCGACGGAGATCGCGCGCGGCAAGCGGGAGCGGCGCAATGCACCGCTGACAAAGCGGAGCGGCAAGAGGGCCTGAGAGCTGTGCCGAACCCGAAGCGCCTCACTCATGCGCCTCCCGCCAATGTGGATAGGTGACATAGGCCGTGACGGCGCCTTGCTCATGCGAGCGGATGGTGACCTTCTCGCCCTTGGGCATGTAGATGATCTCGCCGGGTCCGGCCGTGACGGTGCCGGCTGCGCTCGACACCGACAGCTTGCCCTCCAGCACGAGCATGACGTCGTCTACGGCGAGCTTTTCATCGAGGCTCTGGTTCGGCGCATAGCGGCCGAATCCGATGGTGATCGGGCCGCCGTGGCGCTGGTCGATCACATTGCCTGCGAAAATGTCTCCGTCCTGCCCGGGCGAGCATTCGAACGACGCATCCGCCACGGCAAACTTGCGAACCTTCATGGGATCCTTCCGTTCTGCGCCTGACTTGACAGGGTGGGACGGTAGACGCCTGAAGCCGGTGTTTGTTCAACATCGCCGCGGGGCGGTTTGACGCAGCGCCATGCATCAGGAGATCCTTGCCACACCTCTGGCGGTGAACGATTGCCCGATCGGCGCGCAGGGACCCGGCGCAAACGTCGGATCTCCGTCACGTTCTGCCGTGATACGACATCCGCATCGTCCTCTCCGGAGCCAGCTTGCATGTCCACTGCGATCGCCCCCAGCCAACAGCCCGCAACCGCCGCCGAGACCGACCCCGAGACCGTCGGCTGGATGAAGGGTTTCCCGCCAGCGCCGGACCGCACCATCACCTTCCAGAACGGATCGTTCCGCAGCTTTCCCGAGCTGCGCTGGGCGTGGAGCAATGTCCGGCAGCTGGTACCGACGGTGAACGTCTGGCGCGGGGCAGGGCCGGCCTCGCCGCTGCCGCGCGAGGACCACGACATCGGCGCGGTCGCATCGATCACGATGGACGGCCGCCCCATGACCTTCGCAAAGATGCTGGAGGAGAGCTATGCGGACGGCATCGCCGTGCTGCATCGGGGCAAGCTGATCTATGAGCGCTATTTCGGCGCGTTGAAACCGCACAAGCCGCATATTGGAATGTCGGTGACGAAGTCCTTCACCGGCGTGCTCGCCGGCATCCTGGTCGCCGAGGGCAGGATCGATCCGCAGGCGCAGGTCACGGACTACGTGCCGGAGTTGAAGGCCAGCGCGTTCGGAGATGCGCGCGTGCACGAGGTCATGGATATGACCACGGGGCTCGCCTACACCGAAGTCTACACCGACAAGAATTCCGCCGTGTGGGGATTGCGGCGCGCCAACGGCATGGCGCCGATCGAGCCCGATTATGATGGCCCGGCCACCATCTTCGATTTCCTCGTGGCGCAGAAGAAGCAGGGCGAGCACGGCAAGGTCTTTGCGTACAAGACCGTCAACACCGACGTGCTGGCCTGGATCATCAGGCGCGCCAGCGGCATGACGCTGTCCGATTTTCTGTCCGAGCGCATCTGGCAGCCGATGGGTGCGGAGGAGGATGCATATTATCACGTCGACCGCATCGGCACCGAAAGCGGCGGCGGCGGTCTTTCCACGACACTGCGCGATCTTGCCCGCTTCGGCGAGACCATGCGCAACCATGGCCGCTTCAACGGCCGGCAGATCGTGCCTTCGTCCGTGGTCGAGGACATCGCGCGCGGCGGCGATCCCGAAAAATTCAAGCCCGCCGGCTACATCACCTTGCCCGGCGCCTCCTACCGCAACCAATGGTGGGTCAGCCACAACGCCCACGGCGCCTACATGGCGCGCGGCGTTTACGGCCAGGGCATCTATGTCGATCCCAAGGCCGAGATGGTGATCGCACGCTACGCATCGCACCCCGTCGCGGGCAACGCCGCCAACGATCCCGTGACGTTGCCGGCTTATATGGCGTTGGCGAAGGCGCTGATGGCGGGATAGGTGCGTAGGGCGGATTAGCCGCAAGGCGTAATCCGCCGCTCTCGTTCAGATGGCGGATTACGCTTCGCTAATCCGCCCTACGGGGCCGGCGAATGCCGCGATATCCTCTCAAACCGCAAGATCGGTCGAGCGCGTTATCGCCGTCTGCGACTAGATGGAGCCGCCACGGAGGAGGGACGATGAAGGCGGCGCTGCAAAACTATCAGGACCGGATGCGACGGGTGCTGGATCATATCGACCGGCATCTCGACGATGATCTGGACCTCGACGGGTTAAGCGCTGTTGCCGCGTTCTCGAAGTTTCATTTCCACCGGCAATTCACCGCGACCTTCGGTTTGTCAGTGCATCGCTATGCCCAGTTGGCCCGCATGAAGCGCGCTTCGCATCAGCTGGCCTACGGCAACGCCCAAAGCGTCACTGATATTGCGATGGATGCCGGTTACGACACGCCAGACGCCTTCGCCCGCGCCTTTCGGCAACGGTTCGGGCAATCGCCGTCGTCGTTCCGGAAGTCTCCCGACTGGGAGCCGTGGCTTGCGGCCTTCGGGCCTCTCGATAACGCGAGGAACAAGCTCATGAAGACTTTTAGCAGTGACGATGTGACGATACGCGACGTGCCCACCACGCGGGTGGCGATCATGGAGCATCGGGGCGACCCGGCGACGCTCGGCGCCACCATCCAGCGCTTCATCGCTTGGCGCAGGGCCGCCGGCCTGCACCCCAGGACAAGCCCGACCTTCAACGTCTGGCGATCCGAGCGGCGTCCTGCGTCGTCGGCCGACTATAGCACGGACCTTTGTGTCGGGACCGACCAGCCGATTGAGGCGAATGGCGAAGAGATCAAGGCTGGCGAGATCCCCGGCGGACGCTGCGCCGTGCTGCGGATCGTCGGCTACACCGACAATCTGGAGCCCGCCGCGCTCTATCTCTATCGCGACTGGCTTCCGGCCAGCGGCGAGGAGGCGCGCGACTTCCCGATCTATTGCCAGCGGCTGAGCTTCTTCCCGGAAGTGCCCGAGCATGAAACGGTCGCGGATTTGTTTTTGCCGCTGAAATAGCGCTGCTAGGACCCCAGCGTGCCGCGACAGCCGCTGGATCCAGCAACGACCGTCAGTCGTCGCCTTCGTGATCCAGATCAGAAGACCACGCCGGCGGAGGAGGTCACGCAGGATGCGGAGCGGGCTCACAATACTCGATCAGCAATTCTGTGAGCACCCGTATCTTCCGTGCGGGATGCTGGCCCGGCGGGCGGATCACATATGCACCCGCGGGAGGCGGGGGATATCGTGGCATCACGGGCACGAGCGCTCCGGAAGCGACATATTCATGGGTGAGACTGTCGGGAAGATAGGCGATCCCGAGTCCTGCCGTTGCTGCGAAGAGGAGAGCTGTGCCGTTGTCGGCCTTGAAGCGCCCCTGCGGACGAACCGTGATGATCTTGTCGCCATCCATGAGCTGCCACGCTTCGGTACTTTGCATGAGGGCCTCGTGGGCGAGGAGTTCCTCCGGCGACTTGGGCGACCCATGGGCCTTGATGTAGTCCGGGCTCGCGACAAGCTTTCCATAGACGGCGCCGACGCGTCTTGCGATCAAATTGGAGTCCTGAAGATAACCAACCCGTATCGCACAATCATATCCTTCTGCGATGAGATCGACGAAGCGATCACTATAGCAGGTGTGGATCTGGAGCTGGGGATGGCGCCGAGCCATTTCCGCCAGGATGGGAGCGAAGTGGGTCGGGCCGAAGGAAAACGGCACTGCAACCCGCAAGCGGCCGCGCAGCTCTCCAGCGGGTAGGATCGCCTCCCTCGCTGCATCGATCTCGGCGCTGACTCTGGCTGCATAATCGCGGAAGGTAACGCCAGCTTCCGTGAGCGCAGCCCCACGGGTCGTTCGTGCAAGGAGCTGGACGCCAAGTTCCTCTTCAAGCCGGAGGAGCCGACGACTGACGATCGATTTGGCGACGCCCAGCCGAAGCGCGGCGGATGAAATTCCCCCGGCATCAGCGACTTCGACGAACGTCTGTATCTCTTCGATATCCAATTCAGCGTTCCTCATTCGGCGACACAGCGTTCCGCAATGCGACGCTACCGCATCGCATTCGGGAACACCAATCTCGGCGTTGGCTACGTCGCTGCTGGCGTACGTCTTTAAAAAACCAGTGCCGCTCACAACGGCAATAGAGGATGCAACGATGAACTTTCGTAACGGCCTTGCTTCGCTTCTTCGTCCCGAAGACTCGGTACTCGTTCTGATTGACCACCAGCCTTACCAGCTCGCGAACGTGAACAGCCACGAACCGCAGATGGTGATCAACAATACGACGGGTCTGGCCAAGGCCGCGAAGGCCTTCGGTGTCCCCACGATCCTGACCACGGTGATCGCTGAGCGGGGTGGTCTTCTGTTCCCTCAGATCACGGATGTCTTTCCTGGCCAGGACGTGATCGACCGGACGTTCATCAACACCTGGCAGGACCGAAAGGTGGTGGACGCGGTCAAGGCCACGGGCCGCAAGCAGCTCATCATCGCCGGCCTGTGGACCGAAATTTGCGTTGCGATGCCGGCGATTCAGGCCCTCGGCGAAGGCTGGGATGTAACGGTGATCACCGATGCCTCTGGCGCCGTGTCAGTGGAGGCCCACGAGGTCGCAATCCAGCGGATGATTGCGGCGGGGGCGAATATGATGACCTGGTTGGCGCTGGCGGCCGAATGGCAGCGCGACTGGGCTCGGACCGATCAAGCTGCCGCGCTGACGGAGGTGATTACGCAGCATGCCGGCGGTAGCGGCATCGCGTTCCTGTGGGAGCAGCAGCTGCTCAATACGCCTGTTCCCGGCAACGCAGGATGATCTGAGCGAGGGTGCGAAGGTCTCGCCAGCGGCTGCGCGAAAGCAAAGGCCGCTGGCGTCATCCAGCAGCTCTTGCCCGTCGCGCCGGGGCGGGTGGATTGCGCTTCCGCCAGTCCTCTACGAGCCGCGCGACATCTTCTCGAACTTCTTCACCAGCCGCTCGCGCTTCAGCCGCGACAGCCGCTGGATCCAGAACATGCCGTCGAGCTGGTCGATCTCGTGCTGGTGGCACACGGCGCGCAAGGCTTCCGACTCCTCGCTCTGCAATTGGCCGTCGAGATCGTGGTAGCTGATCCGCACCCGGGCGTGGCGCTGTACCTCGTCATTGACGCCGGGCATCGAGACGCTGCCTTCGCGGTGCAGGATCATCTCGGGTGACGTCCATTCAATGACCGGATTGACGTAGGTGAGGGGGCCATCCTTGGCGTCGAGCTCGAGCACGACGACGCGCAAGGGCACGCCGATATGCGGCGCGGTGATGCCGATGCCGGGCGCGGCGCGCATGGTGTCGAGCAGGTCCTGCGCGAGCTCACGCAAACCGTCGTCGAATGCGGTGACAGGTCGTGCCGGCATCGCGAGCCGGCGATCGGGGTAGCGGACGATGGGGCGGATGGTCATGCAGGGTTCCTACCACTCACGGAGGGTTGAAGCACGCCGTTCTTGACGACCTACCAACTGGAAGGTAGCTAACCTGCCATGACCAAAATTTCCTCGACCGCCGACGACATTCTGGACTGCGCCCGTACGCTGATCATTGCAGGCGGCTACAACGGCTTCAGTTACGCCGATGTGGCCGAGATCGTCGGCATCCGCAAACCGAGCATTCATCACCATTTCGCCAGCAAGGTCGATCTGGTCCGCACCCTCGTGTCGCGATATCGCGAGGAGGCCCAGGCGGGGCTGGCGGCCATGGAGCGCAACGTCCCGGACCCCGGCGAGCAGCTCAAAAGCTATGTCGCGTATTGGGAAGCGTGCATCAAGGACGCGACGGCTCCGTTCTGCGTTTGCGCGCTGCTCGCCAGCGAGCGTCCGATCCTGCCTGAGGAGGTCGCGCTCGAGGTCCGGGCTCACTTCCGCTCGCTGGCGTCGTGGCTGACATCGGTGATGGAGCGCGGCAAGCGGCAGGGGCGGCTCCAGCTCTCGGGCACGGCCCGGATCGAGGCTGAAGGATTCATGGCGACCGTTCACGGCGCGATGCTGTCGGCGCGGGCCTATGGCGATCCGAAGATGTTCGGGATCATCGCCCGGCCGCTGCTGGATCGGCTTTCCCCCAGGCACTGACGCAACCGGCACCGCTGCAATCAACCCGAATGGCGAGGCGATCTCGTTTCGCAAGAAAACTACCAACTAGTAGGTAAGGAAGAGAAAATGAGACATCTTGAGATGGCTTCGGATACGTCCGAGCGTGCGCAATGGCTGAAGCAATACTATTTCCTTCGCGCCGCGTTTTCCGTTGCCTGGGTCATTGCCGCCTTTGCCGTCGCGCCGTCGTCTGCGGCAATCGCGGCAACGTTGCTCGTCGCCTATCCAGCATGGGACGCCGCGGCCAATTATCTCGACGCGTTCTGCAGCGGCGGATTGAACCAAAACCGCACCCAGTCCCTGAACGTATTGGTCAGCCTGGCGACCGCCATCGCGGTCATCCTCGCCTTGCGTGTGAGCATGAATTGGGTGCTCGGGATCTTCGGTGCGTGGGCGGTCCTTGCCGGATTGCTTCAGCTCGGCACGGCGGTCCGGCGCTGGAGGAGCTACGGCGCGCAATGGGCCATGGTGCTCAGCGGAGGCCAGTCGGCGCTGGCGGGCGGCTTCTTCATCTTTCAGGCTACGATGCCCGCAATCCCGTCGATCGCGAACGTCGCGGGCTACGCTGCGGTCGGCGCACTGTACTTCCTTGTCTCGGCGGTCTGGCTCACCGTCAGCACGTGGCGCCGTGGCGTGGCGCTGTGAGACGTCACGCCGGATAGGGCGTGCCGTCCTTGTGCAGGAAGCGGCCGTCGGACGCCGGGCTCATCATGTCGATGTCGGAGCAGGTGATGAGGTCGTCGGGTGAGCGCGAGCCGATTTCGAGATAGACGGCCGTTGTATCCGACCGGTTGACCATGTGATGGCCGTTGCCGCTAGCCTTGGGGAAGGCGGCGCAGTCGCCCGCACGCAGCACGGTTTCGCCGCCGTCCTCGATCAGCGTCACTTCGCCTTCGAGCACATAGACGAACTCGTCCTCGTGCGAATGCCAGTGCCGCTGGCTCGACCAGTTGCCCGGCGGCAGGCGCATCAGGTTGATCCCGAAATCCCTCAGGCCCCCGGCATCGCCGAGCCGCTGGCGGATGCGATCAGTGCAAGGCACATTGAAGGGCGCCGGATAACCGGAGCCTTTTCGCGTTGGCACGGCGGCGATGTCGATCTTCGGCATGGATGCGTCCCTGGAGTTGGCGATATGGGATGGGGCGTGCGCGCTGCGATGAAGAGGGAATACGGCCGCAGACCTCGCCGCTATCGCGCGGCGAGCCTGGGATCGCGGACGTCACGATCGCAGGGGTACACGGGAGCTGGAAGAGCGGGATGATGGCATGGTGCCGGTGTTTTGCCCGACGAGTCAAATGGCGGCATGGTTGTCGCAAATCATCTGCCTCGTAAGTCATTGATTCGACAGCCGCCAGCTACTGTGCATGGGGTTGTTTTTCGACTTTCTGTTGGCAGCTCACAAAAGCGTGCGTCAAAAATGACGTTCCATGTCGGCCGGCACTGTTCCCATTCGTCTTCCACGTGAGACAGACCTGACGGGAGACCGAAATGACTTCTTCCCACTATCGCTGGGTGATCGTCGCCGCCGGCGGCCTGCTCGGCTGCGTCGCGATCGGCGGCATGTTCTCGCTGCCGGTGTTCCTGCAGCCGATCGCCAAGGACACCGGCTGGTCGGTGACCGGCATCTCCAGCGCGATGACGATCGGCTTTCTGGCAATGGCCTTCACCAGCATGGTCTGGGGCACGCTGTCCGATAGGTTCGGGCCGCTGCCGGTGGTGCTGACGGGATCGACGGTGCTGGCGCTCAGCCTGTTCGCGGCGAGCCATGCGACCTCCCTGATCGTGTTCCAGTTCGTGTTCGGCCTTCTGGTCGGCGCCTCCTGTGCGGCGATCTTCGCGCCGATGATGGCGACCGTCACCGGCTGGTTCGATACCCATCGCAGCCTTGCCGTGTCGCTGGTGTCGGCCGGCATGGGCGTGGCGCCGATGACGATGGCGCCGCTCGCCGCCTGGCTCGTCTCGAACCATGACTGGCGCACCTCGATGCAGATCATCGCGCTCGTCGTCGGCGCCATCATGATTCCGGTCTCGTTCCTGGTGCGCCGCCCGCCAGCGCTCACCAATGCGGCGGTCGCGCCAACGGGCGAGGGGACCGCTCAGAGCGAGATGTCGATGGGCGAGGCGCTGCGCTCGCCGCAATTCCTGATCCTGCTCGCGACCAACTTCTTCTGCTGCGCCACCCATTCCGGTCCGATTATCCACACCGTCAGCTATGCCGTGAGCTGCGGCATCCCGCTGGTCGCGGCGGTGACGATCTACAGCATCGAGGGTTTTGCCGGTCTCGGCGGGCGCATCGCCTTCGGCCTGATGGGCGATCGCTTCGGGGCCAAGCGCGTGCTGGTCTCGGGGCTGCTGCTCCAGTCGTTCGGCGCGCTCGCCTACGTCTTCGCCCATCAGCTCGCGACCTTCTACGCCGTCGGCGCCGTGTTCGGCTTCATCTATGCCGGCACCATGCCGCTCTATGCCGTGCTGATCCGCGAAAACTTTCCGCTGCGGATGATGGGCACGGTGATCGGCGGCACGGCGATGGCCGGCAGCCTCGGCATGGCGACGGGCCCGCTCGCCGGCGGCCTGATCTACGACACCTTCTCCAGCTACGCCTGGCTCTACATCGCTTCCTGGGCGATGGGCCTGGGTGCCTTCCTGATGGCGATGAATTTCAGGCCGTTTGCGAAGCCGCAAGGGGAGGTGGCGCCGGCGGCGGCGTAGGTTCGACATCGAGGCGCAAGGTCAGAGCTGCGCCTCGATCGCGGTCTTGTCGATCACCGACCAGACCTGCCGGATCTTGTCGTTGTCGAATTCGTAGAACACGTTCTCGCAAAACGACACGCGCCTTCCGTTGACGGCAAGCCCAAGGAACGTCCCGACCGGCGTGCAATCGAACTTCAATCGTGCCGCGATGCGGGGTGGATCGATGATGAGCATCTCGATGTGGAATTGCAGGTCGGGTATCTTCCGAAAATCCTGCTCCAGCATCGCGCGATAGCCGGAGAGCCCGAGCGGCCGCGCATTGTGGGCGATCTCATCATGCACGAACTGGCCGAGCGCCGGCCAATCCTGCCGGTTCAGGCAGGCGATGTAGGCACGGTAGATGCCGGCGAGCTCTTCTCTCTCCATGCGTGCTCCTTCCGGTTCACGCGCGCCGCCGCAGATGCTCGATCAGCGCGCGCAGCTTTGGTGCGACGTTGCGGCGGTTCGGGTAGTAGAGATAGAATCCGGCGAAGCGGGGGCAATAGTCCTCCAGGATCGGCACCAGCTCGCCGCGCGCGATCGCGGGGCGAAAGCTCGCCTCCATGCCGAAGGTGATGCCGGCGCCGGCCACCGCCAGCTTGATCATCAGCGCCATGTCGTTGGTCGTCATCTCGGGCGCGACCGCGACGCTGAACTCCTTGCCGCCGTCGGCAAACTCCCAGCGATAGGGCGGAGCGTTTGGCGCCGGACGCCAGCCGATACAGCGAAAGGACGCCAACTCGGACGGATGCGCGGGCACGCCGAAGCGGTCGCGGAAGTCCGGCGCGCAGACGGCGAGCTGGCGTTCCTCGCCGGCGATCGGCACCGCAATCATGTCCTGCTCGATGACCTCGCCAAGGCGGACGCCGGCGTCATAGCCGGCGGCGACGATGTCGAATTCCGCATCCGTCACGGTGATGTCGAGCTGCACTTCCGGGTTGGCCTCGGTGAAGGCCGCAAGGAAGTGCCCCGAGAGAAAATGCTCGGCGATCGAGGAGACGGCGAGGCGCAGCAATCCGCGCGGCCGCCCGCGCAGCGCCTCGGTGCCGTCGAGCGCGGCGCGCATGTCCGCGATCGCGGGCGCGACCTCCGCATGCAGCCGCTCGCCGGCTTCGGTCAGGCTGACGCTGCGCGTGGTGCGCTGGACCAGCGCGATGCCGAGCGTTTCCTCCAGCCGCCGGATCGTCTGGCTCACCGCCGAGCGTGTCACGCCGAGACGGTCGGCGGCAGCGCGGAAATTCCGCTCTTCGGCGACCAGCGCGAAGACCGCCAGGGCGTTGAGGTCTGGTTCCATCGGTTAGCATAGCTTGTCAGTGTGGTTAGGGATCGTCGTCTTATCACAGCGATGGCGCCGGTCCATCTTCCCGCAATCACTCCGAAAGCAACGGGAAGAATCTCATGCCAATCGACAAAATCATTCTCATCACCGGTGCCTCCAGCGGAATCGGCGCAGGCATTGCCCGCGAGCTGGCCGCGGCCGGCGCGAAGATTCTGCTCGGCGCGCGGCGTACCGACCATTTGAACGCGCTCGCGGCCGAGTTGAACGGTCGGGGCGGAACGGCGCTCGCGCATCCGCTCGACGTCACCGACCGCGCCAGCGTTGCCGCCTTTGCGGATGCCGCGCGCGGGGTCTGGGGCCGTGTCGACGTCATCGTCAACAATGCCGGCGTGATGCCGCTGTCGCTGATGGCCTCGCTCAAGGTCGAGGAGTGGGACCGGATGGTCGACGTCAACATCAAGGGCGTGCTCTACGGCATCGCCGCCGTGCTGCCGGAGATGGTGGCGCGCGGCTCCGGCCAAATCGTCAACATCGCCTCGATCGGTGCGTTGAGCGTGTCGCCGACGGCAGCCGTCTACTGCGCCACCAAATATGCTGTGCGGGCGATCTCGGACGGCCTGCGCCAGGAGCACGACAAGATCCGCGTCACCTGCATCCATCCCGGCGTGGTCGAAAGCGAGCTTGCCGGCACTATCACCGATCCCGTGGCCGCCGAGGCGATGAAGACGTATCGGGCGATTGCGCTTCAGCCAGACGCCATCGCCCGCGCGGTGCGCTTCGCCATCGAGCAGCCCGATGACGTCGACGTCAACGAGATCGTCGTGCGCCCGACGCGGACGAGGTGACGATACCCGTCCGCATCAGATGCGCTTCTCGAAAAACAGGTCCGGGTAGGGATCGTCATTGTAGCGTGGGATCTCGCGCCAGCCCGTGGTGCGGTAGAGCTGGCCGGCCTCGGGCAGCGCGCTGTTGGTGTCGAGCCGCAGCAGCGTGATGCCGAGCTCGCGCGCGGCGCTCTCGGCCGCGTCCATCAGGCGCCGGCCGAGCCGCAACCCGCGCGCGGCGGGCGCCACCCACAGCCGCTTGATCTCGGCGTAACCGTGATCGGTTCCCTTCAGGCCCACGCAGCCGATCGGCAGCGTGTCCGACATCGCGACGATGAAGCTGCCGCGCGGGCGGCGCATGTCCTTGGCGTCAGGGTCGCGCGACAGCGAGACGTCGAAGCCTTGGCTGAAGCGGCGGCCGAGCTCGGCATAATACTCGCCGAGGCAGTAGCGCGCTTGCTCGCTTCGCGGATCCATCTCCTCCAGCGCAACGCGCTCGCGCGTCAATGCGGACGCGATCAGGTCCATCGCCGCCAGCAGGACGTCAGCCTGCGAATGCTGTGCGAGCAAGCCCTCGGCCTGTGTGTTCGACAGCGCCTCATAGGCCGCGAACTCGCGCCGGCCCGCACGCGTCAATGTCGCGACCCGGCGGCGAGCATCGTCCTCATGCGCGGCGGTCTCGACCAGACCGTCCTCTTCCAGGCTGCGGAGCAGCCGGCTCATCAGACCGGAATCCAGGCCGAGATAGTCGCGGATATCGGCCACGTCCGAACGCCCGTGCCCGATCGCATTGAGCACACGCGCCGCGCCGAGCGGGCGGCCGCGCCCAAGAAACGAGGTATCGAGCGCGCCGACGGCGGAGGTGACGGCACGGTTGAAGCGGCGAACGCGGGAAACGGGGTCGAGCATGATGTCTGACTTTAGTCAGATATCATGCTCTGTCAATCGGGCGGGGAGCTGATAGGGCTTGGATGCTAGGTTTCCGGCCGGATCAGCTTGATGTCCTGGTCGGCGGCCCAACCGGCAACATCCTCGCGCTTCAGCGCGGTTGCCATTAGATCCGGAAACTGATCCGGCGTGCAGGCGAACACGGGAATGCCGAGACTTGCGACCTTCGCAGACAGCGCGGGATTGTATGAGGGGTGGCCGGTGTCGGTCAGCGCCAGCAGCACGATCACGTTGATGCCGCGCGTTGCGAGCCGCGCCAGCCGGTCGACCAGCGCGTCCGCATCGCCGCCCTCATAGAGGTCGGTGATCAGGATCAGATGCGCTTTCGCCGGCCGTTCGATGCGCTCCTCGCAATAGGCGACGGCGCGGTTGATGTCGGTGCCACCGCCGAGCTGGACGCCGAACAGCACCTCGACGGGATCGGCGAGCTCTTCGGTGAGGTCGACGATCGCGGTGTCGAAACAGACGAGCTTGGTCGCGACCACCGGCAGCGAGGCCATCACCGCCGCGAAGATCGAGGCATAGACGACCGAGGTTGCCATCGAGCCCGACTGGTCGACGCACAGGGTGACCTCGTCGAGATCAACGATGCGACGCTGCTGGCGCAGGAAGCCGATCAGTCGCTCGGGCACCACCGTGCGATGTTCCGCCTGATAATGGCGCAGATTGGCCTTGATGGTGCGGGGCCAGTCGATGTCGGCAAAGCGCGGGCGGTGGGTGCGCAGCGAGCGATTCAACGCGCCGCGGACCGCGTCCGCGGTGCGCCGCTCCAGCCGCTCCATCAGCTCGGCCACCACCTTGGCGATCACGATGCGGGCGGTGTCCTTGGTCTTCTCCGGCATCACGCCGCGCAGCGCGACCAGATCGGCGATCAGGCCCACATCCGCCTCGACGGTCGCGAGGAATTCGGGCTCGAGCAGCATCTGGCGCAGGCCCTTGCGCTCGAAGGCGTCTTTCTGGATCACCTGCACCACGGGCGCGGGGAAGAACTCCCTGATGTCGCCGAGCCATTTTGCGACACGCGGCGCCGAGCCTCCGAGCCCGCCGCGGCCCTTCTTCGGTGCCTCCTCGCCGTCGCCATAGAGCGCCGTCAACGCCTCGGACATGCGGCGGTCGCTGGCGGACAGGGCAGGGCCGCCCTCGGCGCCCTCGGCGCCTTCGGCGTCAACGCCGAGGGCGAGCGTCCAGCGGCGGCTGCGTTCATCGGCTTCACTCATCGCGCAGCTCCCGGGATAAGAAGCTCGAGCACGCGGGCCTGATGCGCGGGCCAGATATCGCCTGCGCCGGCGAGCAGCCGATATCCCTTGGCGGCATCGGTGCGGCGCGCGAACAGCGCGTCCATCAATCGCCTGCGCTCGGTCCGGTCCAGCACCGAGAAGACGCGGCGGAACAGCGGCAGGCTGGCGGCGAAGGCTTCCTCGTCCAGCGTCATCAACCAGGCGTCGACGGCGCCGCGCAGCGTGGCATCGTGGATCAATCGCTGGCCGGCACCCTCGAAAAAGCCCTCGAAGAAGCCGGCGGCTTCCGCGACGGGCGTGCCGGGCGAGAGCATCCGCGTCAGCAGGTCGGCCGCGTGATCGGCCGTCAAGAGCTCGGCCTCGTAGAGCAACCGCGCCGCGGTGCCGGCGATCAACCGCGTCGCCAGATCATCGTCCAGCAGCGCGCTCAACGCGTCGCGCCAGCTGGCTACGATTTCGGGCTCGATCTGGGCAAGCTGGATCGCGGCGTCGGCTGCGAGCAGCGCGCCGCGCAGCTTGGCCGCCGCGGGCCCGTCCAGATTGCGCGCCGCATAGGGCAAAGCGAGCGCGGCCTGCACCACAATGCGCGGCATCAGCGCCGCCAGATGCTCCACCGTGCCGGCGCGTGCCTCGCCATAGCGCAGGATGTCGGCCATCGGCGGCAGCGCACCGAGCAGAGCCTGTCCGTCGCTGGTCAGCGCCGCCTTGGTCTCCAGGGCCGCGATACCGAACGCGGTGGCACGGGACAGATCGGCGATCATGGCGTTGCGCACCAGCGTCGCGAGCGGAGCAAGCTCGGCCTCCTTGCCCATCGCTTCGATCAGGCGTCCCCCGGCAGCCTCGGCGATGGTCGATCCATAGAGCAGATTCTCCACGAGCCTGACTGCGAATTCCGGCTCCCAGCGCAGCTGCCAGTTCTCGCGAAACGTCCCGCGGCTGCGCCCCGCATCGGTCAGCCGTCCCCAGGGCACGTCGAGCGCGTTCAGCCGGTGCAGCAGCGTGGAGCGCATCAGCCCGCTTTCGCTTCGCAGATCGAGCGTCAGCGGTCGATCGAGCGCCTCCGGCTTGAGCCGCGTCGCCTTCTGCTGGCGCTGGAGATCTTCGAGCAGCGGCGCGAGCGGTGTCGCCGCCGGGATCGCGCCGACACCTGCGCCGATCAGCAACTCGGTCGAAATGTCGTCCCACATGGCGCGTTCGCCGTTGCACAGGCAGGCGATCGCCGCCTCGCGCAGCTCCGCGAAACCCGCTGCCGGGCGGCCGCGCAGCGCCGCAAGCGCCGTGCCCAGCCGCTGCGCCTCGATTACCGAAGCGGTCGAGACGAAGTGACCGCGATCGCGCAGCACGCGCGTCGCCTTGGCAAGCCACTCCGCGGCACGATCGCGCTCGCGCGTGTCCCAGACATGTGCGCACCATCCCGGCGCCACCACGCCCGCGCCATAGCCGCTCGCGCGCGCCAGGCGCGGCGCGGTCCAAGGCGCCCAGGTCGCCTTGATCTTCGTCTTGGGCCGGCCCTTGAGCAATTCGCGATCCGCGGCGAGGCTGCGACGTTCGGTGAGCGCCGGCACGTGCCAGGCGCCGCAGACGACCGCGATGGCGCCGTCGTATTCCTTTGCCGCCTTCGCGATCTCGATCCGCATATGCGCCTCGCGCGCGGCCTCGCGGGCCGACAGCGATTTTTCGTCCGCGCGCAGCGCCGTCATCGCGTCGGCGACGGCTGCGAACACCGGCCCCGTCGCGGGGTTCTCCTCGATGACGTCGGACCACCAGGACTCGCCGTCATCATAGCCTGCGGCGGTCGCGAGCGCCCCGATCGGGTCGTGGCTGATTGGATCGGCCTCGGCCCTTGCCGCAATTTCCTCCGCAATGTCACCGTCGGTGGTACCCAGCCGGTCCGACGCCGGCAGGTCGATGAAGCGCAGGGTCGCGCCGTGGCGCACTGCCCAGCGTGCGGCCTGGTATTCCGGTGAATAGTCGGCAAAGGGAAAGAAGCTGGCGTTGGCCGGATTGTCCTCGGCGTAGGTGAGCAAGGCCACCGGCGTCACCATGTCAGGGTCGGCGAGCATCGGCAGCAGCTCGGATGCATCCGCCGGGCCCTCGATCAGCACTGCGGCGGGCTTCAGCGCGTCGAGCGCTTCCACCAGCCGCCGCGCAGATCCGGGGCCGTGATGCCGGATGCCGAACAGAGTGACGTGGCCTGCCATCGGACGTGCCGTGCCGTCAGATCAGATCGGTCAACGAAGCATAATAGCCTTCGAAACCGCGCCGCTTCTTCAGCACGGTTTCGAGATATTCGCCTAGCACGGCCGTATCCTGCACCGGATCCTTCACGACCGCGCCGATCATGTTGCTGGCGAGCGTTTCCGGTGTCAGCTTGCCGTCGTTGAAGAAGGTCGCCTGGCTGATCCCGCCGACCATCACCGCGATCGCTTCGGCTGTCGACAGCCCGCCCGAGGGCGACTTCAGCGCGACCTTGCCGTCCTCGGTCGAACCCGAACGCAGCTCACGGAAGATCGAGACCACGCGCGCGACCTCGTCGGCGACGTTCTTCGGTGCCGGCAAATCGAGGTTTTGCGCCATCTCGCCGACCCGCTTGACGATGATCGCCACTTCCTCCTCGGCGCTGTCGGGCAGGGGCAGCACGACGACGTTGAAGCGGCGCTTGAGCGCGGAAGACAATTCGTTGACGCCCTTGTCGCGGTTGTTGGCGGTGGCGATGATGTTGAAGCCGCGCTGGGCGTAGACGGCAGTGTTGAGCTCCGGGACCGGCATCATCTTTTCGGACAGCACGGTGATCAGCGTGTCCTGCACGTCGCTGCCCATCCGCGTCAGTTCCTCGAAACGGCAGAGCTTGCCGCTCTCCATGGCACGCATCAGCGGGGTGGGGACCAGCGCCTCGCGGCTCGGCCCGTGTGCGAGCAACTGGGCATAGTTCCAGCCGTAGCGGATCTGGTTCTCGTCGGTCCCCGCCGTGCACTGGATCACGAGTGTGGAGTCGCCGGTGATGCCCGCGGCGAGGTGCTCGGAGACCCACGATTTGGCGGTGCCGGGCACACCCAGCAGCAATAATGCGCGATCGGTCGCAAGGGTTGCAACGGCGGTCTCGATCAGCCGCTTGTCGCCGACATATTTCGGCGTGATCACGCTCCCGTCAGCGGCCTTTCCGCCCATCAGGTAAGTCACCACTTGCCGCGGCGAGAGCGCCCAGCCCGGCGGACGATGCCCGTCGCCCGCGGCCAGCGCCTTCAGCTCGGCGGCATAGCTGTCCTCGGCGGGCAAGCGCAGTTTCTCGCTCATGGTTTCGCTCCGTTGTCGTCCAACGCGGCGTTGAGCCGCAGCATGTCGAGGCGCGGGTCGCCCTGCAGCAGGCCCGCAGCCGTCAGTCGTTGCAGTGATCGTTGCGCGCCGTCGCGCGAGGCGATGAGGCCCAGCGCGTGAAGCTCCGAGACCTGATCGCCGGGCCTCGCGTCATCGCGCTGAAGCTCGGCGAGCAGGGTCTTGCCGGCGGGCGCGGAGAGCGGATCGTCCAGCCGTGCCGCTGCGCCTGCTAGTTGTTGGGCCAGTTCGAAGCTGATGCCGTGGGTGCGCAGCGCCGCCTCGGCATGCCTTGTGCGTTCGGCGGGCGCAAGGCGCGGCGCGAGCGCGGTAACGAGGCCGGCGGCATCGCGTTCGCCGATGGTATCCGCCGCTTGCGTGACCAGCGCATCCGTCCCGGTTGCGACGATCAGGTTGATCAGTGACATGTCGGCGGCGTGGTCCACGGTCCAGTCCCAGGCGGCGATCAGATCCTGCGGCGCAAGCCCCAGCGCTGCGGAAAACGAGGCGAGGTCGGCGCCGTCGAACAGCGCCTTGCGGCGTTGCACTTGCGCTGGTGTCTTGAGTGGTTCGGCCTGGATCACGCGCGAGCGGCGCAGAATCCCCTTGGTCTTGACCGAAAAGAAGCGGGCAAGTTCGGCGACGTCCTCGCCGGCCGCAGGGCCTCGGCCAAGACGCGTGAGCAGCGAGGCCGCAAGCGCCTTGACCTTGGGGGCGCGATCATCAGTCGCGATGCGTTCGAGAAAGGCGACGTCGTCGTCGGATAGCCGCTCCGACAGCAGCAACAGCAGGCGCAAGCGAGCGTCGGCAGTCTCGCTCGCGAGCTTGGCCTCGAGCACCGCGCGTGCAGCGGACGGGTCGCGCCGCCTAAGTTCGGCCAGTGCCGCCTTGCGCGCAGCGGGCCAGAAATCGTCCCAGTTCTCGGCGGTGAGATCGTCGCCGGTCTGCTGCCGCCCGGCGCCGTCGGAGTTTGCAAGCGCCGCCCAGTCGCGCCAGACGGCATAGACGTCCGGCGCGTCGTCATCATCGGCTCCGGGCATCCAGTCGGCCGGATGCGTTGTCCAGCCGCGCGCCGCGAGGAAGTGGACGAGTTCGGTCCCGGCCTGCGCCTGCTTCTTCGCCGCGAGGATCCGGCGCACCAGCGGACGCAGCTGTTCGGGCACCGTCGGCAATGCAAGCGTCGGGATATCGGGCAGGACGCGGAGCACCGAGGCCGGCTCCATTGTCACGGAGGTGCCGAGAAACTGGCCTGAAAGCGCAAGCAGCCGCAATTCCGCTTCGGCGGGATCATCGCCGAGTTCGGTACGCCAGAAATTGGCTGCGGGCGCGGCCGCCGATCCAATGGTCCAGCGCGTCAGGACTGCGCTCATGGCATCAAAGATTGCTTCGGCCCTTGTCGCCTCAGTCATGGCCGCCGATCCGTCCCCAAGGGGTCTGCGCGGCGAGGATCGCGAGCCGATTGCCCGACCAGATCGCAGCGGTGCGCGTGAGATCGGTGCCGCACAGAATGCCGTTGACTTCGGAGGCGACCGGCAGCGTCGCAAGGCCATCGGCCGATCGCCACCATGTGTGTCCGGTAGCGTCGCGCGCGATGCGCCCCTGCGGCAGCAGCAGCGGAATGTCGATCATCCAGGGCTCTGCCAGCAACGGTCGCGTCAACGCCTCGGAGAGTGTGTCATCCGGCGCGGGCCATGCCGGCGCCGGCATCTCGTGCGCGGCGTCGCGCCGGACGAGCAAAGCGCGAAGCGGCTGCGCCGATGGATAGAAGACGAGCTCGCCGTGAAAGCGCTCGCCGGGCGTGAAGCCTGAACCGCGCCTTCCCGCGCTGGCCGGGAAAAAATCTAGCAGCATTGCGAAGCGTGGACCGGCCGCGGCGAGGTTGAGCAGCCATGTGGTCTGCGATACCAAGCTGTCGCGGCGCGTCTGCACCTGCTCGGCAAGAACCTCCCAATCCGCATCGACCCGCAGCGCATCTGGATCCACCAGCACCGTCTCGCGGGTCTCCGAGGCGGCGACCGCGCGCCGGATCTCTGTATTGCGCGGGGTGGCGCGGAAGGCGCGCGCGAGCAGAACAAGTTTGCCGAGCTCGACCACGGCGCCGCGCGGACGGTCGCCTGCGGAGAGCGCGAGGAGGCGGGACGGCAGCTCGTCGATCCGGCCGGCGAGCACCGCGGCCTTGCCATCGACAAGCCGCGCCGCGATCCGCCGGCATCGCGCCGTGGCATCATCGATGAAGCCTGACAATCCCATGCGAAGCTGGTCGCCGATCCATTGCTCGAGCGCATCCAGCGCATCGAAAATGGCGCGCTCGGTCTCTTCGTTACGTTTGGCTGCCTGGGCCTCGCGCCGCGCCACGTCCTTCGGGTCGTCTGCGACCCCAGGCTCGGCGGCGCGCGCGGCACCCAGATCCTTGTCGCCGCCGGGCGGCGCATTGGTCGCAGGCTTTGCCGTGGACGGGCCGCGCCGGCGGCCGAGCCAATCGCTGACCCAGGCCGGCGTGTCGGCGGGCGTGAATGGCACCACCGCTTCCGCATTCAGCCACAACAGGCCGAGCACGTGCTTGCAGGGGAATTTGCGTGAGGGGCAGGTGCACTTGTTGCCGAGGTCGCGCAGATCGGCCATCACGCGGTACGGATTGGCGCCGGAGCCCGCGCATTCGCCCCAGATCAGCGCGGCATCACGGCTCATGCCGACACCGGACCATTTGGCGGGCTTGGCGAGGCCGGCGGCGGCCTTGAGCGAGGATTGATCGGTAGCGAGTTGCTCGACCGCCTTCAGATCAATCGCCACGCCGATGTCCTAAATCGAATCCAGAACCGGCAGTATAACGGGGAACAATGAAAGCTCAATGTCGCCGCGAGCGATCCGTGTGCTGCACGCGGGAATGGTCATCATTGCCCTGGTGAGGCGAGGCCGAGTTCCTTGCGTGCCTTCCGCGTCAGCTTTGCCGCGATCAGCGCGTGCGCCTGCGCCAGATACAGAGTGAGCTCAGCATCGGGTAGGGCGTTGTTGCTGACGAGTTGCACCCATTTGGCGCGCGCCAAATACGGCGCAGGCCGGGCCAGGCCGTGCTCGATCAGCATGGCATAGGCCATGTTCGCGGTCTTGAACATGTAGCCGCCGGAGCGCGCGGCAAAGCCGCCGCCGAGCGCGAACATCTTGCCGCCGACCTTGAAGACGGAGGTGCCCTCCCACTGCACCACCTTGGTGACGGCGGGAAGGCGCAGGCAGCGGGTTTCGAAGGATTTGGGTGTCATTGCCGGATCGATAGCAGGTTGCGCGCGGCTTGCAACGTGCATGCTGGCGGCCGCGCGGAAGAAGTTCGATTGTTTCGCTCGGTTCGCACGGTGATGGCGAAGTTGATGCCGTGTGCCGCCCTTTGTGAGTTGTGCCGGCGCCACAGGCCGCTACCATGTGCCAACTGCCGTGGAACACGGGAGCGAGCACAAGCGGAGGCGACATGAGCGGACAGGAGCGCAAGGTGAAGGGATCGGATCTGTTTGTCGCGGCGCTTGAGAACGAAGGCGTCGACCGCATCTTCGGCGTTCCCGGCGAGGAGAATCTCGATCTCGTGGAATCGCTCCGCACCTCCAAGATCGAGCTGGTCCTGACCCGTCACGAGCAGGCCGCCGCCTTCATGGCGGCCACGCATGGGCGGTTGACCGGCAAGCCCGGCGTTTGCCTCTCGACGCTCGGCCCCGGCGCGCTCAATCTGTCAACGGGCGCGGCCTATGCACATCTCGGCGCGATGCCGATGATCCTGATCACCGGCCAGAAGCCGATCATGAGCAGCCGTCAGGCGCGCTTCCAGATTGTGGACGTGGTCGCGACCATGAAGCCGCTGACCAAACTGTCGCGGCAGATCGTCAGCGCCTCCAGCATTCCGACCGTGGTGCGCGATGCCTTTCGCGTCGCGATGGAGGAGCGGCCGGGGCCGGTGCATCTCGAATTGCCCGAGGACATCGCGGGTGACGAAGTGCCTGCTGTCCCCGTGATCCCGGTCCATCCGATCGAAATCCCGGTCGCCCATCGCGCCGCGCTCGACCGTGCCGCCGAGATGATTCTGTCGGCGAGACATCCGCTGGTCATGATGGGCGCCGCGACCAGCCGGCCGCGCGCGACCCACGGTATCGCCAGCTTCGTGCGGCGGACCGGCATTCCGTTCTTCACCACGCAGATGGGCAAGGGCACCGTGCCCGGTGGCACCAATCTCTACATGGGGACCGCCGCGCTGTCCGAACGCGATTACGTTCATGACGCGATCGATGCCGCCGACCTGATCATTGCGATCGGTCACGACCCCGTCGAGAAGCCGCCTTTCATCATGGGGCCCTCAGGGCCGAAGGTCATTCACGTCAGCTACACATCGGCCAGCGTCGAGCTGGTCTATTTTCCCGACGCGGAGGTCATTGGCGACGTCGGCCCGAGCCTGGAGCTGCTCGCTGACCGGCTCGAAGGCAAGCTGCCGCAGGCTGCGGCGCTGCTGCCGTTGCGGGAGAAGATTCTCGGCCACATCGCCGACCGCGCCACCGAGGCGCGCTGGCCGCCGACGCCGCAGCGGATCGTGCACGACATCCGCCAGGTCATCCCGGAGAACGGCATCGTCGCGCTCGACAACGGCATGTACAAGATCTGGTTCGCGCGCAACTACCGCACCCGCGTCGCCAACACGCTGCTGCTCGACAATGCGCTGGCGACCATGGGCGCCGGGCTGCCGTCGGCGATGATGGCCGCGATGCTCTATCCCGACCGCCGCGTGCTCGCGGTCGCCGGCGACGGCGGCTTCATGATGAACAGCCAGGAGATGGAGACTGCGGTCCGCCTCAAGCTCAATCTCGTCGTGCTGGTGCTGGAGGACAATGCCTACGGCATGATCCGCTGGAAGCAGGCCGTCGATCATTTCGCCGACTACGGCATGACCTTTGGCAATCCCGATTTCGTCCTCTACGCGAAGGCCTATGGCGCGAAGGGGCATCGGATCGAGAGCATCGACAGCTTTGGCCCGACGCTGGATGCCGCTTTCAAAGAGGGCGGCGTGCATCTGGTCGTGATCCCGATCGACTATTCGGAGAACGTGCGGGTGCTCGTAGACGAGCTGCGGGCGCGGCAGAGGTAGCGCTCCGGCCGGCGTTTGCCCGGAGGATCATACCAGCCATTCCTTGATATATATCGTGACACGATATATTGGCAGCGCCAAGGACCCTCCCGTCAAAATCTCCCGACAAGAGCTAGCCATGCGCCAGACCCTGGACATCACCGGCGGCCTCCCGCGTCCTCGCGGCAAGCCCGGAGACTTCACCGCCGACCGCCGCGTATTGATCCTGATCGGCATGGCCCTGCTGGTCGGCAGCCTCGGGGCGGGCGCCGCGTGGGTGCTGCTGAAGCTCATCGCGCTCGTCACCAATCTGGTCTGGTTCGGTCATTTCAGCACCGAGAACGTTTCGCTGGCGAATGCCCGTCCCGGGATCTGGATGGTGCTGGCGCCGGCGCTCGGCGGCCTCGTCATCGGGCTGATGGCGCGCTTCGGCTCGGAGAAGATCCGGGGACACGGCATCCCCGAGGCGATCGAGGCGATCCTGATCGGCGGCAGCCGGATGCAGCCGAAGGTCGCGGTCCTGAAGCCGCTGTCCTCGGCGGTGTCGATCGGGAGCGGCGGTCCGTTCGGCGCCGAGGGGCCGATCATCATGACGGGCGGCGCGATCGGGTCGATCTTCGCCCAGTGCTTTCATCTTACCGCCGCCGAGCGCAAGACGCTGCTGGTCGCGGGCGCGGCTGCCGGCATGAGCGCGATCTTCGGCACGCCGATCGCGGCCGTCCTGCTCGCGGTCGAACTGCTGCTGTTCGAATGGAAGCCGCGCAGCTTCCTGCCCGTGGTGACGGGGGCCGTGATCTCGGCCGCCTGGCGTCCGCTGCTGTTCGGGACGGGACCCTTGTTTCCGTTTGCCGAGCGGCCAGACCTGCCGTGGTGGGGGCTGGCGGCAGCGATCGGCGTCGGCATCGTCGCCGGCCTGCAATCCGGGCTGATGACGCGGCTGCTCTACGCGATCGAAGACCTGTTCGACCGCCTGCCGGTGCACTGGATGTGGTGGCCGATGCTTGGCGGACTGATCGTCGGCCTCGGCGGCCTCGTCGATCCCCGCGCGCTTGGCGTCGGCTACGACGTCATCGCCGATCTCTTGTCGGGCCACATGGCGCGCGATGAGGCGATCCGGCTGCTGCTGGTGAAATCCGCGATCTGGGTGATTGCGCTCGCTCAGGCACATCGGGCGGCGTGCTGGCGCCGCTGCTGATCCTCGGCGGCACGGCTGGCTGGATGGAGGGGCTGGCGCTGCCCGGTGGCGCGTCATTCTGGGCGTTGGTCGGCATGGCCGCGATGATGGGCGGCACGATGCGCTCGCCGCTGACGGGCGTAATGTTCGCCATCGAGCTGACCGGCAATATCGACATGTTGCTGCCACTGCTGGCGGCGACCGGCGCAGCGCATGCCGTCACTGTGCTGCTGCTGAAGCGCTCGATCCTGACCGAGAAGATCGCGCGCCGCGGCCAGCATATCACGCGCGAATACGCGATCGATCCGTTCGAGTTGCTCCGCGCCGCCGATGTCATGGTCACTGATGTCGACACGCTGCCGGTCGACATGCCCATCGACGAAGCGGTCGCGTTCTTCACCTCGGACCAGCGCCGTCACAAATCCTATCCCGTCGTCACTGCCGATGGACGGCTGGCCGGCATGGTCACGCGCGCCGATGTGCTGCGCTGGCGCACCGAGGGCGATCATCAGGCCGCAACGCTGGACGACGTGGTCTCGGACTCATCGGCCGTGATGGCGCATCCCGACGACGTGCTGGGGCGTGTCGCCGATCTCATGGTCGCCTCCGATCTCGGGCGCCTGCCGGTGGTCGAACGCAGCACTCATCGCGTGGTGGGCCTGGTTGCGCGCAAGGATTTGTTGCGAATTCGCGCGGTCGTGAACGCGCAGGAGGAAGACCGCAACGCATATTTCCTGCGCGAAAAGGCGCTTGTGCCGGAGGCGTAGATCGCGGAAGGTCGGGCCTTCTGAACTCCAGCACTAATGGGAATGAACATGACTCGTGTTCGCTGCGTCACCGAGATGGGTATGGGCGTCGATGTCCACGGCAGGGACGCCACCAAGGCGGCCAAGCGCGCCGTGTCGGATGCCATCAGGCATTCGAGCCTCGGCTTCTTCCGGATGATCGGCAAGACTGCGAACGACATGTTCGTCGATGTCACGATCGCGGTGCCCAATCCGGAAGCCGTCGACAAGGAGGCTGTGGCCAAGGAGCTTCCTTACGGCACCGTGACCGTCACCGCCGTCAAGGGCGGGCTGGAGATTCCCTCGGCAACCGAAGTGGCCAACGATCCCATCCTCATCGCCAATGCTGCCGTCATCGTCAGCTTCGACAAGGACTAGGCCGGTGTCCGACAGCGATGAGGCGCTGCTGGATCGTCCGATCTGGAGCGCGCTGACGACCAGCCACAAGCATCTGGCCGAAGGCGGCCCGCGGGCGCTGCGCTATCCCGTCGACATGACGCCGTTCGCCGACATGGTCGACATGTCCGCGGCGAGCTTTGCCGCGCTCGGTGATCTGCTGTCGGGCACGCAGGTCGCCGCGTTGTTCACGCCGGATCCGGTCGAGGTACCCGCCGGTTTCAAGGTCGTGATCGCCGGGCCCTGCGAGCAGATGATTGGCTCGCCCGCCGACAGTCCGCTCCGCGATGCCGAGATCGTCACTCTGGGTGCCGACGACGTTCCGGCGATGATGGCGCTGACGGAGCTGACGAAGCCCGGTCCGTTCGCGCGGCGGACCCATGAGCTCGGCACGTTCCTCGGCATCCGCGCCGGGGATCAATTGGTCGCGATGACGGGCGAGCGCATGAAGCCGGGTAAGTTCGTGGAGATGACGGCCGTATGCGTGCATCCCGACTATCGCGGCCGCGGCTATGCGCAGGCGCTGCTTGCGGCCGTCGCCCGCGGGATCGAGGCGCGCGGGGAAATTCCGTTCCTGCACGTGTTTTCCAGCAACGTGTCGGCGATCGCGCTGTACCAACGGCAGGGCATGCGCATCCGTCGCTGCTTGCACGTCACCGCGTTCATGAAGCAGCAATAGGCGCTGCGGCCTTCATTTCCCGCGAAAGCGCGCTATATCCGTCCGAACCACAATTGGGGGAGACTCATGGACGCCAAGGTTACGGAATTTTCCGCCGCGCGGACGGCGATGCAGCGCTACGTCGATCAGGAGATCATTCCGGGCGCATCCTGGGCCGTGCTGCGCGGGGGCGAGGTGGTCGACCAGCAATGCGTCGGCTTTGCCGACCGCGAAGCCAAGACCGCGCTTCGTCCCGACCATATCTTCCGCGCGTTCTCCAACACCAAGATCTTCGTCACTTGCGCGATCATGCTGCTGGTCGAGGAGGGCCGCATCGGGCTCGATGACCCGATCGAGAAATTCCTGCCGCAGCTCGCTGGTCGCAAGGTGCTGAAGCCGGACGCTTCGAGCCTTGCCGATGTCGAGCCGGCGAAGAACCCGATCACGATCCGCCAGCTCCTGACCCACACCTCCGGCCTCAGCTATGGCATCTTCGATCCCGGCACGGTGCTGTTCAAAGCCTACAACGAGGCGCGCGTACTCAATCCGCTGACGCCGCTCGCCGACATGATCGACCAGCTCGCCAGCCTGCCGCTGTCCTATCACCCGGGGACGTCCTGGGAATATTCGGTGGCCACCGACGTGCTCGGCCGTATCGTGGAGGTCGTCTCCGGCCAGGCGCTCGATACCTTCCTGAAGGCGCGCATCTTCGATCCGCTCGGCATGACCGATACCGGCTTTCATGTTCCGGAAGCGCAGCAGGGCAGGCTGGTTGCGCTCTACAATGGCGCTGATGTGCTCGTTCCGATGAAGCCCGGCCTCACGCGGGCCGACAATCTGCCGTTTCCGCAAGCCTATCGGCGGCCGTTCCCGCGGCTCTCGGGCGGTGGTGGTCTGGTCTCGACCTTGCCCGACATGCTCGCACTGGTCCGCGCGCTGCTGCCCGGTTCGGATGCGCTGCTGAAGCCGGAGACGCTGCGGCAGATGATGACGAACCAGCTCCCGGCAGGGCAGACCATCCGCTTCGCCAATCTCGGCCCGATCCCCGGCAAGGGCTTTGGCCTCGGCGGCGCCGTCACCTTCGCGCCGACGCCGTTCGATCCGCCGAACTCCACCGGGGAATTCCAGTGGGGCGGGCTCGCCGGCACCCATTGGTGGATCTGCCCTGAGGCCAATACCGCGGGGGTCCTGATGGCCCAGCGTTACATGGGCTTCTGGAATCCATACTTCTTCGAGTTCAAGCGCCTGGCCTATCAGGCCGTCGGAGGCTGACCCGCGAAAAAATTGCACGCGCCCGCGAATCCTTTTCGGCCGGGGCGTCCTCTTAGTGGTCGAGGCATTTTGCCGCGGCCTAACTCGGAGGATGAGATGGCGTTTTACAGGAAGAACATCGGCGGCCTGCATCAGGCAGTGCGGATCGCCTTGGGCGTCGCGGTGATGGTCGCGGCATTGGTCTATCTGGCGGGTACGACGGCGTGGCTGGTCGCGCTGGGCGGCGCCGGCTTCGCGCTGACCGGCTTCGTCGGCTATTGCCCGATGTGCGCGATGGCGGGGATCGGGCGAGGGGGCGTCTCGTGAGTGCGGCTGCGATCTCGCCAAACCTGTTCGAAACCGCGCGGCTCGGCGATCCCCACGCGATCGCCTCGCTGCTCGAGACGGCGCAGCCGGATATCCGCCGCTACGCGCGCGCCACCTGTCGCAGCTCGGCGGATGCCGAGGATGCGACGCAGGAGGCGCTGTGGATCCTGTTCCGCCATGTCGGCACGATCCGCTCGCTGCTGGCGTTTTCGGCCTGGCTGTTCAGCGTCGTTCGCCGCGAATGCCTGCGGCTGGCGCGTCGGGCCGGTGTCGTCGCCGCCATCGACGACGTCGAGGCGGAGGCGCTGCTGCTGGCTCGCCCCGAAGCCGATCTGCGGCTCGATGTGGCCGCGGCGTTCGAGGCGCTGCCGCCGCACTACCGCGATGTCGCCCTGATGCGCGACGTCAAGGAAATGACCATCGACGAAATCTCCACGGCGCTCGGTGCATCCAGGCAGACCGTGAAGGCGCGACTGCACCGCGCCCGCGCCTTGATGCGCGAGTATCTGACGAGATGAGACATGAGTGAATACCGGAGGAGGAGAATCGAATGATGCGGGCGGGAGGTGGTGCCTCCCGCCCGCTGCTTGTGTCAGTCCTTCCACGGATCGAACTCGCCTTCGCCGGCCATGGCGACGGCGAACGGCCGCAGAGTGTGTAGCACGCGCACGGTGCCGGCGTGCTGCGCCAGCACGTCCGGCAGGCGGCGATAGGCCATCGGGCTCTCGTCGAGGTCGGCACCGATCAAGGTGACGCCGCGCTCGTTGAGCCAATGGTCCATCTCCGCGCGCGAGAAGCGCCGCTTCGCCTCCTTGCGTCCGAACAGCCGGCCGGCGCCGTGCACGGTCGAATAGAGCGAAGCCTTGGCCTCCGGACTGTCGACGCCTTCGAGAATGACGGCGTCGTCGCCCATCGAGCCGCCGACGAATCCCTTCTGGCCGGGAAACGCCGGCGTCGCGCCCTTGCGCACCACCCACAGATCCTTGCCGTCGTGGGTCTCACGCCAGGCATAGTTGTGGTGGTTGTGCACGCTCTCAGTGACGCTGCCGCCGATGATCTGGCGGACGCGCTCGACGACCCACTCGCGGCCCGCATAGGCATAACGCCCGGCGAGCTGCATCGCCGCGATGTAGCGGCGGCCGAGCTCGGAATCCTCGTCGACGACCGCGGGCGGGACGTTCATACCGTCCTTGCCCCCGGCGGCCTTGAGGTAGCGCGTCGCGGAGGTGTGTCCGAGACCGCGGCTTCCGAAGTGGACGCCGATCCAGACAAAGCCTTCCTCGTCGCGCATGAGGTCGACATAGTGGTTGCCCGATCCGACCGTGCCGAGCTGGCTCACCGCCTTCTGACGGTAGGCCTCCATGTCGCTTTCGTGCCAGGCATCTGCGTCGTCGAACAGGTCGTGCTCGGCCCGCTCGGCATTGGCGCGGCCGACCCCGAACGAGATCACCTTGGCGACGTCGCGGATGATCGTGGGGATGAGGCCTGCAATGTCGTCGAAGCGCGTGTCGAGCCGGGCGGCCATGTTGCCGCAGCCGATGTCGAAGCCGACGCCGGAGATGCTGATCTGCTTCTCATAGGCGATGACACCGCCGACCGGCTGGGCGTAACCGAGATGGCCGTCGGCGCAGATCACCCCGGATACGACGTTGCCGACCGCCATGCAGTTCTGCATCTGCGCGATCGTCGCGTCCTCGTGCGGGCCGAAAATCTTCAGCGGCGCATTCTGGAAGCGGGCGTCCTGCATCCGGAACTCGGCGATCGAGTTCGCGGTCGCATTGGCCTCGCGGGCAAGATGCTCCTTGCGCGCGGCGTCCTTGTACAGGCACCAGGCGGGCTGGCCGCGTCCTTCGCCGACGCGCGAGTCGGGATCGATGCCGGCGGCGAGGCAGAGCTCGCGGGCGCGTTCCATGTAGGGATCGGATCGTCGCATGGTCGTGTGTCCTGCTTTGCATTCCGCACGCACCATAGCCGGGCGGACGGATCATTTCAGAGATTTTGAAAGCCCCGGGCGCAGTACCCTGCGTCCGGGGCCGTTGTCGTTGCGCATCAGTTCAACGCCGTTTCCGACGCCGCGATCCACGCGACCACGGCCTCAGAGAAGCCGTTGACGCGGGTCCAGGCGCCGTGGCCGACACCGTGCTGATACGAGGCCACGTTCACGATGGTGCCGCGCGCCCTGGGCTCGGGCACCTGGTCGTGGCTCTGCTCGTCGGTGAAGACCATGAGGCGATCGCCCTTGCGGTCGATCTCCGCCACCGCCTTGCCGAGCCAGGTTCCGCCATGCGGCTGCGAGTTGATGATCGCATCTCGAAGCGCGAAGCCGCGGCGGGGAGGGACCTTCACCACCCTGTCGGAGAAGGTGAAGATCTCGACCTCGTCGCAGATCTCGCGGGCGAGGATGGCCAGGCCACACGCCGACTCCGCGCGCGTCATTTCCGACTGCGCGGAGAGCGTCGCGAACATCGAGCCCGACACGTCGATCAGGAGCCGGGAGCGGCCCGGGAGCCGCACATGATCCTTGACCGACTTGAGCATCGCAGCCTCGAGCTCGGGCTCGAAGTCCGGCGCATAGCGCGCCGCCGTGATGAAGCGATAGGGAAGGATACGATCCGTCCGCATCGCGTCGATCGCGCCTGCGATGGTCTCGCGCGGGACCTGCGCGTTCTGCATCAGCCGCAGATTGCGCATGAGCGCCAGCCCGCCGAGCTTGCGCTCGGCGATCAACCGCTCGAAGGTCTCGCGCTTGTTCTTGCCGGCCGAGAGCGAAACCTCCCAGGTGTCGGGGGAGGCGAGCTCGCCATCGACGAGCTGCTTCCACACCTTGGCCTGGTCGGCGTCCTTCGGCTTGGCGTGCACCAGGAACAGCACGTCCCTGATCCGCACCGCGCCGTCGCGGTCCCACTTGGCGAGCTGGTACGCGTCGAACTTGGTCAGCGCGCGGGCAAGGCCCTTCTTGACCTGCGCCGAGACCGGCTGACGCTTGCGCTGCTGCTGAGGGCCGAGCGCATCCGCCCAGTAGATCGCAAGCAGCTCCGTCATCTCGTCGGGACGCTGGATCACCCGGTGAAGTGTGTCGGCCACGAGGGCGCGGTGCTTCTCGCTCCGCGCCATCTCGCGGATGACGAGCAGCGGCGCGTGCCGCAGCTTCATCACCTCGCGCGCCTCGATCGCAAGCTGCGCCACGCGCGCCGGAGCAACCTTCGGCACCAGGGCCCTGATGCGATCGGCGATCGCGACGCCGTCCTCGTAGAACTGGTCCTCCCACAGGAGGCAGTTCATCAGCGCGCGCTTCAGCTCCATCTCGGGCGTGAAGCGCACGGCACGGGCGCGCTGACGCGTGAAGGCGCGAACGATCTTGTTGAGCCTGACCATGACGGCCTCCTCTTGGGTTGATGATGGAATGGAAGCGGGTGCCGGGGAACAAGCGAGGCTGAACGTGCTCTACCAACTGAGCTACGGACTGATGTCCGGGAGGGCTCGAACCTCCGACCGCGAAGTAACAGCGCTCTTCACCACCGGCGGTGGCGACGAAGGGACACGATCCGGGAACAGGCGATTCTGTGACCCGGCGAGCGAAAGCCCGCCGGAAAGCGCTCTGGCCACTGAGCTACCGGTGCATCGTACACCGGGCGGGATTCGAACCCGCGACCTCTCGCGTGATAGGCGAAGTAACAGAAATCTTCACCACGGACCGTGATGGTTTGGCGGGGAACGAGCGATGCTGTTGCTGCCCTTGCGGGCGATCCGCCCCTTGCTCTTGCAGGAGTCGACCCTGCGCGGTCCGAAGTAACAGACATCTTCACCACCGCCAGGCCGACGCTCTCGCGTCGGCCGTTGATGGGTACGCTGGGGAACGGGCGATCTCGGCTTTCAGTGACGACAACACAGGACCCTTCTTGCGAACGGATCCTGCGCCGGGCCGCGTGCGAACCTTTTCCGAGGCCGCATCCCGGTGCGTGCGTCAAAGGCGGGAGGCATACCCGCTTTGCCGTGTGGAGAAGTATCCGAGATCTTCACCACCAGCGTCGGTTGAGCCGCGACGACAGCGGCAAACCGAACTACAAAAATTCTATCGCGGCGCTGTCGACGCGCCGCATGTTGCGAACCATCAGGGTTCGCTCTGCCATCGGTGTCCGGCTCATCGCCTCGTTCCCTCCGGCAGGCCCCGCGCGCTTGGGCACGCGCCTCTCCAGCGCGAGCCCCGAGATCCGGGTCTCTCGTTCCGGCGATTGCCGGGATGTTCGGTTGGGCCGCGCGGCGAGCAATAAAAAACCCTCCGGAGCGGCAGGCTCGGGAGGGTCCGTGAGAAGCGGACTGTCGATCTTGCGGTCAGGCAAGATCGCTCCTATGAGCCGGGCATGCGACGTCGAATAGCTTTGAGCTATTCGGCATGCGGACAATTCTTTCGTAGCGGTGTGACATCGCTCGGTTCATGGTGTGCTTGTCGCAAACGGAAGTGTTCTGCGAGGGCGCGGGACATACGCCCGCAACTTGCGGATGTCAAGCGACGCGCGCGTGGAAAAATGAAAATGACGGACGCATGACGTGCCAAACTATCTCGGCCTCGACGGATTTCGTTTCGGCTGGGTCGCGGCCTGGATCGACGAGCGCGACAATCATGGCTTCGATTATTCGCCGGGCCTGATACGCTTGCTCGCGTTGCCGCATGCGCGCGCGATGATCGACATGCCGATCGGATTGAATCCGGCCGGCTATCGCCTGTGCGACCTGCATGCGCGTGAGCTGATTGGCCCCGCCGTGTTTCTCGGTGCGCGCCGCGATCTCTGGACATTTCCCGATATGGCGGCGGCCAATCGTCACTACTGGACGCATGAAGGCAAGGGCAGGGGCGTGTCGGCGCAGCTCTGGAATATCAGGGAGAAGATCAGGGACGTCGATGAGATCATGACTCCGGCACGGCAGTCGACGATCGGCGAAGCGCATCCGGAATTGGTGTTCTGGAATCTCGCAGGGCGAGTGCGGCTTGAACCGAAGACGTCGGCGCAAGGCCGCGAGCAGCGCATCGCGCTGCTGATAGCTCGGGGTTTCACCAAGGTCGAAAGGTGGCTGACGCTTCGCCATGGCACCGGCATCGGCCGCGACGATCTCATCGACGCCTGTGCCTGCGCGGTGGCGGCGCGCGACAGCACGCAGCGTGTCGGCGGCGAGGAGATCGATCCACGCGGATTGCGGATGGAGATCAACTACTGACCAGATCAACTCTGCCGATCGCTTGTACCGGCAAGGTGACCACGACCACAATGGCTCGGCTTCAAGGAGCCACCCTCATCGCCCAGCCTTGCTGCTCGCGCTTCGTACACATCGGCCATTGCTCGCAGCCTTCGTGCGGCTTCGCGATGGGCGAGATCGTCCGCGACGCGGCGACAGCGCTGAGCGTGATCGAGCAGGGCGCGCTTCTCAATGTTCATCCCGTCACAACGCGCAAGTTGCTCGATGGTCCCTCGAAACAACGCAACGTCTCGTCTGAGAAAACGGGAAAAACCGGCAAAATTTTCCTGCCGAGTTGGAACACGGCATGTCAGCGGGCGTTTAAGCCACAGGAGTTGAGGGACAAATACCATGCACGATGTCTGCCAATGGGCGACCGCGACCCTCGCGATTGCCTTCACGGCTGCGCTGCTGATCACGGGTCAATGGTTCATCCAGTATCGACTGCAGCATGAAACCATGACGCCGGTCGTCAAGATCGCGACGCTGCCGCTCTAGTCCCTTCAAGGGCGTCAATTGCTAATCCACGCCTTCCCCTGATCTTCCAGATAATCGGCTGGCCTTGCGCCGTTCGCTTGCTCGCCTAGATTAGGCGGCATCTCACCAACGCAGCCGGAGTGCCGATGTCTGATCTGTCCGCCTTTCCCATCACCAAACGCTGGCCGGCCAAGCATCCCGAACTGCTTCAGCTCTATTCGCTGCCGACGCCGAACGGCGTCAAGGTCTCGATCATGCTGGAGGAGATCGGACTTCCCTACGAGGTCCATCTCGTCGATTTCGGCAAGGACGATCAGAAGACGGCTGAATTCCTCTCGCTCAATCCGAACGGCAAGATCCCGGCGATCCTCGATCCCAATGGTCCGGGCGGCAGGCCGCTGCCACTGTTCGAGTCCGGGGCGATCCTGCAATACCTCGCCGAGAAGACAGGCAAGCTGCTGCCCGAGGATGCCGCGCGCCGCTACCAGACCATCCAGTGGGTGCACTTCCAGATGGGCGGCATCGGACCGATGTTCGGCCAGGTTGGCTTCTTCCATAAATTCGCCGGCAAGGATTTTGAGGACAAGCGGCCCCGTGACCGCTACGTCGCCGAGGCCAAGCGCCTGCTCGGCGTGATGGAGACGCATCTTTCAGGGCGGCAATGGTTCATGGATGACGACTACACCATCGCCGACATCTCGATGCTCGGCTGGGTGCGCAATCTCATCGGCTTCTACGGTGCCGGCGATCTCGTCGAATTCACCCAGTTCAAATCGGTCGGTGCCTGGCTCGAACGCGGCCTCGCGCGTCCGGCGGTGCAGCGCGGGCTGAACATTCCGCCGCGGCCGTAAGATCAGGTTAGCGCCTTGTGGGTCATGTAGAGCGCCATCAGGGAGACGAAGGCGATCATGACCCGGCGCAGTACCGATTTGCTGACGCCATTGGCCAGGCGTGCGCCGAGATCGGTGCCGATCCAGAGGCCGGCCAGAATGCCTGTGATGGCCGGCCAGCCGACCAGCAGGCCCTTGCTCCAGTGGATCCAGGCCGCCGGAAGGTTGGTCGGGAGGATCGAGAAGACGAGGCTGACAAGCTGCGCCTGATGCTGCGGCACGCGCAGGCCTGCAGCAAGGCCGACGGTGATCGCAAGGCCGCCGCCGATGCCCATGAAGCCGGAGGAAAATCCGGCAAGCAGGCCGATGAGCAGCAGCGGTAACCGGGGCAGTTGGTCCTGGTCGCCGGGCTCACGGCCGCCGTCCTTGCGATCGCGACGCAGGATCAGCAGGACGATCAGCGCGACGAGATAGACGACATAAGTCCATTGCAAGACCTGGTCGGAAACCGCCGCCGCGGCGTAACCGCCACCGGCGCCGCCGACGAGAAATCCGATGCCGATCCAGATAATCCACGGCAAGGGGCTGCGATTGCCGCTCTGCCAATAGCGGCGCGCGCCGGCAAGGCCCGTCGGCGGGACCTGTGTGATCAGTGACGTCCCTTGTGCGACGTGTTGTTCCGCGCCGAGCAGCAGCACGCTGAAGATCACGAGCCCGCCACCCGGGCTCGTCCCCGTGAAGCCCGATGCCAGGCCGCTGATCAGGCCGACGCCTGCGCCAGCAAGCAGGTCGTGGATCCCTGACATCGCTTACGTCCTGGTTCGCCGCTTGATGTCGGGCCTGGTCGAGCGAAAGCCGTCGATCACCCCGGCCACGGCCGCCATGCAGGCCTCGACGTCGAATGCGTCGCCCCAGCATTTTTGCAGCACAAAACCCTGGAAGATCGCGATCAGCACGCGCGCGATCGCTTCCGCACCGAGGTCGCGCCTGAGGAGGCCGTCGTGCTGGCCGCGCTCGACCAGCGCGACGATCAGAGCGCGCGGCATGTCGATGCCCTCGATGACGCTGGCGCGGACGCGGCGGTTGCGCAGGGCTTCGGCCCAGCCGTGGATGCCGACACGGCGGCGCGCTTCACCGGCGGGGTCAGTCAGCCATTGCGCGTAAACGCGGATCAGCGCGTGAAGCCCTTCGATCGGATCGCCGGATCCTTGCGCGACCGAATTGAGCACGGCTTCGCGGCGATGCCGGTCGTCGGCGAGCGCCTCGATCAGATCGTCCTTGCTCTGGAAGTAGAGATAGACCGCGCCATGGCTCAGTCCGGACCGCTTCACGATGTCGGCCATGCCGGTCTGGTGAAAACCGTCTTCGGAGAAGCAGGCGAGGGCAGCTTCGAGAATTTGCTGCCGCCGGCTTTCGCGCTGCTTGTCGCTGATCTTGGGCATCTGGCCGTCCTAAGTAACTGACAGATCGATCGTTTTATCGTCGATCCATATTGGGCCGAGGACAAGCTGATCAGGATAAAAAACGATCAGTCAGTCATTTTTATTGTACAAGAGGATTTTGGTCAAGTCTGGCCGGTCTCGGGCCGGGAAGGAGGAGATGATGTCCGTTGCGAATGCGTCGACAGAGGCGACGCTGCACTCGATCGCGCGCGGCTAGAACAGCCGTCCGCCGTTCGGCACTGGCCTGCTCGGCTGCACCAGCACGACCTTGCCGTCGGCATCGGGGAAGCCGAGCGTCAGCACCTCCGAGACGACGGGTCCGATCTGGCGCGGCGGGAAATTGACGACGGCCGCGACCTGTTGTCCCACCAAAGTCTCGAGCGGATGGTTTTCGGTGATCTGGGCCGAGCTCTTGCGCACGCCGATCACCGGGCCGAAGTCGATCCACAGTCGAAAGGCCGGCTTGCGCGCTTCCGGAAACGGTTTTGCCTCGACGATGGTCCCGACACGGATATCGACCGCGAGGAAGCTGTTGAAGTCGATGGTCGGCGTGGCGGGGGCTGCGGGATCGTGAGTGACGTGCATAAAGTGTCCGTTCGGAGAGTTGGCTTCGTTCGCAATATTGTCGCGCGAAGCGGAGTTTCGTACAACGCTGCGAACATCACGATACGCCATGCGCGAGGAACATCTTGCCCAACACCATCTACGGCATCAAGAACTGCGACACCATGAAGAAGGCGCGCGCCTGGCTCGATACCCATGGCGTCGCGTATGAATTCCACGACTACAAGGCGGCGGGCGTCGAGAAGGACAAGCTCAAGCAGTGGAGCGACAAGGTCGGCTGGGAGACGCTGCTCAATCGCGCCGGCACGACATTCAAGAAACTGCCCGATTCCGACAAGGAAGGCTTGAGCGAGACGAAGGCGCTGGCGCTGATGCTAGCGCAACCATCGATGATCAAGCGGCCGGTGCTGGAAATCGGCGGCAAGCTGCTGGTCGGCTTCAAGCCGGACATCTATGCCAAGGAAGTCGGAGCCAAGACGCGTTAGAAGCTAGTTCAGCTCGATGATCTCGTTGGTGACGCCGGGAGTCGGCTGGTCCGCGAATTCGACCACGTCGGCCGTCGCGATGCGGCCAGGCGCGCGATGGAAGAGATCGCGATCGATCACGGCACGTAACTTCGGGTGCGGCAGCGCGTCATTTCCGCGCATCAGATTCTTGATCTCGAAGCCGCCGTCCTCGCAGAAGGTCTTGACCGAGGCGATGACGTGGCAGACTTGGCCGCCGGTCTGGAAAGGCAGCAGCAGCCGTTCATACGCGACGATGCGTCCGTAGATGTCGTCGACATCGGCAACGCTGTAGACGGGCAGCCCGCGTGCCACGCATTCATAGTAAACCGGCATCACGAAGGGGGCGAGCCGCGGCCCGAGATAATCGTCGAGCAGAACACCCTTGCCGGTATGCCCATAAGCACGGGAGATGCGCGTGCCTTCGCTCTGGATGGTGAGGCGTGGCGCCGGAGTCGAAGCGTCCACCGTATAATAGATGAGATCGGACAGTTCTTCCTCGAGCCGCGCAGGCTGATATTCCCAAACCGCCGGCGCGATCTGCTGGCTCGCGTAAAGTCGCAGCCACGTGTTCAGGAGATCACGCTGCCTGATCGACTTGACGACGGACGGAGCGGCGCTGGCGAAATCCAAAACGATAATCCCGGAACGTCAAAACCCGCACATGATGCCGTGTGCGGGAAAATTTTCTATGAAGGCTGGCGTGCCGGACGAAAGACCGTTAACGACGGCTTGATGACCGGTGCCTTGCGAACCGGGAGGCCGGGCAGGCACGACATCAAAACATCTCCGACTAAGGGAGCATTTGTATCCCAGCCGGAGACCTGATCTGCTCAGCTTTCCGCCTTGCCTAACCCCCGTCACCTCCGGCATATTCCGCGCCCGGAGGCGGCGTTCCGGATGGGCTCCAAGGATAGGCTCCAAGGCCCCCGGAGAGCCGAAGCAACAAGGATAGCCACGCGGCTCGCGCGGGCAGGGGGAAATCTGTTTGGCCGATGAGTTTATTCTCGAAACGGAAGGCTTGACCAAGGAGTTCGCGGGCTTCTTCGCCGTCCGCGACGTTGCGCTCAAGGTTCGCCGTGGGAGCATTCATGCGTTGATCGGCCCGAACGGGGCCGGCAAGACGACCTGCTTCAATCTTCTGACCAAGTTCCTGAAACCGTCCGCCGGAAAAATCCTCTACAAGGGGCAGGACATCACCGCGATGGCGCCGGCCGACGTGGCCCGCATGGGGCTGGTTCGCTCGTTCCAGATTTCGGCGGTGTTTCCGCATCTCACGGCGCTGGAAAACGTCCGTGTCGCGCTTCAGCGCCAGCACGGCTCTTCGTTCGATTTCTGGCGCTCCAAGTCGGTGCTCAACCGTTTCAACGATCGCGCGCGCGAATTGTTGAACGATGTCGGCCTGAACGAGTTTGCCAACACGCCCGCGGTCGAGATGCCCTACGGGCGCAAGCGTGCACTGGAGATCGCAACCACGCTCGCGCTCGACCCGGAGATGATGCTGCTGGACGAGCCGATGGCCGGCATGGGCCACGAGGACATCGACAAGATCGCGGCGCTGATCAAGCGCATCTCGGCGAAATACACCATCCTGATGGTGGAGCATAATTTAAGCGTCGTGGCCAACCTGTCCGACATCATCACCGTGCTGACGCGCGGCCAGGTGCTCGCGCAGGGCCATTACTCGGAGCTCACCAAGGACGAGCGCGTCAAGGAAGCCTATCTGGGAGCCGGTCATGCCTGACACTGCGATCGCCGAGGCTCCGGCCAAGGCTGCGACCGGCGGAAACATCCTTCAAATCCGCAACCTGGAAGCCTGGTACGGCGAGTCTCACATCCTGCACGGGATCAACTTCGACGTGAACGCGGGCGAGGTCGTCACCCTGCTCGGGCGTAACGGCGCCGGCAAGACGACCACGCTGAAGTCGATCATGGGCATCATCGGCAAGCGTACCGGCTCGGTGAAGTTCAACAACCAGGAGATCATCCGCGCGACCTCCGACAAGATCGCGCGCATGGGCATCGCATTCTGCCCGGAAGAGCGGGGCATATTCTCCAGTCTCGACGTGCGGGAGAATTTGATGCTGCCGCCGGTGGTCCGCGAAGGCGGGCTGCCGCTCGATCAGATCTTCGAGCTGTTTCCGAACCTGAAGGAGCGGCTCAACAGCCAGGGCACCAAGCTGTCCGGTGGCGAGCAGCAAATGCTCGCGATCGCGCGCATCCTGCGCACCGGTGCGAGCTTCCTGATGCTGGACGAGCCGACCGAGGGCCTTGCGCCGGTCATCATCCAGCAGATCGGCCACACCATTGCGCGGCTCAAGAAGGAGGGTTTCACCATCCTCCTGGTCGAGCAGAATTTCCGCTTCGCATCCACCGTCGCCGACCGTTACTACGTGGTCGAGCACGGCAAGATCATTGACGGATTTTCCAATGCGGATCTTGCAGCCAACATGGACAAGCTCCACACCTATCTCGGTGTGTAGCCGAGCAGGCGGACGTGCAAGAGTAACTATCAAAGGAATATTGGGAGGCGGATTATGAAGCACAGCATTTCGGCAATGTTGCTCGGGACGGCCCTGGCGCTGGGCGCGGCAGGTGGCGCAGTCGCGCAGGACAAGAACATCAAGATCGGCGTGCTGACCGACAATTCGGGACTCTATGCCGATCTCGGTGGCGCTGGCTCGACCGTCGCCGCACAGATGGCGATCGAGGATTCCGGGCTCGCTGCCAAGGGCTGGAAGCTCGACCTGATCTCCGCCGACCATCAGAACAAGCCCGACATCGGCTCCACGATTGCTCGGCAATGGATCGACGTCGAGAAGGTCGACATCTTCATGGATGTCCTGAACTCCGGCGTCGCGCTCGCGGTCAACAATGTCGTCAAGGAGAAGAATTCGATCCTGATCGACACGGGTGCGGCGACGTCGGATCTCACCAACGCGCAATGCTCACCGAACACGATCCACTGGGTCTATGATACCTATATGCTGGCCAACAGTACCGGGCAGGCGCTGGTGAAGGCGGGCGGCGACACATGGTATTTTCTCACCGCGGACTACGCCTTTGGCCATGCCCTCGAGCGCGACACCGCCGCAGTCGTGGTGAAGTCGGGCGGCAAGGTGATCGGCAATGTCAAGCATCCCCTGAATACTGCCGACTTCTCGTCGTTCCTGCTTCAGGCGCAGGCCTCCAAAGCCAAGATCATCGGCATGGCGAATGCCGGCGGCGACACCACCAACACCATCAAGCAGGCGGCGGAGTTCGGCATCGTCTCGGGCGGCCAGAAGCTTGCGGGCCTGCTGCTCTTCATCACCGACGTGCACTCGCTCGGTCTGAAGGTGGCGCAGGGCCTGAATTTCACCGAGACCTTCTATTGGGACATGAACGACGGTACGCGCGCGTTCTCCAAGCGCTTCTCCGAGCGCATGAAGAACAAGGCGATGCCCTCGATGGTGCAGGCCGGCGTCTACTCGGGTCTGCTGCACTATTTCAAGGCGCTGGAGGCGATGGGCGGCAATCCGCATGACGGGGCCAAGGTGGTCGCCAAGATGAAGGAGACGCCGACGGACGATCCGCTGTTCGGCAAGGGAACGATCCGCGGGGACGGTCGCAAGCTGCATCCCGCCTATCTGTTCGAGGTCAAGAAGCCCGAGGAATCCAAAGGGCCCTGGGACTATTACAAGCTGATCGGCACGACGGCCGCGGATCAGGCGTTCCGGCCGCTGTCCGAGAGCGTCTGTCCGCTCGTGAAGAAGTAAGTGTGATGATGCGAGCCGGCGCTACGGCGCCGGCTTGCTCTTGGGGAACGACGAGAAGGGACCGGGTGCGGGATCGATGCAGGCTCTATACGCTCAGCTACTGGTGGGACTGATCAACGGCTCGTTCTACGCGCTGCTCAGTCTCGGGCTTGCCGTGATTTTCGGCATGCTGAACATCATCAATTTCGCCCATGGCGCGCTCTACATGATGGGCGCCTTCGTTGCCTATTTCCTGTTGAGCCTCGGTGGCATCAACTACTGGTGGGCACTGCTGATCGCACCCGTGATCGTCGGCATCTTCGGCATGATCCTGGAAAGGACCATGCTGCAATGGCTGACCGGGCTCGACCATCTCTACGGCCTGCTCCTGACCTTCGGCATCGCGCTGATCGTGCAGGGCGTGTTCCAGAATTATTTCGGCTCCTCCGGCCTGCCTTACGCCATTCCGGACCAGCTCAAGGGCGGCATGAATCTGGGCTTCATGTTCTTGCCGATCTATCGCGGCTGGGTGGTCGTGTTCTCGCTGGTCGTATGTCTGGCGACATGGTTCCTGATCGAGAAGACCCAGCTCGGCGCTTACCTGCGCGCCGCCACCGAAAATCCGACGCTGGTGCGTGCCTTCGGCATCAACGTGCCGCGCATGATCACGCTGACCTATGGTCTCGGCGTCGGCCTTGCCGCGCTCGCGGGCGTGCTGTCGGCGCCGATCAACCAGGTGCGACCGCTGATGGGCGCCGACCTGATTATCGTGGTGTTCGCGGTGGTCGTGATCGGCGGCATGGGTTCGATCATGGGCTCCATCATCACCGGCTTCGCGCTCGGCGTGATCGAGGGTCTGACCAAGTATTTCTATCCCGAGGCCTCCAACACCGTCGTGTTCGTGCTGATGGTGCTGGTGCTCTTGGTGAAGCCAACGGGATTGACGGGAAGGGCGGCCTGATATGACAACCCTGACGGACGACACGCTGCCGGTGCCCCCTCGCGCGATGCGCGACGAGATGATCGCTTTCGTAGTGATGGCGCTGCTGCTGGCGTCGGTACCATTCACGGGCGTCTACCCGTTCTTCGTGATGCAGGCGCTGTGCTTTGCGCTGCTCGCCTGCGCCTTCAATCTGCTGGTCGGCTATGGCGGCCTGCTGTCGTTCGGCCACGCCATGTTCCTGGGGACCGCTGGCTATTGCTGCGCGCATGCGCTGAAAGTGTGGGCGTTGCCGCCTGAGCTCGGCATCCTCGTCGGCATCGCCGCGGCTTTCGTGCTCTCGATCATCACCGGCTACATCTCGATCCGCCGCCAGGGCATCTATTTCTCGATGATCACCCTGGCTCTGTCACAACTCCTGTACTTCATCTACCTCCAGGCCCCGTTCACCCACGGTGAGGACGGCATCCAGGGCATCCCGCAGGGACGCATGTTCGGCGTCTTCGATCTGTCCAAGCCGACGGTGCTCTATTACGTCGTGCTGGTCGGGTTCCTTGCCGGCTTCCTGTTGATCTACCGCATCATCAACTCGCCGTTCGGCGAGGTGCTGAAGTCGATCCGGGAGAACGAGCAGCGCGCGATTTCGCTGGGCTACCGCACCGACCAGTACAAGTTCCTGGCCTTCGTGCTGTCGGGAACGCTGGCCGGTTTTGCCGGTGCGCTGAAGGTCTTTGTGGCGCAGAACGCCTCGCTCACCGACGTCCATTGGTCGATGTCGGGCGAGGTCGTGCTGATGACGCTGGTTGGCGGCCTCGGAACCATCTTCGGCCCCGTGGTCGGTGCCTTCGCGATCATCGCCATGCAGCAATATCTCGCCGGCTTCGGCCAATGGGTGACGGTGATCCAGGGCTCGATCTTCGTGGTCTGCGTGCTCACCTTCCGCCGCGGCGTCATCGGCGAAATCGCGCATTACTTCCGGAGATCGCTCTAACTGGTTGATTTGAAATCGGTTTGCCGGCCGCTTGAAAGCGGTGGATGATCCGGCTCCACGGGCGTGAGATGACACGCGCGCGGATCGAAAATGGTCTATGACAGTTTCATGACGGCCTGACAGGGCCGGGCCATTTCCAACCGGTAGCCTACCCCCATGATGCGATGGTTTCGTGCTTTCCTGCCCAAGGAAGAACGGTTCTTTGACCTGTTTGACCGGCATGCCCAGACGGTGATCCAGGGCTCCATCGCGCTCCAGGGCATGCTGAACGGGGGCGAGGAGACGCCGGTCTATTGCCAGCGCGTCAACCAGTTCGAGAATGATGCCGACAACATCACCCGCGAGGTGCTGACGGCGGTGCGCCGCACCTTCATCACCCCGTTCGACCGCGGCGACATCAAGAACCTGATCACGTCGATGGACGACGCCATCGACCAGATGCAGCAGACCGCCAAGGCGGTGATGCTGTTCGAGGTCCGCACCTTCGAGCCGCCCATGCGCGAGATCGGCGGGCTATTGATCGAATGCGCCAATCTGGTCGGCCGCGCGCTGCCGCTCATGCAATCAATCGGCCCGAACGTCGCCATGCTGACCGCGATCACGGAGGAGCTCGGCAAGCTCGAGGGCCGCGTCGACGATCTCCACGACATCGGTCTGAAGGAGCTGTTCCTCAAGCATCGCGACGGCAATGCGATGGACTTCATCGTCGGCGTCGAGATCTACGACCACCTCGAGAAGGTGGCGGATCGCTTCGACGACGTCGCGAACGAGATCAACAGCATCGTCATCGAGCAAGTTTAGGGCAGGCCGCTGTGGATGCCGCGTTGGGTCTTCCCGTCCTGGTCGGCTTGATCGCCGTCGCGCTGCTGTTCGATTTCCTGAACGGCCTGCACGACGCCGCCAATTCGATCGCGACCATCGTCTCGACCCGCGTGCTGCGGCCGCAATTCGCGGTGTTCTGGGCCGCGTTCTTCAATTTCGTCGCCTTCATGGTGTTCGGACTGCACGTCGCCCAGACCATCGGCACCGGTATCATCGATCCCTCGATCGTCGATGCCCAGGTGATCTTCGCGGCCCTGGTCGGCGCCATCGTCTGGAACCTCGTGACCTGGGCGCTCGGCATCCCGTCCTCGTCGTCGCATGCGCTGATCGGCGGGCTCGTCGGCGGCGGCATGGCCAAAGCCGGGATCTCGGCTGCGGTGTGGAGCGGATTGAGCAAGACGGTACTGGCGATCGTGCTGTCGCCGCTGATCGGCTTCCTGCTGGCGATGATGCTGGTGGCGATCGTGTCCTGGGCCTCGGTGCGCTCGACGCCGTTCGCGGTCGATCGCGCCTTCCGCATCCTGCAATTCGCCTCCGCCTCGCTCTATTCGCTCGGCCATGGCGGCAACGACGCGCAGAAGACCATGGGCATCATCGCGGTGCTGCTCTATTCGCAGGGCCATCTCGGCAGCGACTTCTCGGTGCCGTTCTGGGTGGTGCTGTCCTGCCAGGCGGCGATGGCGCTGGGCACGCTGATGGGCGGCTGGCGCATCGTCCGCACCATGGGCCTGCGCATCACCAAATTGACTCCCATGCAGGGCTTTTGCGCCGAGACCGGCGGGGCCGCGACTTTGTTCATGGCGACCTATCTTGGGGTTCCCGTCTCCACCACGCACACCATCACCGGCGCCATCGTCGGCGTCGGCGCCGCCCGCCGCGTCTCGGCGGTGCGCTGGAACGTTGCCAGCTCGATCGTCTACGCCTGGGTGATCACGATCCCGGCCTCGGCCGTCGTAGCGGCGCTGACCTGGTGGGCGGTCAAGATCTTCGTCAAGTAACCAGCTTCAGCCCGACGATCCCGGCAACGATCAGGGCGATGCTGGCAAGACGAAGGGCGGTGGCCGGCTCCCCGAACAGGACAATGCCCAGCGTTGCGGTGCCGACCGCGCCGATGCCGGTCCACACCGCATAGGCGGTTCCGACGGGCAGCGATTTGAGGGCGAGGCCGAGCAGGATGACGCTGCCAGCCATGGCCGCGAGCGTGACGACGGACGGAACAAGTCTGCTAAAACCCTCGGTGTATTTCAGGCCGATCGCCCAGGTGATCTCGAGAAGACCCGCGACGAACAGGATGCTCCAGGCCATGACGACCCTCCCTTCAAGGCAGGGTCGTCCCCGCGGCTGATGGGCGGGGAGGCCGTCCTCCCCCCAAGGCCAGTATGGCCAAGGCCGATATGGGGCTGGCCGGAAGGCTCCGCAATCACCAAATGAGGCTTGATCAGGCCCGTTTTCCCTGCCACACGCTCCCGCCATGTCCGACATCGCCACCACCACAGCCGAATCGCCGGCCCGTTCCCCGCTTGCCGCTGAAGTGGCGCGGCGGCGCACGTTTGCGATCATCTCCCATCCCGACGCCGGCAAGACCACGCTGACCGAAAAGCTGCTGCTGTTCGGCGGCGCCATCAACCTGGCCGGCCAGGTCAAGGCCAAGGGCGAGCGGCGCAACACGCGATCGGACTGGATGAAGATCGAGCGCGAGCGCGGTATCTCTGTCGTGACCTCGGTGATGACCTTCGAGTTCGAAGGGCTCGTGTTCAACCTGCTGGACACGCCGGGCCACGAGGACTTTTCGGAAGACACCTATCGCACGCTGACCGCGGTCGATTCCGCCGTGATGGTGATCGACGCCGCCAAGGGCATCGAGGCGCGCACCCGAAAGCTGTTCGAGGTGTGTCGTCTTCGTGATATCCCGATCATCACCTTCATCAACAAGATGGATCGCGAGAGCCGCGACGTGTTCGAGCTGCTCGACGAGATCGAGAAGACGCTGGCGCTCGACACCACGCCGATGACCTGGCCGGTCGGCCGCGGCCGCGACTTCCTCGGCACTTACGACGTCGCCAATGGCGGCGTGCGCCTGCTCGAAGGCGGCGGTGCCAAGACCGGCGCGGCGCAGCAGATCGAGATCGCCGAGCTCGCCAAGCTCAATGCCAATCTCGATGTCTCCGCGGTCAAGGACGAGCTTGAGCTCGTCACCGAAGCGTCAAAACCGTTCGAGCTCGACGCGTTCCGCGAGGGCCATCTGACGCCGGTCTATTTCGGCAGCGCGCTGCGCAATTTCGGCGTCGGCGACCTGCTGGAAGGCCTCGGCAAGTTCGCGCCCGAGCCGCGCGCGCAGGACAGCGACCAGCGCAAGGTCGAGGCCACCGATCCGCGCATGAGCGCCTTCGTGTTCAAGATCCAGGCCAACATGGATCCCAACCACCGCGACCGCATCGCGTTTGCGCGTCTCTGCTCGGGCAAGCTCAGCCGCGGCATGAAGGCCAAGCTGGTGCGCACCGGCAAGAGCATGCCGCTGTCGAGCCCGCAATTCTTCTTCGCCCAGGACCGTTCGGTCGCGGATGAAGCCTTCGCCGGCGACGTCGTCGGCATTCCCAATCACGGCACGCTGCGCATCGGCGACACGCTGACCGAGGGCGAGGATTTCAACTTCGTCGGCGTGCCGAGTTTCGCGCCGGAAATCGTCCGCCGCGTCCGTCTCACCGACGCGATGAAGGCCAAGAAGCTGAAGGAAGCGCTGCAGCAGATGTCGGAAGAGGGCGTGGTGCAGGTGTTCCGCCCGCGCGACGGAGCGCCGGCGCTGGTGGGTGTCGTCGGCGCGCTCCAGCTCGACGTGCTGAAGGCACGGCTGGAGGCGGAATATTCACTGCCGGTCGAGTTCGAGGTCAGCGAATTCCAGCTCGCGCGCTGGGTCTCCTCGGAGGACCGCAAGAAGCTCGACACCTTCATCGCCGCCAACACCTCCAGCATCGCCGACGACGTCGACGGCGATCCCGTGTATCTGGCGCGGAACGAATTCTATCTCGGCTACACCAAAGAACGCGCCGAGGGCATCGAATTCACCAACGTCAAGGACGTCAAGAAGAAGGGGTAGGGTGGGCCTGCCGCTCGCGCGCGAGCATGTGAACGCGCGCGGACTTGACGCATTCATGGACAATGCCACCTTTTCTGGTGGCATTGCGAGCTCACTCCATGTGGCGCGGCTTCCTTGTTTTTCTCCTGCTGACGATCTCGACGATCGCCGCCGACGCGCAGCGACGCCAGATCAATCCAATCCCGTTTGCGCACGAGCCGTGCAGCGTGCTCGACTATCGGCCCTGCACGCCGTCCTATTGCAGCCCGCTCGAGCCCGGCCCCTGCATTCCCGAGATCGACTATCCCTATGGGCAAAATCTTCAGCTGACGATCGAGAGCGTGCCCTCCGAAGTCGATCGCGCCAAGTATCGGAAGCCGGATCACGATCTCGACACGATCGGCGATCTCTTCGCCGAGCTACGCACCTGCTGGTCGCCGCCATCAGACGGTGCGCGCGCGGGCATGCAGATGTCGGTGCGTTTCAGTTTCAACAAGGCGGGCGGCCTGATCGGTCCGCCGCGCCTGACATTCGCAACCACCGGCGTTCCGGCCGACACCCGCGCGACCTATCTGAAGGCGATCAACGCCTCGCTGAACGCCTGCCTGCCGCTGAAATTCACTGGCGGACTCGCCGGTGCCCTGGCCGGGCGGCCGATCGCGATCCGATATGTCGACAATCGGCAGATCGGCCAGTAGCGCACGAGTTGCGAGCAGCCGCCAATCGATGATACCTCAGTGGCGGGGGCTGCATTGCGGGGAGGATGTCGTGGGTCTGCTGGTCATGATCCTGGGGCTGGTGCTGTTCTTCGCCACCCATGTTTTCACCACCAAACGTGAGGCGCGTGCGCAGGCAATCGCAAGGCTGGGCGAGGGGACCTACAAGATCCTCTATGCCGTGGTCTCGCTCGCGGGTCTCGCGTTGATCATCTGGGGCTTTGCGCATTACCGCAGCTCCGGCTGGATCGACGTCTGGTATCCGCCGAAGGCGATGAAGCACATCACGCTCGCGCTGATGCTGCCCGCGGTCATCCTGGTGGTCGCCTCTTATCTGCGCGGCCGGATCTACGCGACGCTGAAGCATCCGATGCTGGCCGGCATCAAGCTGTGGGCGGCGGCGCATCTTTTGGCCAACGGCGATCTCGGCTCCATCATCCTGTTCGGCTCGTTCCTGGGCTGGGCGGTGTATGACCGCATTTCGCTCAAGCATCGCACCGACGCCGGCGGCCCCCCGATCCCGGTGGGCGGCGTCAGCAATGATCTGATTGCGGTCGTCGTCGGCGTCGTCGCCTATCTCGCGCTAGCCTTCGCGTTCCATCCGGTCGTGATCGGTGTTCCCGTGATCGGGGTCTAGCCGGTCAGCACAAGACGAAACCCCGATGTCCATGCGCGGAAGCTGATAAGAGCAACAAACCGAGGGCCCTTCGATGGACTGGTCGCAATCTCAGATCCCGCCGATGCGGTTCGAGGCGCGCTTCGGCGACCGGGTGGTGCCGGCATTTTCGGATCGGCCGGCGAGCGTGTGGGCGATGATCGCGGAGGCGCGCGATCGCAATGCCGAAGGCGAGGCACTGATCGCAGGCAATGTCCGGCTGAGCTGGCGGCAGGCCGTGGAGCAGGCTGCGCGGATCGCCGCGGGCTTCCGCAAGCTTGGCCTGCAACGGGGCGACCGCGTCGCGATCCTGCTCGGCAACCGCATCGAATTCCCGCTGCTGCTGTTTGCCGCCGCGCATGAGGGGCTGGTCACCGTGCTGCTCAGCACGCGCCAGCAGAAGCCGGAGATCGCCTATGTCCTCGCCGATTGCGGCGCCAAGATCCTGATCCACGAAGCAGGCCTCGCAGAGCGGCTGCCCGATGCGGAGGAGGTGCCCGATGTGATCCACCGCATCGCCGTCGATGACGATCCGGCTCGCTCACGTTTCGCCGAGCTCGCCGACAACCCGTCGGCGCCTGCGCCGATCGAGGTGAGCGAAGAGGACACCGCGATGATCCTCTACACCTCGGGCACGACAGGCAGGCCGAAGGGCGCGATGCTGGCCCATTGCAACATCGTCCATTCCTCGATGGTGTTCGTGTCCTGCCTGCAATTGACGCAAACGGATCGCTCGATCGCGGCGGTGCCGCTCGGCCATGTCACCGGAATCGTCGCCAACATCACGACGATGATCCGCTGCGGCGGGGCGCTGATCATCATGCCCGAGTTCAAGGCCGCCGATTACCTCAAGCTCGCCGCGCGCGAGCGCGTCACCTACACAGTGATGGTGCCGGCGATGTACAATCTCTGCCTGCTGCAGCCGGATTTCGACAGCTACGATCTGTCGAGCTGGCGCATCGGCGGCTTTGGCGGGGCGCCGATGCCGGTCGCGACCATCGAGAAGCTCAAGGCGACAATTCCCGGCCTGAAGCTGATGAACTGCTACGGCGCGACCGAGACGACGTCGCCCTCGACGATCATGCCGGGCGAGCTGACCGAGAGCCACATCGACAGCGTCGGCCTGCCCTGCCCCGGCGCGCGCATCGTCGCGATGGATCCGAGCGGGCGCGAGCTGCCGCACGGGGAGATCGGCGAGCTCTGGATCCAGAGCGCCTCCGTCATCAAGGGCTATTGGAATAATCCCAAAGCCACCGCCGAGAGCTTCACCAGCGGGTTCTGGCACTCCGGCGATCTCGGCTCGGTCGATGCGGAAGGGTTCGTCCGCGTGTTCGACCGCCAGAAGGACATGATCAATCGCGGCGGCCTGAAGATCTATTCGGCCGAGGTGGAATCCGTGCTGGCCGGCCATCCCGCCGTGATCGAGAGCGCGATCATCGCCAAGGCGTGCCCGGTGCTGGGCGAGCGCGTCCACGCCGTGGTGGTGACGCGCGCGCCGGTCGCCGGCGAGGCCCTGCGCGCCTGGTGCGCGGAGCGTCTGTCCGACTACAAGGTTCCCGAGACCCTGGCGATCACACCTGAGCCGCTGCCGCGCAACGCCAACGGCAAGGTGCTGAAGCGGCAGCTCCGGGAGCTCCTGGGCCCTTGAGCCGGGCAGGGCCATCCGGGCTCTCCTGGGCGGTTAACGCCTTGATCGGGCTCGCTTTGCCTTGCCACCGCCATATCGTTAGGGTACCTCGCCGCCACGTGGGGGATGGGATTCCTGACGCGAACGCTTCGGCGCGCGTACCCGGACGGGCATGGGATTAGCATAAGTGTCTGAATTATTTGACGAAGTCGACGAGGAAGTACGTCGCGAACAGCTCAAGAAGCTGTGGGATAGATTTTCGATCTACTTCATCGCCCTGATGGTGCTGGTCGTTGCCGGCGTCGGCGGCTGGCGCGGTTATCAATATCTGGAAGCCAAGAAGGCCGCCGAGGCCGGTGCCGCCTTCGAGAAGGCGGCGGAGCTGTCTGACCAGGACAAGCATGCCGAGGCCGAGGCCGCCTTCACCGAGCTCGCCGCCAAGGCGCCCTCGGGTTATCGCACCCTGGCGCGGCTGCGCGCCGCAGCCGAGGCGGCGCCCCGTGACGCCAAGGCTGCGGCCAAGATGTATGACGACATCGCTGCCGACCGCAGCGTCGGTGGTGAGTGGCAGGATCTGGCCAAGATCCGCGCCGCCGGCCTGGTGCTCGACAGCGCCAGCTATGCCGACATGCAGCAGCGGCTGGAGCCTTCCGCCGCCCCCAAATCGACCTTCCGCCACACCGCCCGCGAGATGCTGGCGCTGTCGGCCTGGCGCAACAACGACATGACGGCGGCCCGCAAATGGCTCGACGCGATTGGTGAAGACGGCGAAACGCCGCCCGGCCTGCGCTCACGCGCCGAGGCGCTCCAGGCCCTGCTGCCGCCCGTCGCCAAGAGCTGAGCAAATAGAGCTGAGCAAGAAGAGCTGACGACGGCTCCCTGACCTAGACGAGACACGATATGCGCCGCACGCCACGCTTGATCGCAGCCGCCGTCCTGATCGCCTTCACGGGCGTCCTGGGCGGCTGCTCCAGCTTCGATCCAAGCGACATGCTCGACTTCCTCGACACCAAGAAGAAGCTGCCGGGCGACCGCAAGCCGGTCTTCCCGGAGGGCGTGCCGGGCCTCGAGCAGGGCGTTCCGAAGGACCTGTACAAGGGCGCGCAGCAGCAGCCCGATCCGAACGCGCCCGCCGTCGCGGCTCTGCCCGCCGAACCGCCGCCCGAGGCCAAGCCGGCGAAGGGTGCCAAGGCGAAGCACACGAGGCAGCCGGCCGCCGCAGCCGCAGCGCCGACGGACGCGCCCGCTGGCGAAGTTGACGGCGAGGCCCAGCCGGAAGCGGCGCCGGCCACGGCCGCTCCGCCGCCCAAGCACAAGATCGTCCGCAAGCGCACCACTGCGCCGCCGCCGGATCAGCCGGTCCAGCAGGCGCAACCGACCCAGACCACGCAGCAGCAGACGCAGGGCGGCTTCCCGGCGCCGCTGCCGAGCGGCAACTTCTCGCGCTAATTTTTCCTTTCATTGACAGGCGCAGCCCCGGCAGCGCACGAATGACCGATGTCCTTCACGATCGCCATCATCGGCCGGCCCAATGTCGGCAAATCGACGCTGTTCAACCGCCTGGTCGGACAGAAGCTCGCGCTCGTCGACGATCTGCCGGGCGTCACCCGCGACCGCCGCGAGGGTGAGGCGAGGCTCGGCGATCTCGAATTCACCATCATCGATACCGCAGGCCTCGACGAGGGCGCCAAGGGCTCGCTGACCGCGCGCATGCAGGAGCAGACCGAGACCGCGATCGCGCAGGCCGATGCGCTGTTCTTCGTCATCGATGCCCGCGTCGGCCTCACGCCCACCGACCGCGCCTTCGCCGATTTCGCCCGCAAGGCCAACAAGCCCGTGCTGCTGGTCGCCAACAAGAGCGAGGGCAAGCACGGCGATGCCGGCGCGATGGAATCCTTCGCGCTCGGCCTTGGCGATCCCATCCAGATCTCGGCCGAGCATGGCGAGGGCATGGGCGAGCTCTACGATGAGCTCGCCAAGCTGATGCCAGAGCCCGTCGACGACGACGAGACCGAGGACGACGAGCCGCTCACCGAGGAAGAGGCCGCGACGCGCCCGATCCGGGTCGCCATCGTCGGCCGGCCCAATGCCGGCAAGTCGACGCTGATCAACCATCTGCTCGGCGAGGAACGCCTGCTGACGAGCCCGGAGGCCGGCACGACGCGCGATTCCATCGCGGTCGAGATCAACTGGAAGGGCCGCGAGTTTCGCGTGTTCGACACTGCAGGTCTCCGCCGGCGCTCCCGCATCGAGGAGAAGCTGGAAAAGCTCTCGGTCGCCGACGCCCTGCGCGCGGTCCGTTTTGCCGAAGTCGTCGTGATGATGATGGATTCGCAGAACCGCTTCGAGGAGCAGGATTTGCGCATCGCCGATCTGATCGAGCGCGAGGGCCGCGCGGTGGTGCTCGCCGTCAACAAATGGGACCTAATGGAGAGCAAGGGGGGCGGTGCGATCTCGGGTCTGCGTCGCGATGCGGACCATTGGCTGCCGCAGATCAAGGGCGTGCCGATCGTCGCGGTCTCGGGCCTGATGGGCGAGGGCATCGATCGGCTGATGCAGGCGATCCAGGACGCCTACGCGCTTTGGAACCGGCGCGTGTCGACGTCGGCATTGAACCGCTGGTTCGAGCAGGCGGTTCAGGCCAATCCGCCGCCGGCCGTGTCCGGCCGACGGCTCAAGCTCAATTACATCACGCAGACCAAGGCGCGCCCGCCGAGCTTCGTGCTGTTCTGCTCGCGCGCTGACGCGGTGCCGCAGTCCTATTTGCGTTACCTCATCAATTCCATGCGCGAGACCTTCGAGCTGCCGGGCACGCCGGTGCGCATCACCTTGCGCGAGAAGGCCAATCCCTTCGCGCACAAGCGCAAGCGGCCGTCGTGAGTGACGGCGCCAGCGAGGCGGCGGCGCAAGGCGCTGTGCCGGTCCAGCGCGGTGCGGTCGCCTTCATCTTCGTCACCATCCTCCTGGACATGCTCGCGCTCGGCGTCATCATGCCGATCCTGCCGAAGCTGATCGAGAGCTTCGTCGACAACGATACCGCCCACGCCGCCCGCATCTTCGGCCTGTTCGGTACCGCCTGGGCGCTGATGCAGTTCGTGTTCTCGCCGTTGCTCGGCGCGCTGTCGGATCGTTTCGGGCGGCGGCCGGTGGTCCTGCTGTCGAATTTCGGGCTCGCGGCCGACTACGTGCTGATGGCGCTGGCGCCGTCCCTGGTGTGGTTGTTCGTCGGCCGGGTCATCTCGGGGATCACTTCGGCCAGCATCTCGACGGCGTTTGCCTATATCGCCGACATCACGCCGCCGGAGCGGCGCGCGGCGGTCTTCGGCCGGATTGGAGCGGCGTTCGGCGCCGGCTTCATCCTGGGGCCAGCGCTCGGCGGCCTGCTCGGCGACATCGATCCGCGCCTGCCGTTCTGGGCGTCGGCGGCCCTCAGCTTCGCCAATGCCCTCTACGGTCTGTTCGTCCTGCCGGAATCGCTCGCGCCCGACAAGCGCGCGCCGTTCCGCTGGCGAAGTGCCAGTCCGCTCGGCGCGCTCCGCCTGCTGCGCTCCAATGCGGTGCTCGCTGCGTTGTCCGTCGTCAATTTCATCGCGCAGGTCGCGCATGTCGTGCTGCCCTCGACCTTCGTGCTCTATGCGACCTATCGCTACGGCTGGGATTCCAAGACCGTGGGACTGACGCTGGCGATGGTCGGCATCTGCGCCATGGTGGTGCAGGGGCTTGCGATCGGCCCGATCGTGCGCGTGCTCGGCGAGCGGAACGCGCTGTTGCTGGGCCTGTGTTGTGGCGCGCTCGGCTTCGTCGTCCTGGGCGCTGCGCCGACCGGGCCGCTGTCCTGGATCGGGATTCCCATTCTGGCGCTGTGGGGCATCTCGGGTGCTGCGTCGCAAGCATTGATGACGCGGCTGGTCTCAGCCGATCAGCAGGGCCAGCTCCAGGGCGCGACCGCGAGCGTGCAGAGCGTGTCGCAGCTCGTCGGCCCGTTCCTGTTCACGCTGACCTTTTCCTATTTCATCAGCGCCGGGGCGCCGCTGCATCTGCCCGGCGCACCGTTCCTGCTCGCGGCAGCGCTCATGGTGGTCTGCGTAGCGATCGCGGTGCGGACGCTGGGGGCGGCGAAGACGGGATCGTAGGGTGGGCAAAGGCGCGCAGCGCCGTGCCCACCCTCTGTTCGTGATAGCAAGAAGTCGTGGGCACGCTTCGCTTTGCCCACCCTACGGCAGCGGAGAAGGCCGCGCGAGATCCCGGGTTCGATGCTTCGCATCGCCCCGGGATGACCGCTACGCGGTCACTTTTTCACCAGCGGACAATCGCTGTCCTTGAGCGGCTTTGCTGCGTCTTCGGCGGAGATCGTGGCGATCTGCTTGTAATAGTCCCACGGCCCCTTCGACTCCTCGGGCTTCTTCACCTCGAACAGGTAGGCCGGGATGAGGCGGCGGCCGTCCTGGCGCAGCGGGCCGTTGCCGAACAGCGGATCGTCGGTCGGCAGCTCCTTCATCTTGGCGACGACCTTGGCGCCGTCATGCGGATTGCCGCCGAGCGCGTCCATCGCCTTGAGATAGTGCAGCACCATCGCGTAGTTGCCGGCCTGCGTCATCGACGGCATCGCGTTCTTGCTGGCCAGCGCCGAGAAGCGCTTGGACCATTCGCGGGTCTTGTCGTTCAGGTCCCAGTAGAACGATTCGGTGAAGGTCAGGCCCTGCGCGGTCTTGAGCCCCAGCGAGTGCACGTCGTTGATGAACAGCAGCAGCGCCGCAAGCTTCTGGCCGCCCTGGACGATGCCGAACTCGGCCGCCTGCTTGATGGCATTGGTGGTGTCGCCGCCGGCGTTGGCGAGGCCGATGATCTTGGCCTTCGACGACTGCGCCTGGAGCAGGAAGGAGGAGAAGTCCGCGGTGTTGAGCGGGTGCTTGACGCCGCCGAGCAGCTTGCCGCCATTGGCGGTGACGACGGCGCTGGTGTCGCGCTCCAGCGCGTGACCGAACGCGTAGTCGGCGGTGAGGAAGAACCAGCTGTCGCCGCCGGCCTTGGTCAGCGCCTTGCCGGTGCCGTTGGCGAGCATGTAGGTGTCATAGGTGTAGGAGACCGTGTTGGGCGTGCAGGCCTTGCCGGTGAGATCCGCGGTGGCAGCGCCCGAATTGAGCAGCACTGCATTCTTTTCCTTGACGAGGTTGCTGACCGCCAGCGCGACGCCGGAGCTCGGCGTGTCCGCGATCGCATCGACCTTGTCGTTGTCGATCCACTGCCGGGCGATGTTGACGCCGACGTCGGGCTTGTTCTGGTGATCGCCGCTCAGCACCTCGATCTTCCAGCCCTTCTTGAGCAAGCCGGAATCCTCGACCGCCATCTTGATCGCAACCACGGAGTTGGGGCCGCCGATGTCGGCATAGAGGCTCGACATGTCGTTGAGCACGCCGATCTTGACGGTCTTGTCCTGCGCGTAGGCGGATGTTGCAAAACCGAAGGCGGCACAGGCCAGAAGGGCGGCGGAGCGGCGCGCGAACGTCGTCGTCATAAAAGGTTTCCTCCATTGTCAAATATGCGGACTGCTCTCTTGCGGAGCCTTGTTCCGGCTGATTGGCTCTAGCCTGTCCCAGGGCCGGCGGCAATGCGCCTAAAGCCGGATGACGCTGCGTCGTAGCGTCATCCGTCGGTTAACTTTTTGGGAAAAATGCGTTGAGACGCTATTTGAGCGCGTCCGATGTCAGCTTGAATTTCTGGATGCGCTTTCCGGTATCGACCTCGGCGGTATAGACGTTACCCCCGGCGTCGATAGCCATGGCGTGCACCCAGTGGAATTGACCGGCGTTGCGGCCGTTATGCCCGAAGCTGCCGACCACGCTGCCGTCCTCGCGCTTGATGACCCGGATCTCGTTGTTCTCGCCGTCGGCGCTGAGCAGATAGGTCTGCTTCGGATCGGGCCAGATCGCGATGTCCCACACCGCGCCGTTGCCGAGCGTGTTCTTCTCGAAGAAGAACTCCTTCACGAAGCTGCCGTCCTTCTTGAACACCTGGATACGGTTGTTGATGCGATCGCAGACATAGACGAGGCCGTCATTGGCGAGCTTCACGCAGTGGACGGGGTTGCCGAATTGCTGCGACGCCGGCGCCTTGGGATCGTAGGGCGCCTGCTTGTTGTCATCGGGCTTGTTGCCGTAGGCCCCCCAGTGCCGCTTGTAGGCGAGCGTCGTCGCATCGAACACGATGACGCGGCGGTTGCCATAGCCGTCGGCGACGTAGATTTCGTTGGCCTCCTTGTCGAGCGCGGTCTCGGCGGGTTTGCCGAGCTGCGTCGTATCGTTGCTGCCGAGGCTCGGGGCGAACTTGCCGATCTGGGCGACGAATTTGCCGTCGAGCGTGAACTTCACGATGGCGTTGTCGTTGTCGGCATTGCCGCCGACCCAGACGAAGCCGCGCTCGTCGACCTCGATGCCGTGCTCGCGGCCGACCCATTCATAGCCCTGCCCGGGACCGCCCCATGAGCGCAGCAGATTGCCGTCGACGTCGAACTCGAGCACAGGCGGCGCCGACACGCAGCATTTCGAGCGCGGCGGATTGAGGCTTGCGCCCTTCTCGTCGTCGGTAAGCGAGCGCGGGCGATGGATCACCCAGATATGGCCCTGCCAGTCGACGGTGATGCCGCCGACCTGGCCGAGGATCCAGTTGTTCGGCAGCTGCTTTGGCCAGGAGGGATCGACCGCAAAAGTCGGGACGTCGCCAGCATTCGACGCAACCGGAAGAGCAAAGGCGACGGCTGCGATCAGAATGGAGAGAGCGTGACGTGCGAGCGCGGACGCAGGGCCGGCGCGATCGTGCCATGGCGCCATGGCAACCTCCCTTTTGTTGGCGTGCGGCTTGCTGCCGCTTGCGCGCGGGCAGTCAATCGCGGGGAGGCAGTCGAGTCAATCAGGCTGGGGAGCGGAAGCTCATCAGGCTGCGGGTCTTGTAATCGTAGAACTTGCCGGTCTCGGTCCAGTCAGGCGCGCACATCGGCACGATGAATTCGGCGACCTGCTCGGCGGTGTCGAGCGTCGCCGGGTCTTCGCCCGGCATCAGCGTCGCGCGCATGCGGGTGCGGACCGGTCCCGGGTTGAACAGATTGACGCGCAACTTCGTGTTCGCGGTCTCCTGCGCCCAGGCGCGAGCCAGCGTCTCCAGCGCGGCCTTGGACGCCGCGTAGGGGCTGACATAGGCGGTCGCCTTGTTGGCGGCGCCCGAGGTGATGAACACGGCGCGCCCGGCATCGGATTGCTTGAGCAGCGGCTCCATGCAGCGGATCAGCTGGAAGTTCGCGGAGACGTTGACGGCCATCACGTCGTTGAAGGTCTTCAGCTCGATATGACCGATCGGCGAGGAGGGGCCGAGCACGCCGGCATTGCCGACGAGGATGTCGAGCTTGCCGTAGCGTTCGTGCAGGCCGGCGCCCAGCCGCGCGAGGCCGTCGGAATCGGTGAGGTTGAGCGGCACCAGCGTGGCGCTGCCGCCGATCTTGCGGATTTCATCGTCGAGCTCTTCGAGCCCGCCTTGCGTGCGCGCCACCGCTACGATATGCGCGCCGGCCTTGGCGAGCGCGATGGCGGTGGCATAGCCGATGCCGCGCGAGGCGCCGGTGACGAGAGCGATACGGTCAGCGAGAGGATTGGTCATGGCGGGGTTTTACAGCCGTGGCTGGCCGGGACAAGCCCCCATCACGCCGTCATTCCGGGGCGATGCGAAGCATCGAACCCGGAATCCAGAGCTTACAGGACTACGTCGAGATTCCGGGATCGCGCTGCGCACGCCCCGGAATGACAGCCGAGGGTCAGCTCGCCTCCGCCAGCAGAGACAGCTGCCGGGGCTGCTGCTCGGTCTGGGTCTGGTCGGTGAGGTGGGTCGGATAGGCGCCGGTAAAGCAGTGATCCGAGAATTTTGGATTGGCAGGATCGCGGCCGGGTTCGCCCATGGCGCGGTACATGCCGTCGATCGACAGGAAGGCGAGCGAGTCGGCGCCGATGATCTCGCGCATCTCCTCCAGCGAATGCGTCGCCGCGAGAAGACCGCCGCGATCGGGCAGGTCGATGCCGTAATAATCGGGATAGAGGATCGGCGGTGAGGCGAGACGGAAGTGCACTTCCTTGGCGCCGGCATCGCGCATCATGCGCACGATCTTCTTCGAGGTGGTGCCGCGCACCAGCGAGTCGTCGATCAGGATGATGCGCTTGCCTTCGATCGCGGCACGGTTGGCCGAATGCTTCATGCGCACGCCGGATTCGCGGATCGCCTGCGTCGGCTGGATGAAGGTGCGGCCGACATAATGGTTGCGGATGATGCCGAGCTCGAACGGCACACCGGAATACTGGCTGTAGCCGACCGCGGCGGGGACGCCGGAATCCGGCACCGGCACGACGACGTCGATCGGCACGTGGCTCTCGCGCGCGAGCTGCGCACCGAAGGCCTTGCGCACCTCGTAGACCGAACGGCCGTGGACGATGGAATCCGGGCGGGCGAAATAGATGTATTCGAAGATGCAGGGACGCGGCGCCATCGGCGGGAACGGCTTGTGGATGTCCTGGCCGTTCTCGTCGAACACGATGACTTCACCCGGCTCGATGTCGCGGATGAAGCGCGCGCCGATGATGTCGAGCGCGCAGGTCTCCGAGGTCAGGATCGGGCAGCCGTCGAGCTCGCCGAGCACCAGGGGACGGATGCCGCGCGGATCGCGCGCGCCGACCAGCTTCTTGTTGGTCAGCGAGACCAGCGCATAGGCGCCCTCGATCTCGCGCAGCGCGTCGATATAGCGCTCGATGAAGCGGGCGCGCCTGGAGCGCGCGACCAGGTGCAGGATCACCTCGGTGTCGGTGGTCGACTGCATCATCGCGCCGTGCTTCACGAGCTCGCGGCGCAGCGTCAGGCCGTTGGTGAGATTGCCGTTATGGGCGACCGCGAGACCGCCGGCATTGAGCTCGGCGAACAGCGGCTGCACGTTGCGCAGGATGGTGGCGCCGGTGGTGGAATAGCGGACATGGCCGACCGCCATATTGCCGGGGAGGCGGTCGATCACCTCGCGGCGGGAGAAGGTGTCGCCGACGAGGCCGAGGCGGCGTTCACTGTGGAAGCGGCTGCCGTCGTAGGAGACGATGCCGGCGGCTTCCTGGCCGCGGTGCTGAAGGGCGTGGAGACCGAGCGCGGTGATGGCGGCGGCGTCGGGGTGGCCATAGATGCCGAAGACGCCGCATTCCTCGCGCAGCGTATCTCCTTCCAGGTCGTCCTGAACCTCTAGTGCGGCCGGACCCGGACCGGCGTTTGGATCGAGATCAAGTTGGGCGTCCTGGTCAGGGTGTCGCATCTCGTCCGCGCCTCTCTTTAAGGGCAATCAACGCGCCGCAGGTTTCTCGATCAGTTTCTTCAAACTGTCACGAGCAGGTTTACTGTATCCGTCACCACTGCCCGAAGGCTGCTGCTCGGATTCAGCTTGATCATCATCTGGTTTGTTTTTCTTGAATCTCTTCAAGATGGTGTTCTCGGGGTCGTCAGGCAAGAGGGCCATCAGCCAATCCCCGGTTCCCTGGAGCACGACGCGGGATTTGGCCCCCGTCACCCAGTCCGGGCGCTGCTTGTCCGGAACCAGCCAGGTGAAGAACAGGAAGGCGACCACGACGATCAAAAGCCCGCGAGCCAGGCCAAACAGGAAGCCGAGGGTGCGGTCCAGCGCGCCGATCCTGGAATCCAGGATCATGTCGGAGATCCGGACCGTGATCACGGAAACCACGACCAGCGTGCCCACGAACACGCCGGCGACCACGACCACGCTCGCGACGGTGTCGTTGTTGAAATAGGTCTTGGCGGTCGGCAGCAGCTTCGAGAACGAGTACAGCGTCACGATCGCCGCGGCGCCCCAGGCCGCGATCGACAGGATTTCGCGCATGAAGCCGCGGACCATGGCAAGCAGGCCCGAGATCAGCATCACACCGAGCAGGATCAGGTCGAGGAGTGTTACTGGCATCGGCTGGTCTGGTCCGCTCGTACGTCGAAGGTGCTCTAGCGAATCGGTGTTTGGCCGCTGCCCTAAAAGAGGGGCAGACGGCGTTCCCGGCAAGGCCGCAACCACGCAATCCCATGCTGCTTTTGTGACGGCTGTATAGCGGCGGGGGCCTCCGACGTCACCTCCACCTAACCCTCTCCACGGCGGAATCTTGCCGGTGTGGCATTTTTCTCTGCCGGCGCGTTCGATTCGCCCCGGCGGGAGCCCTTGGCGGCAATCTCTGCGACCAATGTCGTCAGGCTGTTGACCGCATTCAGGGACAGTCCGGCGTCGCCGCCGGCATCCCCGCCTCGGGCCGATTCGGGCAGCACGGCGCGCTTGAAGCCCAGCTTGACCGCCTCCTTGAGCCGGGCCGGGGTCTGCGCCACCGGCCGGATCACGCCAGAAAGTGAAATCTCGCCGAAATAGACCGCATCGGTGGGTAACTGCGCATTAACCAGGGAGGACACCAGCGCGGCCGCGGCGGCCATGTCGGCCGCGGGCTCGTGGATGCGCAGACCTCCCGCCACGTTCAGATAGACGTCGTGGCCCGACAGCTTGACCCCGCAATGGGCCTCCAGCACCGCCAGCACCATCGAGAGCCGACTCTGATCCCAGCCCACCACCGCGCGCCGCGGCGTGCCGAGCGAGGTCGGCGCCACCAGTGCCTGCAATTCGACCAGGACGGGCCGCGTGCCCTCGATTCCTGCGAACACTGCGGTGCCGGGCGTGCCGAGATCGCGCTCGGACAGGAACAACTCGGAGGGATTGGTGACCTCGCGCAGGCCAAGGCCCGTCATCTCGAACACGCCGATCTCGTCGGTCGGGCCGAAACGGTTCTTCACGGCGCGCAGGATGCGGAATTGCTGCGAGCCTTCGCCCTCGAACGACAGCACGGCATCGACCATGTGCTCGACCACGCGGGGGCCGGCGATCTGGCCGTCCTTGGTGACATGACCAACCAGGATGATGGCAGCGCCCGTCTTCTTGGCGAAACGTATCAGCGCCTGTGCCGAGGCGCGCACCTGGGTCACCGTGCCGGGCGCGGATTCCACCGTGTCGGTCCACATCGTCTGGATCGAATCGATCACGATCAGCCGCGGGACCGCGCCCTCCGACAGCGTCGAGACGATGTCCTCGACCGAGGTTTCGGCGGCGAGCTGCACCGGCGCATCCGACAGCCCCAGCCGTTCGGCGCGCAACCGCACCTGCGCGACCGCCTCTTCGCCGGAGATGTAGACGATGCGGTGGCCGGCGCGCGCCATCATGCTGGTGGCCTGCGTCAGCAAGGTCGACTTGCCGATGCCGGGGTCGCCGCCGACCAGCAGCACCGAGCCGCGGACAAAACCGCCGCCGGTGACGCGGTCGAGCTCGGTCATCCCTGAGGACAGGCGAGGCGCATCCTGGGTTTTCCCCGAGAGGCTCTCCAGCGCAAACGTTCGTCCCTTGCGCTTGGAGCGGATCGAGACCGGCACGCTGCCGCTGGTGTCTTCTTCCGCGAGCGTATTCCACTCGCCGCAGGATTCGCACTTGCCCTGCCAGCGGTTATAGGCCGCGCCGCAGTTCTGGCAGACGAAGGAAAGGGTGTTCTTGGCCATGGGGCGTCAATCGTGCTCACGGAGATTGCGTCGCGTTCCATAGCATGGAGAGCCCGGCCGCGACCATGATCGCGTCCATCAGCAGGCGGAACATGTCCGGCTTCAGGTGCAGCACGAAGCGTTTTGCGATGAAGGCGCCCGACATCAGTGAGGCGCCCGTGATCAGCCCCTTGATGAAGACATCGCCGGTCAACGCGCCGAAGCGCTCGAAGGTCACGGATTTCGCGAAGTAGAGGCCGAGCGAGGAGGCCGCCTCGGTGGCGAGGAAAGCGCCCTTGCTGAGTCCGTAGAACAGGAACAGCGGCACGCTGAGCGGGCCGGTCGAGACCACGATGCCGGTGAGATAGCCGATCACGGCGCCGCCGACGGCGAGATGCCAGAGATTGGCCTTGAGGTCGTGCCGCGCCAGCCAGTGCCGCACCGGCACCATCGCGATCAGAAAGATGCCGATGGCGAGGTCCACCGCATGCGAAGGCAGCGCCAGCAGCGTCCGTGCGCCGAGCACGGCCGCCGGAATGCCCGTGACCGAGTAGGCCGCACAGGCCCGCCAGTCGACCTCGCGCCACCAGGCCAGGATCCGCGAACAGTTCGCCATCACGGACGCCACCGCCATGATCGGCACCGCCTCCTTCGGCCCATAGGCGTAGACCAGCACCGGCATCAGCATGATCGACGAGCCGGTGCCGACGATGCCTGAGATGGTGCCGGCGACGAGGCCGACGGTGAGGACGAAGAGGAAGGCCAAAACGCTCTCCACGAATCGGGAGAGTTTAGCCGCGGGCAGCGATATGGGCGATTCGTGCTAGGCGAGGGAACCTATTGCGCTGCGCATCGGCATGCCGGTCTGGGCGCCGGCTTTGAGGCATTTCAATGCGGCGGCTTCGCAGCTCACATCGAGCGCAATCTGCAGCGACACGCCTTCGCTCAGCATGGCCGCAAACGCGCCGACAAAGGTGTCGCCAGCGCCGGTCGTGTCCACCGGCGTGATGCGCGGGGCGGGCGCTCGCAGGCGGGTGCCGTCGGCCGTCACGGCCAGCGCGCCTTGCGCACCGGCGGTCACGATGCAGGTGAGGTCGCCGGCCCTGGCGAGGTCCGCGGCAGCGGCCTCGTAACTGGACGTAGCGAGGTCGATGGCTGCGGCGGCGTCCAGCGCCTCGTGCTTGTTGACGAGGAGATGGTCGGTCACGGCAAGAAGCTTTGTCACCATCTCGCGGGTCATCCTCTCCGGGACGGGCGCGAGATTCCAGACGACGGTGCCGGCGGCCAATGTCGTCCTGCGCGCAGCCTCGAGCGCCTGCGCGAAGGGCACTTCCATCTGAAGCACCAGCACCGTGTCGGGCGTGAAGAGTGCGGCACCAAGATCTCCGGCACTCGCGGCCATGTTGGCGCCGCTGCCACCGTGATCGCATTCTCGCCGGCCTGATCGACCGTGATGAAGGCGCAGCCGGTCGGCTCGTCGGCCGCGACGACGAGACCGGTGTCGACACCGTTTGTCCGGAGGTTCTCGATCGCGCTGTCGCCAAACCCGTCCCGGCCGACGCGGCCCGCCATCCGGACTTGTCCCGGTCGCGCGATCCGCGCGGCGGCGACAGCCTGGTTGGCGCCCTTGCCGCCGAAATGAATCTGGTAGGACGGCGCGAGCACCGTCCGGCCGGGGCCGGGAATGATCGGGACCTTCGCGACGAGATCGATGTTGAGCGATCCGAACACCAGGATCATGGCGGAGAGGCCTTCAGCCTTGCTCGTCCATGACGCGCAGTTTCTCGACCCGGCGGCGGAAATCCTCGTCGGTCGAGAATTCCGCGGAGAGGTAGGACGAGACGAGATCCACGGCGAGCCAGGCGCCGACGATCTGCGCGCCGATGCACATGACGTTGACGTCGTCGTGCTCGACGCTCTGATGGGCGGAATGAACGTCGTGGCAGACCGCGGCGCGGATGCCCTTCATCTTGTTGGCCGCGATCGAGGCTCCGACCCCGGTGCCGCAGACCATGATGCCCCGCGCGGCTTCGCCCGACGTCACCTTCTGCGCCACGGCCCGCGCGATGTCGGGGAAGTCCACCGGCTTGTCGTCATGGGAGCCGACATCGACGATGTCGTGGCCGAGCTTGCGGATGTGGTCGATGACGGTCTGCTTGAGCGGCCAGCCGGCGTGGTCGGATCCGATGACGAGACGCATGTGGTGTCCTTCTTGATTTTGCATTGACCGTGACAGCCGGAAAGCGGCTGTCACGGCTTCTCTTCGTTCAGCTACGCATGTCGGGCGGCAGCTCGACCCCGTGGAATTTCTTGTAGATCGCGTTGAGCTTGCCGTTCTTGACGTTCTCGGTGATCCAGCCGTTGAGCTTGTCCATCAGGCGCTGCTCGCCCTTCTTCAGGCCGATGGCGAGGTCGAAGGTTGCGAGCGGAATCTTCGACTCGAAGATGCGGGCGGGATTCTTGACGCCGATCTGGTTGATGATCGTGGCCGATGTGCCGACGCAATCGACCTGACCGGAGACGGCCGCCGTGACTTCCGTGGCGTCGTCGTCATAGCGGGCGATCGTCAGCTCCTTGTCCTTCATGTTGGACAGGGTGGTATCCTGCGTGGTCCCGCGCGAAACGCCGATGGTCTTGCCTTTCAGGTCGGGCCAGTCCTTGACGTTCATCGACTTGAGGCAGCCGACGTCGGACTGCAGCGTCGCATAGCGCTTGGTGAAGTCGATGACCTTGGCGCGCTCGGGCGTCACCGACAGGGTCGAGATGATGATGTCGGCCTTGCCGGTCAGGACGTTCGGGATGCGGGTCGCGCCGGTGGTCTGGATGAATTCGAGCTCGAGGCCCCAGTCCTTGGCGAGCAGCTGAGCCACCTCGACGTCGGAGCCGGTCGGCTTCATGCCGGAATCCATCATGCCCGAGGGCGGAATCGCAAGGTCGGTTGAAATGCGAATCTTCTTGGCCTTCATCACGTCGTCGAGCAGGTCGGCCGATGCCGGCGTGGTGGACAAAATGACGAGGCCGAGCAGCGCGGCGGCGGTCCCAAGCAGTGTCTTGTTGGTCATTCCTAGTTCTCCTCTCCCTGTTATGATTTTAGATTTCCGGTGCCCACGAATTGCGTGAGTTCCGGCGTCGTCGGCGATGTCAGGATCGAGGCGGGGCCGGTCTCGTGAACCTTGCCGCGATGCATGAACACGATCCGGTCGGCGATCCCTTTGGCAAAGCCCATCTCGTGCGTGACCATCACCATGGTCATGCCGTCCGCAGCCAGCTGCTCGATCACCTTCAGCACTTCGGCGGTGAGCTCGGGGTCGAGCGCAGAGGTGACCTCGTCGAACAGCATCACCTTCGGCTGCATGGCGAGCGAGCGCGCGATCGCGGCGCGCTGCTGCTGGCCGCCCGACAATTGCTCGGGATAGGCGTGCAGTTTCTCCTCGAGCCCGACCTGCGCCAGCACCTTTCGCGCGAGGTCCTTGGCCTGCGAGTGCGCCAGGCCCTTCACCGCGCAGGGTGCCAGCGTGATGTTCTGCTCGATTGTCAGGTGTGGAAACAGGTTATAGCTCTGGAACACGATGCCGACGTCCTGGCGTAGCGCGCGCAGATCGACGTCGGGACGGTCGACCCGATGCCCGCAAACGACGATCTCGCCGCCGTCGACCTTCTCGAAACGGTCGATGCAGCGCAGCGCTGTGCTTTTGCCGGAGCCTGAGCGGCCGATCAGCGCCAGCACTTCGCCGCGCTCGACCGAGAAGCTGACGCCATCGAGGACCCGGAGCGAGCCAAAGCTCTTTTGCACGTCGCGGAGCGACACGATTGAATCAGAGGAGGGGTTCTGTTGCATGTCAGGCCGGCGCGAGGTTGGATCTGCCACGCCCCATCCGCCGTTCCAGCCTCTGGCTGAACAGCGACAGCGGATAGCACATGGCGAAATAGATGACGGCGATGATGGCGTAGATGGCGAACGGCTCGAACAGCGAGTTGTTGACGATCTGGCCGGAGCGCATCAGCTCGACGAAGCCAACGACGGAGGCGAGCGAGGTGTTCTTGACGATCTGCACCATGAAGCCGACGGTGGGCGGCGTCGCGATGCGAATGGCTTGTGGCAGGATAACTTTCATCATGCGCTGGGTCCGGCTCAGCGCCAGGCCTTCGGCGGCCTCCCATTGCGGCTTCGGCACCGACTGAATGCAGCCGCGCCAGATCTCGCCGAGATAAGCGGCGACGTACAGCGTCAGCGAGGCGCCGGCAGCAGCGAGCGGCGAGACCTTGAGGCCGATCGCGGCGAGGCCGAAATAGCCGAGGAACAGGATGACGAGCAGCGGCGTGCCCTGAATGAGCTGGACATAGACGGCGCTGGCAATCCGCACCGATTTCAGCGGCGATATCCGCGCGAGCGCGATCACGAAGCCGACAATTCCGCCGCCGATTAGCGCGATCACCGATAGGCCAATGGTCCACAGCGCGCCCTGGCCAAGGAACATCAGATGATTGATGTTGAGATGTCCGCCCATGATCATCTCACAATGGCGTGCCGAGCCGGCGACGGCGCGGAAACAGCACGAGGCCGAGGCCCCAGAAGCCGGCGCGCATCACCAGCGACAGGATGACGTAGAGAACTGCGACGATGATGTAGGTCTCGAACGCGCGATAGGTATCCGACTGGATGTAGTTGGCGACCGCGGTGAGCTCCTCGGCCGAGATCTGCGAGCAGACCGAAGAGGCCAGCATCAGCAGCACGAACTGGCTGGTCAGCGCCGGATAGACCTTCTCGATCGCCGGCAGCAGGATGATGTGCCAGTAGATCTGGAGGCGCGACAGCGCCAGGCCCTCGGCCGCCTCGATCTGTCCGCGCGGGATCGCCTCGAAGCCGGCGCGCATGATCTCGGCGGTGTAGGCGCCGACATTGATCGTCAGCGCGGCCACGGCCACCGCGAAAGCGGAGAATTTCAGCCCGAGACTGGCAAGGCCGAAATAGACCAGGAAGATCTGCACCAAGAGCGGCGTGTTGCGGATGGTCTCGACATAGACCTTGCAGGCGCCTGATATCAGCGCGTTGTGCGTTCCGCGCCCGACCGCCGCGAGCGTGCCGAGGAGGGCGCCGAGCACCGTCGCGAAGGCGGCAAGCTCCAGCGTGAGGACGGCGCCGGCGAGAAAGCTCGGCCAACGCTCCAGCACTGCGGGAAAGTCGAGTTGAAGGCTCATCGCCGCCCGTTCAGCCGGTTGTCTGGTTGGTCATGCGGTCGTAGACGCGGAACAGCGCCTGGTTGCCGTTGCTTCCTTCGCCATGCGCGCGCGCATCGACATACTGGCTGGTCACGAGCGCGGTGCCGGGGAGCGGCACGCTGAGCGCCTGCGCATGCTCCTGGACCAGACGAAGGTCCTTGAGCTGGAGATCGATCCGGAAGCCGGCGGAGACGTCGCCGGCGATCATCTGGGGGCCGAGCTTGTCGAGCATCCAGGAGGCGGCGGAGCCACCGAGCAGCACCCGGCGCAGCAGATTGAGATCGAGGCCCGAGGCGCGGCCAAGCGCCAGCGCCTCGCAGATCGCCTGGATGTTGATGCCGCAGATCAGCTGGTTGCAGAGCTTGACGGTCTGGCCGGCGCCCGATGCGCCGACATGCGTGATGGTGGTGCCCATCGCACGAAAGAACGGCTCGGCCTTGGCGAACGCGTCGGCGTCGCCGCCGGCCATGATCGAGAGCGCGGCGTTCTTGGCGCCCACGGGGCCGCCCGAAACCGGCGCATCGATGAAGCTGACGCCGCCCTTTTGCAGGTCGGCGTGGATCTTGCGGACCGCGACCGGCGAGATCGTGCTCATGTCGACGATCAGCTTGCCCGGCGGCGGCGACTTCAGCAGGCCTTGCTCGCCGTAGATGGTCGCCTCGACATGGGGCGTGTCGGGCAGCATGGTGATGACGATGTCGGCGCCTTGCGCGGCATCGGCAGGGCTGTTGGCGCGAGTCGCGCCTTCCCTGGCGCTGTCGGCAAGTGCCGCCTCATTGAGATCGAACACGCGAACTGCGTGGCCGGCCCTCAGCAAGTTGCGCACCATCTCTCGGCCCATCGTGCCGATGCCGATGAAGCCGACATTGCCCTTGTCGTTCCGTCCCATGTGATCAGTCCGTTTCTTGGTTGATTGGCTTCTTGGTTGACCGCGCTGCCGCAATCATCCCGAGGCGCTGGTCTTGTCGATGTCGCCGACGATGGCGCGCCGCCGGTACTCGTCGCCGATGGCAAAATGCTTGCGCAAGGTCGCGTCCGCCCGCTCCGGGTCGCGCGCAATCACGGCCTCGAAGATGCGGCGGTGATCGTCGATCAGATAGGTCTTCATCGACGGGAAGGCCTGCACCAGCTCGCGGCGGCTGCGATGCGAATGCGTCAACAGGCCGGCCAACGAACCATGCAGGACCGTCAGCGTCTCCGAATGCGAGGCGACGACGATGGCACGGTGGAAGTCGAAGTCGGCCATGCCGCCGGCATCGGCCTCGTCGATCGTCTCGCCGATCTTCGCGAGCGCGCGCTGCAGGCGTTCGAAATCGGCAATGTTGGCGCGCTCGCAGGCGAGGCGGATCGCCTGGCATTCGATCGCGACGCGCGCCTGCATGACGTCGTCGAGCATGTCGGCCTGCTGGGCCAGCGCGAAGGTGAAGAAGTCGTTCAGCACCGAGACATCCGGCCGGGTCACCACTGTGCCGATGCGGTCGCGGATCTCGACGATGCCGAGCACCGTGAGGGCGCGCAGCGCCTCGCGCACGATCGGCCGGCTGACGCCCAGGAGAGTTGCCAGCTCGCGTTCCGAGATGAGGCGGTCGCCGGGCTTGAGCGAGCCCGCAAGCAGGCGTTCGCGCAGGAAGGCGAACACCTTCTCGAACCCTTTTTCGCCTTCGGTGGCCCGCTTCAGCTCCATTCCCGTCCCACTGGTCTGATCTTGGTCAGACCAGTATGCTGACCAATGGGCTGAGGTCAAGAGGTTCAGCTCTCAAGCCGGCCTCGGTTCCGGCCTTGGTCCACCGGCGGAGCGGCTTTTTGGCCGTCGATGTCGACATCGCCCAGTCCGTGATCGGGTCGTCGGGGCGGCATCGAGGCGGCGCTCGCGGCAAACTGGACGGCGAAGCTCGACTATCTCCACATCGACCTTGGCAGCACCTATTCGACGAAGACGTTCATTCTCGACAACGACGAGTTACCGATCTGACACCCGCAACAATGTCGATCGCGTCGGCTTCAATTCAGCGGACGATCCTCGCAGCGATACTGACACCCATTGCGGGGCGGAGTTTCGGAAACGCATCTTGAAGAAATGGTCATTGGTCACGTTGCGGCGCGCTCTCCGAGTTGCCATCATCCGTGCAAACCGCGATCATGATGCCGTGACTCTCAATTCTCTCAGAAGCAATGTCCGTCGCCTCTACGAGGGCGCAACGCCGAGCGGCGTGCGCTTCCGCTACGCGCTGCTCGCCTTCGACATCGTGACGGTGCTGTTCATCATCGCGACCTCGTTCCTGCCGCCCAGCGAGATCGTTGAAACGCTCGATGTCCTGTTCGGCGTCACGTTACTTGCCGACTTCTCGGCGCGGCTTCTGGTCGATCGGCATCCGTTTCGAAAATTCAGTCAACTTGCGACTTGGGCTGACATGGTTGCGATCGTATCGTTCCTGGCACCGCTTGCCGGCGAGGCGGGCGGCTTTTTCCGGATCCTGCGTACGTTGGGCCTGCTTCGCGACTACCAGATGCTGGTGAGATTGCGCATCGATTCTCCGTTCTTCCGTCGCAACGAAGACGTCATCTTCGCCGTCACGAACCTGGCCGTTTTCATCTTCGTCATGACCGGGATCGTTTACGAGACTCAGAAGTTTCGCAACGATGAGATTCGGAACTATGCCGATGCCCTGTATTTCACCGTCACGGCGCTGACAACGACCGGCTTTGGCGACATTACCCTGCCGGGCACGCTCGGTCGCTTGATCACCGTCGTGATCATGATCTTCGGCGTGACGCTGTTCTTCAATCTCGCACGCGCTCTCCTCAGTCCCCACAAGGTGCGATTTCCGTGCCCGGCTTGCGGGCTCCAGAGGCACGATGCCGACGCCGTGCATTGCAAGGCCTGTGGCGTTGTTCTCAATATTCCCGACGAAGGCGCCACCTGAATCCTCGACAGAGGCATCGTGCCGGTGTTTTGCCCGACGGCAGGCAGGTCGAATTGCGGAATCAGTAACTCATTGATCCGACAGCGGTCGGCTACTGTGCATGGGGTTGTTTTTCATATTTTGGTTGAGGCGTCCTGCTGCTGACAGCATGTTGGCAGCAGGAGCTGGCTATGCCCCAGCTCTGACACAACGGGGAGCGGGTCATGCCGATCGAGGCAAGTTGTCATTGCGGTGAGACGGTGTTCGAGGTGACGGAGGTGCCTTCGAGCGTGACGCGCTGCACCTGCTCGCTCGGTGCCAAGCGCGGCGCGCTGTGGGCCTATTGCACGCCGGCGCAGTTTCGTCTGCTGTCACCGCCGGACAATGTCGCGACCTATCTCTGGGGTAGCCGCACCGTCAAACATCATTTCTGTGCAAGTTGCGGCTGCGGCACCTATTCGGAGTCGCCGGACTGGTCGACCGGCAAGCCGGATTTCGACAATCCCAAGGTCGTGGTGAACGCGCGTCTGTTCGACGATTTCGATCTGGAGGCGGTGCCGGTCAACATGATCGACGGCAAGAACTTGTGGTGAGCATGCATGCGCGCCGATGTCCGCAGCACGTTCGTGCTCTTGTCGACAGTTCCTACACCATGGGGCTGGATGCGGGGACGGCGCAGCTTCTGCAAAAGGCGGCGTGGGAGACGGTGCAGGACTATTATGGGCGCTGAACTCGCGTGATCTCGTAGGGTGGGCAAAGGCGCACTTGCGCCGTGCCCACCATCTGTCTCCGTAAGCCGGGATTGCGTGGGCACGCTTCCGCCTTCGCTCGTCGAGCTACGGCGGACAAGTCGCTTTGCCCACCATTGAGGTTACTTCAACACCACCCATGCCGGTGCGTGATCGCTGGCGCCATCCTCGCCGCGGATCTTCTTGTCGACGCCGGACTTGGCCAGGCGCGGGGCGAGGGCAGGGCTGAGCAGGAGATGATCGAGCCGCAGCCCCGCATCGCGCGGCCAGCGGTTCCGCTTGTAGTCCCAGAACGTGTAGATGCGTTGCTCCGGATGCAGCTCGCGGATCGCATCGCACCAGCCTTGCTCGACCAGCGAAGCAAAGGCTGCGCGGCTCTTTGGCTGGATCAGCGCATCCTTGTCCCATGAGCGCGTCGGATAGATGTCGATCTCTGTAGGCGCGACGTTGTAGTCGCCGGCGAGAACGACCGGCAGATCCTGCTTGATGAAGCTCTTGGCGTGGCGCCTGAGGCGCGCGAACCAGTCCAGCTTGTAGTCGAATTTCGGTCCCGGCTGCGGATTGCCGTTCGGCAAATAGATGCTGGTGACGATGATCCCGCGCACGGCGGCTTCGATGTAGCGGGCTTCGAGATCGCTCGGTTTTCCAGGCAGGCGGTCGCGGGTGAGAATGGGCTCTGCATTGCGGGCGAGGATGGCGACACCATTCCAGGCCTTCTGTCCGCGCCACACCGCGCCATAGCCGGCCTTTTCGATCGCGGCCGCCGGAAATTCGCCATCACTTGCCTTCAATTCCTGAAGCGCGACGACATCGGGCTTTGCGGCGCGCAGCCATGCCAACAGATTGGGCAGGCGGCGGTTGACGTTGTTGATGTTGAATGTCGCGATCTTCATGTAGAGCTACCGGCTCCTGCCTTCCGTACCCGGAGATACAATGTCCAAGTTGAACTTTGCCGCCATCATCGTCGCCCTCGCGTTCTCCGGGGCCGCGTCGGCACAATCTTCCGACCCGCGCGGCGCGTGCAAGGCAGACTATGACAAATTCTGCGCCGGCATCGCGCCGGGTGGAGGGCGCGTCGTCGCCTGCCTCACCGACAAGCGCGACCAGCTCAGCGCGACCTGCAAGGCGGCGCTGGACAACAGGAAGAAGAAGTAAGCGATCCCTTCCGTGTCCCGGACGCGCGCAGCGCGAGCCGGGACCTAGAAGGCGACACGGTCAGATGTAGAGAGATAGGCCCCGGCTCTGCAGTGCATGTGAAGTGCGGCGCGCGCGCCGCGTCCGGGGCACGAGAGTTCAGCCCGGCAGCGGCGGCGGGGCCGCCGGCTGCTCGATCGGCGGCGGGGAGGGCGGCTGCTCGGCGGTCTGCGCGGCCGCCGGCTTCACCAGCGGCTCCTCCACATTGCCGCCCTTGTAGAGGCGGGCGTAGCGGTGGCCGAGGCTGGTCAGCACCTCATAACCGATGGTGCCGAAATGATGCGCGAGCTCGTCGACGGTGATGCCCTCGCCGAGCAGCGTCACCATGTGGCCGCGCCGCGCTGCATTCGGCGGCAGATCGGTGATGTCGATCGCGATCAGATCCATGGAGACGCGGCCGGCGACCGGGCAGCGCTTGCCGGCGACGATAACCTCGGCGCCGCGGGTGCCGTCATTGGAGCTGGCGGCGCGGAAATAGCCGTCGGCATAACCGACCGCGATGATCGCCAGTTTCGTCGGCCGCCGCGCGGTCCAGGTGCCGCCATAGCCGACGGTTTCGCCGCGCTCGATGGTGCGGATCTGCACGATGCGAGCCTTGAGGTCGACCACCGGCTGCATCGGATTGTCGGCCTCCGGCGTCGGGTTGACGCCATAGAGCGCAGCGCCCGGCCGCACCATATCGAACTGGAAGGGCGCGCCGAGGAAGATGCCGGAGGAATTGGCGAGCGCCGCCGGCACGCCGGAGAATTCGCTGGCGATGCCGCGGAAGGCTGCCAGCTGCTTGGCGTTCACCGGGCTGTTGAGCTGCTCGGCCGAGACCAGATGGCTCATCACCAGCGTGATGCCGTGATCGCCGGCATTGATGCGTGGGATGATGGCCTGCGCTTCCGATAGCGTCAGGCCGAGCCGGTTCATGCCGGTGTCGATGTGAACCGCCGTGCCCCCGGTCCAGCCGGTGCGGCGACAGAACACGTCCCATTCGGCGAGCTCGTTGAGGTCGCCGATGACCGGACGGCAATTGATCTTGGCGTAATGCTCGCCGGTATTCTGGAAATAGCCGCCGAGCACGTAGATCGTGGGTTCCGGCACGGCTGCGCGCACCTTGCGCGCTTCCTCGATGGTGGCGACGAAAAAGGTCTTGCAGCCGGCCTTGCTCAGCGCGCGCGCGACCTCGGCGGCGCCGCAGCCATAGGCATCGGCCTTGATCACCGCCGAGCATTCGGCCGGCACCGCGGTCTTCTCGAGCTTGCGCCAATTGGCAATGATGGCGTCGAGATCGACGGTCAGCACGCCGCCATAGGCAGCGAGCGCGGCAGCCTGGTTGGCCTCCGCGGAGAGAAGGCCGGATTGTGAGATGGTTTTCGGGTCGGACGCCATTGTCATGACGCCGTTTTACGCAAGAGGCAGGTCCTGTTCAAGGAACTCAGTAGTCGTTGCCGCTGCGAACCGGAAGCTGACTGTCAGGGGCGAGGTCGCCAAACCGCGTGACCGAGGCTTCGAAGGCCAGGTCGACGGTGCCTGTGGGGCCGTGACGCTGCTTGCCGATGATGACCTCGGCCTTTCCGTGCGCAAGACTCATGTCAAGCTGCCACTTCTCGTGCTCAGGCGTGCCCGGGCGCGGCTCCTTCATGGCGAGGTAATATTCCTCACGATACACGAACAGCACGACGTCGGCGTCCTGCTCGATCGAGCCGGATTCACGAAGGTCCGAGAGCTGCGGCCGCTTGTCGTCGCGGGATTCGACCTGTCGTGAAAGCTGCGACAGCGCGATCACGGGAACGTTGAGTTCCTTCGCCAGCGCCTTCAGGCTGGTCGTGATCTCCGTGATTTCCTGCACGCGGTTATCGCTCCGCTTGCCTGAGCCCGACAGCAGCTGGATGTAGTCGATCACGAGCAGGTCGAGGCCCTTCTGCCGTTTCAGCCGGCGCGCGCGCGCCATCAGCTGCGCGATCGACAGGCCGCCGGTCGCGTCGACATAGAACGGCAGCGATTGCAGCTCGATCGAGACCTCGCGAATCTTTTCGAAATCGGCTTCCGAGATGCCGCCGCGGCGGATGTGGGAGGAGGGAACGCCGGTGCGCTCGGCCACGATACGGGTCGCGAGCTGGTCGGCCGACATTTCACAGGAGAAGAAGCCGATCACGCCGCCATTGGCGGCCTTCGTGGTGCCGTCGGCCTGGAGTTCCGGCACATAGGCTTGCGCGACATTGTAGGCGATGTTGGTCGCCAGCGAGGTCTTGCCCATGCCGGGACGGCCCGCGACGATGATGAGGTCGGAGTGCTGCAGGCCGCCCATCTTGGTGTCGAGGTCGCGCATGCCCGTCGAGATGCCGGACAGCTTGCCGTCGCGCTGGAACGCCTTTGCAGCGAGATCGACAGCGACCGCCAGCGCCTGCGAGAATTTCTGGAATCCGCCGTCATAGCGGCCGGATTCGGCGAGTTCGTAGAGACGGCGCTCGGCGTCCTCGATCTGCGCGCGCGGCGCGAAATCGACCGGGGCGTCATAGGCGACATTGACCATGTCCTCGCCGATGCCGATGAGGTCGCGTCGCAGCGCGAGGTCATAGATGGTGCGGCCGTAGTCCTGGGCATTGATGATGGTGGTCGCTTCGGCCGCGAGGCGCGCCAGATACTGCCCGATGGTCATACCGCCGACATCGGTGTCGGCGGGCAGGAACGTCTTCAGCGTCACGGGCGTGGCGATCTTGCCCATCCGGATCAGGCTGCCGGCGGTCTCGTAGATGGTCTGGTGCAGCGGCTCGAAATAATGCTTCGGCTCGAGGAAGTCGGAGACACGGTAGAACGCATCGTTGTTGACCAGGATTGCGCCCAGAAGGCTCTGTTCCGCTTCGATATTATGCGGCGCGCTCCGATAGGCGGGAGTTCCGGGCTCGGGGGCGAGTTTGAGGACGTTCGAATCAGTCAGGGCCATGGTCGGACGTGCTTAGCAATTTTCTTGGGCGGATGCGGGGCCGGGATAAAGCGCCGCCTCGGTGCAAAGCGGAAGCGAAAGCTGACCGCTATCAACCGCTCAGTTAAAATGGTGGATGATTAGCGCTCGCAGCACGCGTCGCGCTTGACGGATTTTTGCGGAACTCGCCCCGGCCAGGATGCGGCCGCGACCGCGCCATGGAAAAATCCAGAAACGATGAGCCTTATGGCATGAACCTGATGGATTGGCGCGCAGACGAATCCAGAGGCGCGCGAAATGACGCACGCTGGCGGCCTTGGGCTCGCCTTCAGACCAGCAGGAGGTAGACCAGCGCAACCAGAGCCGCCCCGACGCCGGTAACGATCAGGGCGTAATCGGTGCGGAGGTCGTCCTGCACGTCGAATGAGGTTTGGGTCTCTTTGCTCATGGCGACGGTCTAGGCCAGGCCCGACCAGACTTATGTGAATTGGATCACATCTCCCCGGAATCTTTCGGGGGTAAGACGGGAACAGGCAGGCGGGGGAGGGAATTGTCTCCCGCGATCCGTCAACAGGGAACGAGGCAGGCGATGCGGCCAGAACGGCAGCACCAGATTTGGCGGAGCGAGGCAGGTAGCCGGCTTTGGCTCTCGGGGCTGATTGCGGCCATGGAGCACGCGGAACGGCCGGAAATACGTCGCCAGCCGGTCGCCCCGGAAATCCTGGTCGCGCTGAGGGCGCAACTGGCGTTAACGGCCAGTTTCCGCTCCTCCCAAATTTCGACCCTGCGTCACTAGGATCTATTCACCAGACTAAGACCTATTCACCAGCCAATTTCAGCCTGGGCTTGTTCGTGCGTTCGCGAGCTCGCAGCCGGGCTTCTTCACGCGGCATGTAGTCGCGGGTCATCGGCACCACGCCCTGGCGCCGGGTGAGCTGGATCTGGAAGTTCATCATGGCCTGCTTGCGGAACGTCATCTCGCAGGCCGCCAGATAGAATTCCCACATCAGCGCGAAGCGCTCGTCGTAGAGCTGCACGGCCTCCTCGCGCCGCGCCATGAAACGTTCCCGCCAGGCCTTCAGCGTCTCCGCGTAATGCAGGCGCAGGATCTCGATATCGCAGACCAGGAGGCCGGCGCGCTCGATCGCCGGCAGCACCTCCGACAGCGCCGGGATGTAGCCGCCAGGGAAGATGTATTTGGCGATCCAGGGATTGGTCGAGTCCGGGCCCTGCGAACGGCCGATCGCGTGTAGCAGCATGATGCCGTTTTCGCTCAACAGCTCGGCGCAGCGTTGGAAGTAGGTGTCGTAGAAGCGGGCGCCGACATGCTCGAGCATGCCGACCGAGACGATGCGGTCGAACGGGCCTTCGACGTCGCGATAGTCCTGGAGCAGGAATCTGGCCGAGCCGGTCAGGCGCTTTTCGGCCGCGCGCGCGTTGGCGAGCTGCAACTGCTCGCGCGACAGCGTCACGCCGGTGACGTCGACGCCGGCGATCTCGGCGAGGTAGAGCCCGAGCCCGCCCCAGCCGGAGCCGATGTCGAGGACGCGCTGGCCGGGCCTGACCAGCAGCTTTGCGGCGATGTGCCGTTTCTTGGCGAGCTGCGCGTCGTCGAGCGTCGCGTCCTGCGTCTCGAAATAGGCGCAGCTATATTGCTTGTCGGCGTCCAGGAAGAGCGAATAGAGCCGGGCATCGAGATCATAGTGATGCGCGACGTTGTGGCGGGAGCGCGAGCGCTGATTGAATTGCTTCAGATGCCGCGTCAGGTAGCGCAGGCGCCACCAGGGTTTTGCCCACTGCGGCAATAGGTCGGGTTGATCGAGCAGGATCGCGAGGGCATCAGCTATGGTGCCGCGCTCGACGACGAACTCGCCGTCCATATAGGCCTCGCCAAGCCCGAGCTCGGGATTGACGAGGATCTTCCGCTCCGCCTCCGCGGTGACGAAGCGCACCGCGACCGGCTCGCCAGTGCCGTCGCCGACGGTGAACTTCGATCCGCGCGAGCCGGTCACCGTCATCGTGCCGCGGCGGATGAATTGAGACAGAAATCTACGCAACAAGAGGTCCATCGACACCTTCCTCTCGAGCGAACCCGAAGGGATGCGACTAACCCGGCCTTCACTTCTGACGCCCAGGTGACGCGGCGGTTCCTATGCGCTTGCATCCAAATTTAGGGAGGCAGGATCGGCTACGCTAATGCGCTGAGTTCACAGCCGATATTCGCAAACCGCTTAATCACATCCTTGCGCGTGGTGCCTGCTTCCATTCGTGGCTCAATCGGATAAAAGGTGACCGCTGCCGCGCCGGACGCCGGCTGCACCTCTCGGAATTCAATGGAGATGATGGGAATGTCGAGCCGAGCGCTCAGCCTCGCGACGGTATTGCTTCTGATCGGCTTCGGCGCGGCCGATACCGCTTTTGCGCAGGTGACCAACCTCGAGGCCGGCAAAACCCCGTCCCAGCTTTTCGCGCAGACCTGCAATGCGTGCCACAAGAGCCCGCGCGGACTTCTGAAGTCCGTCGCGCCGGGCTCGCTGCCGGGCTTCCTGCGCCAGCACTACACCACGAGCTCGGACATGGCGGGCATCCTCGCCTCCTATCTCGTCTCCAACGGTGCCACCGACACCCGCTACCAGGCCAAGGACGGCAAGAAGGACGGCGCCAGGGAGAAGGACGCGAGCACCAATCCCGAGCATCAGGGCCGCCGCCCGCGCGCCCAGGACGCGGCCAGGCCGGACGGCGAGGCTGCTGCTCCCGCAGCCGAGGGTGCGCGCCAGAAGCGCGCCGCACGCCCGGCCGAGGAGGGCACGAAGCCCGAGGGACAGGCTGCGCCCGAGGGACGCAAGAGCAAGCGCCGCGCCAAGCCCGGCACCGAGGAGGCGCCGAAGGTCGATGCCGCCGCGCCAGCCACTGACGAGAAGAAGAGCGAGCCCAAGCTTGAATCCAAGTCCGAATCCAAGCCTGAGTCCAAGCCCGACGCGGCGAAGGTCGAGCCCGGTCGCGACGAGGCCAAGCCCGACGGCGGCAAGGCATCCGAGAAGCCCGTTGAGACCAGGCCCGACAGCGCCAAGGTCGAGCCCCGCGGCAGCGAAGCTCCGGCGCTGCGGCCCGATCCGGTCCCGGCGGTAACGCCGGCTGCAAAGCCTGCCGAGCCAGCCGCACCCAAGCCGGCGGAAGAGGCTGCTCCCAAGCCGGCCGCGCCTGCGGCCAGCTCCGAACCGGCGGCCAAGCCGCAGCCCGCACCGCCCGCGACCGCTGCAGCCCCACCTGCTGCGCCGGCCGAGCAGTCCGGTCCGCCAACGCCGCCTATCTCGCGCTAAGCCAGCGACGTTTTTGATCGACATGCGGAGGCCGCGTTCATCGCGGCCTCCGCATTGCATTGACCGCACCTAGAGTATTGCTCTAGAGTGCTACTCTAGGAGGCCTCAATGACGGCGAGCGTGCGGGACGACCTGTTGGCAGCCGGGCTGATCGCGTTCGACCGCGTCGGCTTCGAAGCCGCGACGGTGGCGGCGATCCGCACCCGGGCGCGCGCCTCCAATGGCAGCTTCTTTCACGCCTTCGGCTCGAAGAAGGAGCTTGCCGGTGCGCTGTTTCTTGAGGTCTTGCGGCACTATCACGCCGCGGTGCTGGCGGCGCTCGATCCCGTGCCCGATGCGGAGCAGGGCATCGACCGGCTGATCCGGGCACATCTTGAGTGGGTCGTGACCAGCCGGCGCGAGGCGCGCTACCTGTTCGAGATTTCGCGAAGCGAGTGGGGGGAGGAAGTTCGCGACGCCCAGCGCGCGCAGAATGCGCGGCTCGCCGATGGCATCGAGCGCTGGCGCGCGCCGCTGGTTGCAAATGGCGAACTCTTGCCGATGACGCCGGTGATGTTCGTCAGCCAGCTCATCGGTCCCGCGCAGATCTTCTGCCGTGCATTCCTGTCGGGACGCGACCGCGCCGATCCGCGCGTCGAGGCCGATACGCTGATCGCCTGCGCAATCCGCGCGCTGGTCCCGCCCGATCGCATCAACAAACAATAAGGAGAGGCCGCATGCGCAACGACGCAGATCCTGAATTTGCACCGATCGCCGAGCACATCCATGCCAATGTCGGCCGGCAGGGTTTCATGAACCTGGTCGGCGCCGAGCTCTCGGAATTGTCGCGCGGCACCTGCACGATCGCCGTGGACCGCCGGCCGGAGCTCCTGCAGCAGCACGGCTTCTTCCACGGCGGCGTCACCGCCTTCCTGGTCGACAACGCCACGACGATCGCAGCCGCGACCTCGCGCGGCCAGCCGGCCCTGACGGCGGAATACAAGCTCAACCTGCTGTCGCCCGCGGTCGGCGAGAAGCTGATCTGCCGTGCCCGGGTGATCAAGCCGGGCCGCCAGGTGTCGGTGGTTGCGGCCGACGTGTTCTGTGTCAGCGGCGGCGTCGAGAAGCACACGGCAACGGCGCTGGCCTCGATCGCGATGTTGAGCGAGGACGTCGCCGCCAAAACGAAAAGCCCGGCCGCCTGAGGCGACCGGGCCTTAATCGTGCCCGTCATTCCGGGATGGGGCGCAAGCGCCAGACCCGGAATCTCGAGATTCCGGGTCTGGTCCTTCGGACCATCCCGGAATGACGAGTTGAGCCTTTTACTTCTCTTCCGCGGCCGGCGCCGGCGCGACGTCGTCGTGCTCGGCTTCCGGATCGAAGAACTCGCCGGCGGCGGCGATCGCCTCGGCGGCTGCGTCGCGGTCCTCGTTGCGGGTCGAGATGTCCTCGCCGCGGTTGATGCGCTCGGCCTCGTCCTGGCTGCGCGCGACCGTCACGGTGATCTCGACCTCGACCTCGGGGTGGACGGCGACGGTGATCGCGTGCTTGCCGATGGTCTTGATCGGCGCGTCGAGCTGGATCTGCGGGCGGGCGAGCGATACGCCATCGGCCTCGAACGCGATGACGATGTCACGCACGTTGACCGAGCCGAACAGCTGGCCGGCTTCCGAGGCCTGACGGATCACGATGATGTTCTTGCCTTCGATCTTCTCGGCGACCTTGGCAGCTTCGCCCTTCGAGGCGAGGTTGCGGGCCTCGAGCTCGGCCTTCATGCCGTCATACTTGGCACGGTTGTCGGCGGTGGCGCGCAACGCCTTGCCGCGCTTGAGCAGGAAATTGCGGGCATAGCCGTCGCGAACCTTCACGACTTCGCCCATCTGGCCGAGCTTGTTGACGCGTTCCAGCAAAATGACTTCCATATTCGTTCTCCTTTTGAAGTGCTCTGTAAGGTTTCGGTTTCGGGTTGAACTCAAGGGGTCGGCAGCGGCGGCGGTTGCCGGCTGCGCAGGAAGCGTTCGCGGAAGCCGAACACGGCATCCGCAAGGCCGAGGATCACCATCGCGATCACGGGCCATCCGAACACGACCACGGCGGCATAGGCCGAGCCGAGCCAGAAGGTGCGGCTCTTCAGTGCCAGCGTGAGCGTATGCAGCACGGCAAAGCCGGTTACCGCATAGCCCATCATGAGCGCGGCCGCGGTGATCTGGGCGACGATCGCGAGCAGCCCGCCGGTGAAGCAGAAGGCGAGCGCGATGCACAGCGCCACCAACGTCATCGGCGGCAGCTCGGCCGTCCTCATATCCGGCCACGGGCGTCGCAACCGGCCCGACGTCGCCGTGACCTTGGCGCTGAGCCAGAGGTTGAGGGTCAGCGTCATCATCGCGATGATGGTAGCCCCGGCTGGTGCGATCCGCACCAGCGCGTCGACGAACTGTCCGGCTTCGCCGGAGGTTTGCGGGTCGGTGGCCCGGAGCAGGCGCATCAGGCCGCGCCTGAGCGTACCGATGATGGTCTCGGCGTCGGTCCCGAGCGTGAGCAGGGCGGCGATCGTGGTCAGCGTGGCGAAGCCCGCGAGCCACAGCAGGATGCGGCCGACCGGATACCATTCGAGCTCGGGCTCGGCGGGCGCGGTGGCGTCAGGCGCGACATGTCCCACGGCAACCTTTCCCACAGGACGGCTGAGCAGCACGAGATGGCCGAGCCACCACGCCGGCAGCGCGACGGTGAGGGCGAATGCGATGCAATAGGGCAGGCCGAACAGGGCACCGAGGCCGATCGCAGCAGCGATGCCACCGAGGCTTGCGCAAAGCGGTCCCCAGCCGATCGCGGCGACCATCAGCGGCAGCGGTGCGAGATAGAACAGGACGAGCGAGATCAGCGCGCCCGAAATGATCGAGGCGAACATCAGGGCCGACGCAGCGCCGGCGATCAAGGCTATCAGCACAAAGGCCATCATCAGCTGTCCCGCTCCCTTCGAGCGGTTAGAGGCATCTCGCCCCAACCATCGGCGACCGGACGATCCGGAAGCCTTATGAGTTCAGAAAAGTCGCGACCGGCGGCTTGGCGCCGCCGGTCGAATTGGTCGTATCAGCGAATGACGTAGGGCAACAGGCCCAGGAACCGCGCGCGCTTGATGGCGCGGGCGAGCTCACGCTGCTTCTTCGCGGACACCGCGGTGATGCGGCTCGGCACGATCTTGCCGCGCTCGGAGACGTAACGCATCAAGAGCTTGGAGTCCTTGTAGTCGATCTTGGGAGCATTGGCGCCCGTGAACGGGCAGCTCTTGCGACGACGGAAAAACGGGCGGCGTGCACCAGCTTCGGCCATTGTTCTTACTCCCCATCCGTCGTGGTGGTTTCAGCTTCTTCGCGTGGACGGCGCGGGCCGCGGTCGCCGCGGAAGCCACCGCCTTCACGATCGCCACCACGGAAACCACCCTCGCGGTCACCGCGGAAGCCGCCTTCACGCTCGCCGCGGAAGCCGCCGCCACGATCGTCACGCTCGCGGTCACGGTCGGCCTTGCGCATCATCGCGGACGGGCCTTCCTCGAGCTCCTCGACGCGGACGCTGAGATAGCGGATGACGTCTTCGCTGATGCGCTCCTGGCGCTCGATCTCGGCGATCGCCGCGGACGGCGCGTCGATGTTGAGCAGCACGAAGTGCGCCTTGCGGTTCTTGTTCATGCGGTAGGTGAGGGAGCGTACGCCCCAATTCTCGGTCTTGGTGACCTTGCCGCCGAGACCCTCGACGATACCGGTCATCTGCGCAGTCAGCTCTTCGACCTGCTGCGTGCTCGCGTCCTGACGCGCGAGAAAGACATGCTCATAAAGAGCCATGGTGGTCCTTTCCTCATGTTGGCGCATCGCCCGGCGTCAAGCCCTTAAGAGGCCTTCGGAAAGGACTCTGGGATTAAGCTCAGAAGGCGGAAACACGGGACGACGGGCCGACTGGCCCTGCCACACCAAAATCACGAATGACTTGCTGAGACCGTCCGTTCAGCTCCCGGCCGGGGTCTGCGGATGCGCGCCTTATACGGATTTTGGCTGACTTGGCAAGGTTGGAGCGCCTCGTTTTCGGCCAGACGGTGCTGACAGGCGCGTCCAAACCACCCTCTCGTACCAGCTTGACCTATTTGTTGTATGTCATACAAATAATGGATCGGGAGGTGCTGATGGCGGGTGAATCGGTCCAGGCTCCGCTTGAGGTGTCGGCGGGTGATCCGAAGCACGCTGCGCGGGCCACACGGTCGGCCGGCCGCAAGATGCGCTCGCTGCTGCTGGATGCAGCAAGTCCGCTGTTCCGGGAGCGCGGGCTGTCGGGCACGGCGATCACCGACATCGCGGCCGCCGCGGACGCCTTCCCAAGCCAGATCACCTACTACTTCCGCACCAAGGAGGCGCTGTTCGTCGAATGCGCCTGCCGCGACCTCTTGTATCTGGCGCGTGCGACCGAGCAGGCGGCGCTGAAGGCGCGCACGCCACGGGAATACACGCATGCGCTGGCGGAGACCGTGACGGCGAGCGATTCAGTGGCTTTCTTCGCCGAGGCGCTGACATTGACGCGGCGCCGCCAGGATCTTGCACCGCTGGTCGAGCGCACGATCGAGCGCCTGCACGGCGAAGGCGCGCGCGCCTATGCGAGCCAGGTGGCGCGGCACGGCTGGCGCTCCCTGCGCGCGCCCGACGAAAGCTCGCGGCGGTTCTGGGCCGTCGCTATCGGCGTCATTCTCGAAGGCTACGCCATGGGCCGTTCGCCCGAGGCGCTCTGTGCCGAGATGCTGCGCGTGCTGGGCGAGCAAGCGAAATCTGATGACGCAGCGCGCCTGCGTCTTGTCGAGGGCCGCGAGGCACCAAGCAATTCGAACGAGGAAGGCTAGGCCATGACCGCTCTTCGCATGCGTGCCCGCGATTTCCTGACCGACGACCAGCTTGCCGACGTGCGAGAGCGTGTGACCTGGAAAGGTGTTGCGCTGATCGTGCATGCCTGGGCGCTGATCATTGGCGCGATCGCCCTGGTCGCGTGGTGGCCCAATCCGGTCACCTATGTCCTTGCCGTTGCAATCATCGGCTCGCGCCAGCTGGGCCTCGCGATCCTGATGCATGATGGCGCACATGGCTGCCTGTCCGCCGACGAGAAAACCAATCTGGCCCTGAGCCAGTGGCTCTGTGCCTATCCGCTATTTGCGGAGATGCGCAGCTACCGGCGTTACCACCTGCAGCACCATGCGCGCACGCAGCAGGAGGATGATCCCGATCTCGTGCTGTCGGCACCGTTTCCGATTACGAAGCTGAGCTATCGCCGCAAGTTCATTCGCGACATCACCGGACAGACTGGCTACCAGCAGCGCAAGGCGCAGCTGCTCAATGCGCTCGGTCCGAAGGACTGGCCGTGGCGGCAGCGTCTGGCGCATTTCTGGGACAAGCTAGGCCCGCAATGCCTCCTCAACGCCGCGATGTTCGCCGCGCTCGCGGCGGCCGGCATATGGTGGGCCTATCCGCTGCTCTGGCTGGTGCCGCTCCTGACCTGGATGATGGTCATCACCCGCATCCGCAACATTGCAGAGCATGCCGTCGTCCCCGACAGCAGCGATCCCCTGCGCAACACCCGCACCACGCATGCCAATGTTCTCGAGCGCCTGTTCATCGCGCCGTACTACGTGAACTATCATCTCGAGCATCATCTGCTGTTCTACGTGCCCTGCTACAATCTGCCGAAGGTCCATCGCCTGCTGAGCGAGAGCCGGCACGCCGGCCGCATGGAGGTGCAGCCGAACTACGCGGCGGTGCTGCGGCTGGCGACGGCAAAGCCTGACAGGGAGGATCGGCCGGGGCAGTTGGCGAGCAGCGCGCGCCGTGCGCAGGCCGGAGCGGAGGTCGACGCCAACCAGACCGCCGGTGGGTTTTGAGGGGGCGCATCCCCAGTTGAGTGCTGCTCGAAGTTCCCATCTCGGCTTGACAGTCCGGCCCCGGACGGTGTCTACGGCCCCCTTTGGAGCACGATCCGGAACCATGGCCTAACGCCGTGCGTAATCGGCTGCCGGTTCTCGCGGGGATCGTGTCCGACAAGCAGGGAGCGCCGATGACGGCTGCATTCACATTTCCTGGGCAGGGTTCCCAGGCGGTCGGCATGGGCAAGGCCCTGGCCGATGCCTTTCCGGTGGCGCGCGCCGTGTTCGACGAGGTCGATGCCGCGCTCGGGGAGAAGCTGACGGCGATCATCTGGGATGGTCCGGCCGAAACCCTCCAGCTCACCGAAAACGCCCAGCCGGCGCTGATGGCGGTGTCCGTCGCCACCCTGCGCGTGCTGGAGGCTGAGGCTGGATTTTCCGTGGGACGAGATGCGGCCTTCGTCGCCGGCCACTCGCTCGGTGAATATTCGGCGCTGGCCGCGGCCGGCAGCCTGACGGTCTCGGATACCGCCCGCCTGCTTCGCACCCGCGGTCTCGCAATGCAAAAGGCCGTCCCGGTCGGCGCCGGCGCGATGGCCGCACTGCTCGGTCTCGACTACGAGGCCGCCATGGAGGTCGCCAAGGAGGCGGCGCAGGGGCAGGTCTGCCAGGCCGCCAACGACAATGGCGGCGGGCAGGTTGTCGTCTCGGGCGACAAGGCCGCGGTCGATCGCGCCGTCGAGATCGCCAAGACCAAGGGCGCCAAGCGCGCGATGCTGCTGCCGGTGTCCGCCCCGTTCCATTGCAAGCTGATGCAGCCCGCTGCCGACGCCATGGCCGAAGCGCTGTCGAAGGTCACGATCAAGGCCCCGGCTTCGCCGCTGGTGTCGAACGTGCTGGCGAGCGCCATCACCGATCCCGACGAGATCCGTCGCCGCCTGGTCGAGCAGGTCACCGGCACCGTGCGCTGGCGCGAGTCGGTTGCCTATATGGCGGGACAGGGCGTCACCCGGTTCTTCGAGATCGGCGCCGGCAAGGTGCTATCCGGTCTCGTCAAGCGCATCGCGGACGGCGCCGTCGGCGTTTCGGTCGGTGGCCCGAACGACATTGCCGCCGCCAAGGATGCATTGGCCGCTGCCAAGCAGGGCTGAAGCGCGATGATTTCTCGTCGCGCTTGAGTTTTTCAGTTTACGCACGATCTTCGGAAAACCGCTGCGCACTTTTCCGGATCGTGCTTTGGAGGAGTTTTCGATGTTCGATCTGACTGGCAAAAAGGCGCTCGTCACCGGCGCGACCGGCGGTATCGGCGGCGCGATCGCGCAGGCGCTGCATGCGCAGGGCGCGACCGTTGCGATATCAGGAACGCGCAAGGAGGTGCTGGACGAGCTTGCCGGCAAGCTCGGCGAGCGCACCCATGTGCTGCCCTGCAATCTCTCCAAGTCCGATGAGGTCGAGGCGCTGGTGCCCGCTGCGGAAGCGGCAATGGGCCAGGTCGACATCCTCATCGCCAATGCCGGCATCACCCGCGACAATCTCTTCGTGCAGCTCCGCGACGAGGATTGGGAGGAGGTCATCAACGTCAATCTGACCGCGACCTTCCGCCTGGCTCGCGCCGCCACCAAATTGATGATGCGCAAGCGCTTCGGCCGCATCATCGCCATCACGTCGGTGGTCGGCGTCACCGGCAATCCCGGGCAGGGCAATTACACGGCGTCGAAAGCGGGCCTGATCGGCATGATCAAGACGCTGGGGGCCGAATACGCCAAGCGCGGCGTCACTGCCAACTGCATCGCACCGGGCTTCATCAAGACGCCGATGACCGATGCGCTCAACGACAAGCAGCGCGAAACGATTCTAACCAAGGTTCCGGCCGCCCGCCTGGGGACGCCCGAGGATATCGCGGCGGCCGCCGTCTACCTGAGTTCGAACGAAGCAGCCTACGTCACCGGCCAGACCATTCACGTCAACGGCGGCATGGCCATGATCTGAAGCGCTCGTTCCGCACTGCCCACATGGGCTGTGCGGATGCGGCAAACGGCCGTTTCCGGAGGGAAATGAGGCTTGTAGTCAAGGCAGTTGAAGTATGATAACCGGACGCTCAACGGATGGGCAAAGAACGCCATTGCAGGTTTTTGAAACCCTGTATATTGGCGATGCGGAGCCTTGGCCGTCGTTCGCCGGGCCCTGTATCGGTTAGGATGGGGCCAAATCAAAGTTCGTAAGCGAAGGCAAGTAACACGACCACGACGGCTCGTATCGTCCCGGGGGGTCGGGTCTACAGGGAACAACACGAGGTTATGCAATGAGTGACATTGGCGAACGGGTTAAGAAGATCGTGGTCGAACACCTTGGTGTTGAACCCGAGAAGGTTGTCGACGCCGCGAGCTTCATCGACGACCTCGGCGCCGACAGTCTGGACACCGTCGAGCTGGTGATGGCGTTCGAAGAAGAATTCGGTTGCGAGATTCCGGACGACGCTGCGGAAACGATTCTCACCGTCGGCGACGCCACGAAGTTTCTCGAGAAGAACGCGAAGAGCTAAGGCTCTTCATTTTCGCGGGGACAACATTGAAACCGGACGGGCCGCTTCCCAGCGGTCAGCCGGTTTCTTGTTATTGGCCGTGAATCTTTCGATGCGGAGTTTTCGGATATGAGGCGGGTTGTCGTCACTGGTCTCGGCATGGTGTCGCCACTCGGCTGCGGCGTCGAGCCAACCTGGAAGCGCATCCTCAACGGCGAGAGCGGTGCGCGCAGGATCGAGAGCTTCGATGTCTCCGATCTTCAGACCAAATACGCCTGCACGGTCGTGCGCGGCGACGGCAGCAACGATACCTTCAATCCCGACAAGTGGATGGAGCCGAAGGACCAGCGCAAGGTCGACGACTTCATCATCTTCGGCATGGCCGCCGCCGGCCAGGCGCTCGACGATGCCAACTGGCATCCCGAGACCGAAGAGGACAAATGCGCGACCGGCACCATGATCGGATCGGGCATCGGCGGCCTCAACGGCATTGCCGAGACCGCGATCCTGCTCAAGGAGCGCGGACCGCGCCGGGTGTCGCCGTTCTTCATTCCGGGCCGCCTGATCAACCTGGCTTCCGGCTACGTCTCGATCGCGCACGGGCTGAAGGGACCGAACCATTCGGTGGTCACGGCCTGCTCGACCGGTGCGCATGCCGTCGGCGATGCCGCCCGCCTGATCGCGCTGGGCGACGCCGACGTGATGGTCGCCGGCGGCGCCGAATCGCCGATCAGCCGCATCGGCATTGCCGGCTTCAACGCCGCGCGCGCGCTATCGACCGGTTTCAACGACACACCCGAAAAGGCCTCGCGTCCCTACGACAAGGACCGCGACGGTTTCGTGATGGGCGAGGGCGCCGGCGTCCTCGTGCTGGAAGAGCTCGAGCACGCCCGGCGCCGTGGCGCCAGGATCTACGCCGAGGTGATCGGTTACGGTCTTTCGGGTGATGCCTATCACATTACCTCGCCGTCGCCCGATGGCGATGGCGGCTTCCGCAGCATGTCGGCCGCGCTCAAGCGCGCTGGCCTCACCGCCTCCGATCTCGACTACATCAACGCGCACGGCACCTCGACGCCGCTCGGCGACGAGATCGAGCTCGGTGCCGTCGAACGTCTGCTCGGCAATGCTGCCTCCAAGGTTGCGATGTCCTCGACCAAATCGTCGACGGGCCATCTCCTGGGTGCGGCGGGTGCGATCGAGGCGATTTTCGCCATTCTCGCGATTCGCGATAATGTCGTGCCGCCGACGATCAACCTCGACAATCCGTCGGTGGAGACTGCGATCGATCTCGTGCCGCATACGGCGAAGAAGCGAGAGGTCAACGTCGCCTTGTCGAACTCGTTTGGTTTCGGCGGTACCAATGCGTCGGTGATCGTGCGGCGCCTCGCCAGTTAGTTTAAGTTTGAGACGAATCCACCGTTTTGCCGTATTCGGCGATAGTCATGGAAGTGGGCGCGTGCATTTGGCAGGGCAAGCGATTGTCGGGCCGCGATTGAACCGGCAGGATTCAGGTTGTTTCGATGAGTGAAAGGCCGCCCATTTCGCCCCGGAGTCCGCGGGCAGCGCTGGAGCCCGAGCAGGTCCCGCCGCCGCCGAAGCGATCGGACCGTGCGCGCAATCCCTTCGTGATCGTCGGCAACGCCATCATCACCCTCCTGCTGATCGCCATGCTCGGCGCCGGCGGCGTCTATTATTACGGCCGGCAGGTGCTCGAGGCGCCCGGGCCGCTCAAGGATGACAAGATCGTCAACATCCCCCAGCGTGCGGGCAAGCGCGACATCGCCGAGACGCTGAACCGGGAAGGCGTGACCGACATCAACCCATGGGTGTTCATCGCCAGCGTTGCCGCGTTGAAGGCGAGCTCGGACCTCAAGCCGGGTGAATATTCGTTCCAGAAGAACGCCTCGCTCCGCGACGTCATCGCCACCATCGTCGAGGGCAAGGTGGTGCAGCACGCCGTCACGATTCCGGAAGGGCTCACCTCCGAGCAGATCGTGGCGCGCCTGTCCGACAACGACATCTTCACCGGCAGCGTGCGCGAGCTGCCGCGCGAGGGCACGTTGCTGCCCGAGACCTACAAATTCCCGCGCGGCACCCCGCGCGAGCAGGTGGTCCAGCGCATGCAGCAGGCGCACAAGCGCGTGCTCGCCGAGATCTGGGAACGCCGCAATCAGGACATTCCGGTCAAGTCGCCGGAGCAGCTGGTGACGCTCGCTTCCATTGTCGAGAAAGAAACCGGCAAGCCCGACGAGCGCAGCCGCGTCGCCGCCGTGTTCGTCAACCGCCTGAAGCAGCGGATCAAGCTGCAGTCCGATCCGACCATCATCTACGGCCTCGTCGGCGGCAAGGGCACGCTGGGCCGGCCGATCAAGCGCAGCGAGATCACGCAGCCATCGCCCTACAACACCTATGTGATCGAGGGCCTGCCGCCGGGCCCGATCTCCAACCCCGGCCGCGCCTCGCTGGAGGCCGCCGCCAACCCGGCCCGCACCCGCGACCTCTATTTCGTCGCCGACGGCACCGGCGGGCACGCCTTCACCGAGACTTACGACGCGCATCAGAAGAACGTCGCCAAGCTCCGCGCCATGGAAAAGCAGATCCAGAACGACACGGTGGAGCCGGCCGAGGATGCGCCGCCGCCCGCCGCCGTCGCGCCCGGAGCCGCCGATACGCCGACGGCGACCACGCCGGCCCGGCCCAACCAACAGAAAAAGCCGCCGGCGGCACGCCCCGCAGCTCCAGCACCGGCGCGGCAGGGCGCGGTGCAACCCTCGCCGCCGGTGGTCCAGCGCTAGGCGCGTTGCAGACCTGCTTGCCGGCTTTGCGGATTCCACTTTCCTGCAAAATAGTCTTAAGATTCGCGTGGCTTGATGCCTCGCGAATCCCGTGTTTCTGGAGAATTTGACCTGATGGCGCTGTCGTCCATGACCGGCTTTGCGAGATGCCACGGCGCAAGCGGGCCGTATACGTTCGAATGGGAATTGAAATCGGTCAACGCCAAGGGCTTTGACCTCAGGGTGCGGCTGCCGCAGGGGTTTGACGAGCTCGAGGCCCACGCCAAGAAACGCGCCGGCGAGCTGCTGTCGCGCGGCACCGTCTATGCCAATCTCACCGTCAAGCGCGCCAACGCCGCGGCCACCGTTCGCGTCAACGAGGACGTGCTCAACGCCGTGCTCAAGGCCGCCGCGGTCATCGCCGGCAAGGTCGACGCGGTTGCGCCGAGCATCGACGGCCTGCTCGCCATCAAGGGCGTCGTCGAGGTCGCCGAGCCCGAGGGCGACGAGGAGGAGGACAAGGCCGCGCGCGCTGCCGCAGCCGAAGCCTTCGACAAGGCGCTCGCCGATCTCGTCGAGATGCGCAAGCGCGAGGGCACTTCGCTCGGGCAGATCCTGACCCAGCGGGTCGACGAGGTCGAGCAACTCGCGAAGAAAGCCGAAGTCGCACCGGGGCGCAAGCCGGAGGCGATCAAGGCGAGGCTCGCCGAGCAGATCGCGAGCCTGCTGGACACCTCCGACCGTTTCGATTCCGACCGCCTGATGCAGGAGGCGATCCTGATCGCCACCAGGGCCGACATCCGCGAGGAGCTCGACCGCATTGCTTCCCACATCGCGCAGGCGCGCGAGCTGATCGGCAAGGGCGGCCCGATCGGCCGCAAGCTCGACTTCCTGGCGCAGGAGTTTCACCGCGAGGTCAACACCTGCTGCTCGAAGTCGAACGACATCGAGCTGACCAATACGGGCCTCGCCATGAAGAACGTGGTCGAGCAGTTCCGCGAGCAGGTCCAGAATCTGGAGTGATCGATGACGAGCGGCGGTCAGGGAACTGACGGTGTCGAGCGGCGCGGATTGATGTTCGTGCTGTCCTCGCCCTCGGGCGCGGGCAAGACGACGCTGTCGCGTCTTTTGATCGACCGTATGTCCGGCCTGAAAATGTCGGTGTCCGCGACTACGCGGCCGATGCGGCCGGGCGAGGTCAACGGCAAGGATTATCTGTTCGTCGACAAGCCGCGCTTCGAGGCGATGGTGAAGGGTGACGAGCTGTTGGAATGGGCGACCGTGTTCGATAACAGTTATGGCACACCGCGCAGCCCCGTCGAAGCCGCGCTATCGTCCGGGCAGGACGTGCTGTTCGACATCGACTGGCAGGGCACGCAGCAGCTGCGCGAAAAAGCCCGCGCCGACGTCGTCAGCGTCTTCATCCTGCCGCCCTCGGCGGCGGATCTCGAAAAGCGTCTGCACTCGCGCGCGCAGGATTCCGACGAGGTGATCCGCAAGCGCATGAGCCGCGCCAGCCACGAGATGAGTCACTGGGCCGAGTACGACTACATCGTGATCAACCACGACGTCGACGAGGCCTTTGCCGAGGTGCAGTCGATCCTGAAGGCCGAGCGCCTCAAGCGCGAGCGGCGGATTGGCCTCGTTGGCTTCGTGCGAGGTTTGCAAGGGCAGCTGCAGGGCTAGGCTGCGGCAGCCGCGGCCCTTGCTTCGCCAGCCGTTCCAGCATTGCGGTGATCACGTCGACGTCGACGGCATCTCCGGTCTGCGCATCTACCGGCGCATCTTCTTGGTGATCGACGGCCTTTTCGTCGCCGATGTCCTTGGCTGCGAGCCGCGGGGGCGATGCCTCGATCTCGAACTTTCCGTTGAAGATGTCGGCCTTGTCGAGTTCGGCGGCCTTGTTGCGAATGGACGCGGATTGCGCCGCGATCCTGCCGATCTCCCTGGTGAAGGCTGCGATTTGCGCGGTCTGCGGCGGCCGAACTTCATCGAAGTCGACGGGGCCCTGCTGTGCGCGCGGCGTGACGGCGGGCTCCGCACCGAGCCAGGGTGCGCGGCTTCCGTCCTGGTCCTGAGGCGCCCAATCGTCCCAGTGCCCGCGGCGGTCGGCGGCGGCCTGAACGCGTACGCGTCCGCCGGCGAAGCGGTAGATGACGCTGGCGAGGATGCCGGCGAGCGCCAGCGCGCCGCCGATCACGAGCAGCAGCATCTGCACCGAGCCGGCCGGCTTGTCGGCGGTGCCGTCTGCCCCGGCCAGCGCCATCGGCGCGGGAGGCTTTGTCGGCTTCGCGCTTGGTGGCGCGGTGGCCGCAACGGGAGCTGGCCGCGGGGCGGGCGCGGCGGAGGCCGGGGAGGTTTCGGGCCAGCGCGCGGTCACGGCTGGCTGCTGCGCGTTGGTCTCGGGCGCGCCGCTTGGTGGTTGCTGGGCGACCGGCTGCGCATTGGTTGCGGCGGGCGCGGGCGCGCTCGTGTTGGGCATGCCAGGTGCGGCACTCGTTTGCGGAGCGATGTATTCGGCGCGCGCGTTCTGCATCGCTTGCGGCGCGGCTGAATCCGCCTCGGGTGCGTCGGCCGTCGCCTGCGCGGTCTGGGAGGATTTGCCGCCTGCGGCGCGCAGATACCAGCATTGCCGCTTGGTGGTGCGGTCGAGACGATAGTACCAGTGTTGCCCCTGCGGCGCGGCACCCTTCGGGGAGGCGAGGCAGTCGGCGGCCGCGTTGGCTGTGCTCGATGGCGCCGGCGCATTCTGCGACACGGCGGCCAGTGGCGCGCCGGCAATGATGCTGCCGACTAGCGCGGATACGAATTTTGCGGTGCGGTTGCCCATCCTGGTCTCCCGGTTACGCATGACGCAACTCTCAACCAGCCCTTTGTCATCAAAGACTTGGGTGGCAATGAGCCGCAAATCCGGAGAGGATGTGGCTTGAATTGGGCTCGCGGCGCATTCGTTCCGCCGCGAGATCAGGCATTTTCCTGGGCGTTACTGCTTCGCCGAGCTCCAGGTTCCGCCGCAACCGTCGGAGGGCCGCCAGGTTCCGGAGGCGCTGCAGGCGCCGAGACGGCCGGAGCCGGTGAAAGTCACACCGTCGCCCCGACCGTGCGAGCCGCTCGGGCTGACGGTTCCAGTGACGGGGCGAAAGGTGCATTGACCGGGCGGTGGAGGGGCACGAGAGCCGACTTCGGTAGGATGGGTAGAGCGAAGCGAAACCCATCGTGCTCTTGCTTGCGCCGATACATGATGGGTTTCGCAAATGCTCTACCCATCTTACGGCTCTTCCTCATCAGCACACACGCCTTCCCGTTCTCGCGGCGCATCTCGCCCGAGGCTTGCTGTCGTCGCGCCCCATGAAGACCAAAGGGCGCAGGGAAGGCCGGGCGCCGGCGGCACCCGCAAGTCCGTGCGCGACGAAGATGCACACGGGGTGGACCACAGGTGATGCCGGTCGCCCGGCCTTCCCTGCGCGGCTGGTTTTAACGGTGTCCTTCGTGCTCTCCTCGGGGAGCGATGCACTATTGCCCCCGTCGCCTTGCGGGAATGATCGATGCACGTGCCCGGTCGGACCGCCGCATCACCGCAAGCCTTGACGCACAGACCCCGGGCGTCAGGACCACACGACTTCTCCGTCCGCGGACGATCCCGCCGGAATATCCGGAGGCTTGCGTGTGCTCGCCCCCAGGCATCGACGAAACCGCTGTGACCGCGCCGGGTCGTATCGCGTCCCCTGAAGACTCACGGTTGCCCGCCCTGTCATCAGGCTGATCGCGCCGGCGCTACCGCGTCCACCGCCACCCGGCCCGCATCTCGTGACGATCGCGAAGCGCCCCTTTGGCAGGGCCAGGATGAGGCGCATATGCCACAAATCCGAAATTCGGGAAAGTGGAATATTTTTGCGCGGTGGGCTTGACCGGGTGTTTTGCCCGACGCCTCTCAAGGAACCGCCGTCAGCTCCGTTTGTCGCGTGTACATCGCGGAAACGCGCCCCATCACCGCAAATGACCCAAGCGGCCGAGCGGACCAGCGTTCCCTAGTTCCAAACCTTTACCTCTGCGACTGCCCAAGGGAAACCTGAATTTCAAGCCTTGCAGTCACCGACTGTTAGGAAGGCTAAGATAAACCGCAGGATGTGGGAATGGACCCCGGCAAGGCGTCAATCGTGATCGAGCGACTGACAGGGGAGTGTGATGGCTGTCGTCGATCAATGCGATTGCCCCGACAAGACAGGCAGGGCGTCGTCGGGACAATTGGGTACCGATACCTGGATTCAACCCTCAACTGCAGCCATACTCGTTTGGCTGGGATTGCTTGCGATGGAGCTCATCGCAGTCCTGGCGCTGTGCGACTTCAGGCTCTTCTTCACGCTCGACGATGCGTATATTCACCTTGCGGTCGCCGACCAGATCCTGTCCGGCGGATATGGGGTCAACGCCGGGGAATATTCATCGCCTAGCTCATCGATCATCTGGCCATATTTTCTGGCTCTGACGGAAGCGCTTCATCTCGGTGCGTTTGGTCCGTTGTTGATCAATGTTGCAGCCGCAGGTGCGACAATCTTGGCTATCATACGCCTCTTGGAGGCGAATGCCCTGTTCGATGGTGTGGGCGAGCTTCTGTTCGCTTGCGTGATCGCGCTGCTCCTCATCTTCAGTGTCAGCGCCGTCGCGCTGCCCATGACCGGCATGGAGCACAGTATTCACGTCTGGGCCTCAATCGTGACCTTTGCTGGTCTCGTGGCGGCTGCGCGCGGGTTCGCACCAACATCACTCCATTTCCTCGCCCTGGTGCTGCTTCCGCTCATCCGCTTCGAAGGGATCGCATTCGCCGGTGCCGCAATCGCGGCGTTCACGCTGCTGGACCAGCGCCGCTTCGCGGCCGGCGCAGCGCTAGTCATTGTCGTCACTCTATCGGGCTATGCCGTTCTCATGGCCTCGCGTGGCCTGCCGTTGCTGCCGAGCTCCGTCTTGTTGAAGGGCTATCTGACGACTCTTGATCAGCCCGCGAGCGAGCTACCCGCTATCGTCAGAAACATGCTGCGGAGCGTGATGACGTCGTATGGATTGCGGCTCATCGCACTCGGTCTCGCTGTTGCCTGGTGCGCCAGTCTGCTACGCGCCGATCGCAAGGTACTGATCGTCCTTCTGGCTGTTCTTGTTGCCGTCGGAGCCCATCTGGTGTGCGGTCAATACGGTTGGTTCAATCGGTATGAGGTATACATCATGGCTCTCGCGGCAGCCGCGTTGCTGTGGGGCATCGCACAACTCAAGCCACGGCTCTCTGCGCTGCAATGGTCTCGTGTGAAGGTCGGCGTGGTCTTCGGGCTCGGCACCGCGGCGATTCCCTACATGACAGCGGCAGTGGTCTCGCCGCTAGGCGCAAGCGATATCTACGAGCAGCAATACCAGATGGCTCGTTTCGCCCAATCGTTTTACAGAGATGCGGTTGGGGTCAACGATCTCGGCTTGGTTGCATATCGCAATACCAACTATACGCTCGATCTCTGGGGCCTTGGTTCGGAGCAGGTGCGCAAGGCGAGAATGGCGGGAGATTATGGGCCGGCAGAGATGGCGGCCCTTGCCCACGATCACGACGTCGGTCTCGTCATGATTTACGAGGGCTGGTTCGAGAAAGGCGTGCCATCGAGCTGGACGAAGGTCGCCGTGCTCCAAACGAGAAGCGTAACCTTGTCGCGGCAGAACGTCGATTTCTACCGCACGCCGCTGGCCGATGCGGCGGCGGTTGACACCGCGCTTCGGGCCTTCAAGGCAACGCTCCCGTCGCGGGACAGGCTGGATATCATCACGCCGTAGCGCGATCTCAGGAGGTGCGAGGCATCGCTAGAGAGATCAGAGTGGGGCCTGCTGCCGATCAAGCCCGTTCGCCTGGAAACTTCTCACCTCCGCCGTCGTTGAATCGTGGCTGAGGACAGGCCATGCCGATCAAGGACCAGATCAAGAATCTCGCCAAGAAGCTCGTGGAGGAGCATCCCGATGCGGCAACGCTGCGGGCGCTGGTGCGGGCCCGGAAGCCGGCAGCCATCCGTTTTCGCGACGATGGCATCGTGCCGAACAATCCGCGTTTTCCGGTGTTGCTCTATCGCGGCGCGGTCAATCTGAAGTCCAGGCGCTATCCCCCTGATGTCATCATCGACACGCTGTTCGATACAAACGGCTGGGGCCGGTCGTGGCGGGACACCGTGTATGACTTCGTCCATTATCATTCGCGGGTCCACGAAGTGATGGGCGTGGCGCGCGGCACGGCCAGGCTCGAGTGCGGCGGCGTCAAGGGACGCGTCCTCCGCGTGAAAGCCGGAGACGTTCTGGTGCTGCCCGCCGGCACTGGACACCGGCTGATCGAGTCCAGCCGGGACTTTTGCGTCGTCGGAGCGTATCCGCAGGACGGGACGTACGACGAGTGCACCGACACGCGCGAGCGTCCCGATGCCGTCAAGCGCATCGCCAAGGTCCGCAGGCCGAAAACGGATCCCGTCCTCGGCCGCGGTGGTCCGCTGCTCACATCATGGCGGACCGCGCGGCCGCGATCGTGACGCGAGGGAGAGCGGTCCGCTCACCCATCCTCTGCGCTCGCCCTCCGCGCTCAGGTCAGATAGTCGGGCGTGAAATCGGCAAGCCTGCGCAATTCTTCAGGCTGCAGCAGCTCGATCTCGCTGCCCTCCCATGCGATCAACCCGCGATGCCGTAGTTCCTGAATGGTGCGGTTGACGTGCACGATCGACAGGCCACAGGCATCGGCGACGTGGCGCTGCGTCATCGGCATCTGGAAACAGGCGTCCTTGAGAAGGCCGACGATCTCCAGCCGCGCCGCGAGCTCGCAGATCAGATGCGCGACCTTCGGCAGGGCCGCCTGCGCGCCGAGGCGGGCGATCCATTGCCGCGAGATCGCCGCATCGATCAGCGTCTCGCGCCAGAACGCGCGGGTCAGATGGATCGAGCCGTCGAGCAGCTGGCGGAGCTGGCTGTGTGCGACGTAGCCGACGATGGTCGGGCCGAGGCCGACGAGATCCGCATCCATCGGCGTGACCAGGAGCGTGTGCAGGCAGGGCATGTCGCCGGGAACGTGGAACGCGAGGATCTGGCTGCGGTCGCCGACGATGCGGGCCTGGTAGAGAAAGCCGCTGACGACGAAGACGCAGCGCGAGGCGGCCTCGCCCTGACGCAGCACGATCTCGCCGTCCGCGACCTGGCGTAGCGTGGACGGCAGGCCCGCGATCTGCTGGCGTTCGTCCTCTGACAGGCCTTCGATGGCCTGGAGACGCGCGATGAACTTCGGATGCGGCATGAGTCTCGTGGCGCGCTTCAGCGCTCTCGCGGCGCGTCGATGAAGCGCCGCGAAAGCTTTGCGATGGTCCAGTCGGAGACCTCAGTGCTGCGGAACTCGCGGATGGCGTGGGCGAGTTCCTGATCCGACATCGGATGCGCCGGCTCGCGTAGCGTGCCGTTCTTGAAAGCATCGCTGATGCAGTCGATGTGTTCGCTGGTATCGGATGCGAACAGGCCGCGGATGCGCTCCAGGATCGTCGTAGGACTCATGAGAAGGGCGGGCTCGGTTGGTGGTCGAGGTGATGGTGTGGGTGCGACCCGAATGATCGCAAACGGATTAGCAACCAGTGCGTCCGTCTCGCGTTCTAGTCCGCTGAACCAGGGCCAGAAGTATCATTTGATAGATCCGGCGCGATTTTTGGTGGTCTCATGGAAAAAGCCCACGACGTGCTGATCCGGAACCTGAGCGAGCACACCGCGCTCACCGGGGAGGATCTCGACGAGATCCGCGCGCTCACCTTCACGCAGCGCGATGTCGCGCCCAACGAGGATTTCATCCGCCAGGGCGAGGAGCCTGAACATTCGGCGCTGGTCGTCTCCGGCATGGTGGCGCGTTACCATCTGCTCGGCAGCGGGGGACGGCAATATCTCGCGTTCCATATCTCCGGTGACCTCCCGGACTCCCAGGGCCTGTTCATCGACCAGATGGACCATGGGCTCTCGGCGCTCGGGCACGCCTCGGTTGCCTTCATCCCGCATCGCGAATTGTTCATAGCCTTCCGGCGCCGTCCCACTTTCGCGCTCTCGGTCTGGCGCGAGACGTTGCTCGATGCCTCGATCTTTCGCGAGGCCATCACCAACAACAGCGCCCGGCCGATGCAGGCGCGCATGGCGCACCTGTTCTGCGAGCTGTTCTACCGCGCCCGCGCCGCGCAGCTCGTCCGCGGCAATCGCTTCCGCCTGCCCATCAGCCTGGTGCAGCTCGGCGAGACGCTCGGCATGGCGATCGCGACCGTGAACCGGACGCTCGCTGACCTCAGGCGGGGCGGCACCATGGATCTGCGCGACGGGGAGCTCATCGTCCTGAAATGGCGCGAGCTGCAGCGGCTCGGCGATTTCAGCCCGGCCTATCTGCATCTGAAACGCCAGTCGCCACCGGAGGGGTGAGGCCGCAAAGATGCTAAAGCATGATCCGGAAAAGTGCGCAGCGGTTTTCCGAAAAGATCATGCTTGAACAACAAGCTAAAGCGGGATGACGATGCATCCTGATCGCATCGCGCTTTAGCCATCGGCAGGTGACGCTCCGCCCAGCACCTCGTCAAAGTGCTTCCTCACCCAATCATTGCAGCAGCAGGCTCTGGCTTCGAGCGCTGTCCCGTCGAGGATCAGGATGGCGCCGCGGCGGGTCGCGAGGATGCGCCTTGCCTTGAACATCTGGATGACGCGGCTGGCATAGCTGCGGGAGACGCCGAGCATGCCGGCGAGCTGCTCGTGGGTGAGGGGGATCTCGGCGCCGCCGATACTCTCCTTCGCGGAGATGATCCACTTGGCGGCGCGCTGCTCGATCGAATGCGCCGCGTTGCAGGCCGCCGTCTGCAGCAGCTGCGCGAATTGGCAGTCGGCGTAGCGCGAAAAGACCTCGTGGAGCGTGGCTGACCGCTGCTGTGCCTGCTCGAGCGCGCGCAGCGGCAGACGGACGAGGCTGCCGCCCAGTTTCACGACGATGCGTGAATAAGCCAGCGAAGGGTTGCGGCCTGCGGCAATGCCCACCGCACCCTCGCGGCCCACCAGCAGGCTTTCGACCTCGCGATCGTCCTCGACCGGCACGGCGAACGACACGAGTGCGGGACCGCAGGGAAAATGCACCGCCGCCACGTCGTCGCCGGCGTGATGCAGAACGTGGCTCGCCGCGAGGTCGACCGGCTGAAGGTGAGGCGCGAGCAGTTCGAAATCCTGGTGGGTGAGCTGCCGGAGCAGATCGTTCGGGGGCCGACCGGTCACAGTTGCGTCTCTGGGCTGGCCGGGAATCGGCGCCAACCCGACCCTACGTTTCCGTGGCGGAACCGACGGTTCCAAAGTGCACACAAGCCGCCGTTGCATAGTTGAGATGCTGGCGCGCGGGCTTTGCGGACTTCCGGAAAGTTGGGAGCGAGGCTGCATGCGTGCGCTGCCCGGCAGCGTTGATCTGGCGAGGTCTGTTCAGGAGTGAACATAGCGGGCTTGTGGATTGGCGTAGCGTGCGGCGCGGAGCGCCGTACTCCGTGCGCTTTGCCCGAGGACCGCCGGCCTCAATCCGCCAGAACGCCGCTGGGCCGGCGGCCCGAGGGGCGGCGAAGATCATCAGCCGAAGCGTGCTTCGCGATCCCACGAGGATCGGCGCAGCGCCGCGTGCGCGCGATAGGCGTCGATCGCCTTGTTGGCGAGCATCAGCTGCCGGCGTTCGCCGGTTTTGAGCTGACCTTCGATGGCGTCGAGAATGACGTTGGCGCTCTCGTCCGGCGGGCCGAGCTCGCCGCTCTGCTCCAGGCAGCTCCAGGCGATGAAGAATGCGCTTTCGACGGTGCAGCGAATGGACATGCGCTGCCAACGCGGCGGGGCCGCAGGCGTTCCGTCACGCGGGCCCAACTTGGGGCCCGCGCGCGCGGCTCAGTTCTTCAGCACGATGCGGCCGACGACCTTGCCGGCGCGAAGCTCGTCGATCCATTTCTGGACGTCGCGCATCGGCTCCTCGCGCATCGGCGTCGGCTTGATCTTGCCGGCGCGCGCCAGGGCCATCAGCTCCTGCGCCTCGTTGAGCGTTCCGACCATGAAACCCTCGATGGTCATGCGCTTGTAGACCCATTGCACCATCGGCAATGTGAACTGGCCGCCCATCAGGCCGGAGACCACGATCTTGCCGCCGCGCGCGGCGACCGCGACCGCAAAGGCCATCGACTTCTCGTTGCCGGCGAAATCGACGATCTCGTCGAAGCCGCCTTCGGTCTCCTTCAGGATGCGCTTGATCACGTCGGGCTCGGACGGATCATAGGCATTGGCGGCGCCGTTGTTCAGCGCGGTCTCGCGCGCGGCTGGCGACAGGTCGGCGACCGTGATCGGCTGCTTGAACATCGCCTGCGCGAACGACAGGCCCATCATGCCGACGCCGCCGAGGCCGATCAGCAGCAGGTTGCGCTGGCGCGGGCGGTCGACCAGGCGCTTGAGCGCGCCATAGGCGGTGACGCCGGAGCACATCAAGGTCGCGGCCTGGTTGACGGGCAGGGGATCGTAGTCGAGCAGATATTTCGCGTCGGGCACCAGCACGTGGGTGGCGAAGCCGCCGTCGATGGAGACGCCGAGGAAGCGCTGCTTGACGCAGAGATTCTCGTCGCCATTGGCGCAGTCGCGGCACTGGCCGCAGCCGATCCAGGGGAAGACGGCCTTCTTCGCGCCAATGAGGCCGGCCGGCACGTCGGGGCCGACTTCGTCGACGACGCCGGCGATCTCGTGACCGAGCGTAAAGGGCAGCGTCATGCCGCGCGTGGTGTCGAGCTTCTTGCCGCCGCCGAGGTCGGCATAGCCGTCCTGGATGTGCAGGTCGGAATGGCAGAGGCCGCAGCGCTCGATGCGCACCAGGACTTCGCGTCCTTGCGGCTTGGGCGTGTCGACGATGGTCTCGCACAGCGGCGCATCGAACTTGACCAGGGACTGCCGACGCATCAACGCCATATTTCTTCCTCCGAAATTATCTCATTGTTTGAGCATGATCTCGTTCGGAAAACCGCTTCACACTTTTCCGGATCATGCTTCTTCGGTTCGTATATTGGCCAATTCACGGGCCATGGCAACAAAGCCGGATATCGGAACGGTCTCGGCGCGCCGCGTCGCATCGACGCCGGCGGCGGCGGCGAGCCGCGCGGGATCGACGCCGAGCGATTTCAGGCTCTGCCGCAACATTTTCCGGCGCTGACCGAAGGCGGCGGCGGCGACCTGTTCGAGCAGCCTGCGATCGCAAGGGAGAGGCTCGGCGCGCGGCGTGAGGCGCACGACGGAGGAGGTGACCTTCGGCGGCGGCACGAAGGCGGAAGGCGCAATGTCGAACAGGATCTTGGTCTCGCAGCGCCAATTGGCGAGCACGCCGAGCCGGCCATAAGCCTCCTCGTCCTCGCGCGCGACGATGCGCTCACCGACCTCGCGCTGGAACATCAGCACCATCATGTCGTACCAGGGCGGCCAGGGCTCGGTGGTGAGCCAGCCGATCAGGAGCTGGGTCGCGATGTTGTAGGGCAGGTTGGCGACGATCTTCGCGCGTTCGCCATTGAGCAGCGGGCGGGGATCGAAGGTCATGGCATCGCCATGCACGATCTCGAGCCTGTCAGGATAGCGCGCGGAAATATCCTGCAAGGCCGGGATCGCCCGCTCGTCATGCTCGATGGCGATGACGCGCTTCGCGCCGAGCGCAAGCAGCGCGCGTGTCAGCCCGCCCGGGCCGGGGCCGATCTCGACGATCGTGGAATCGTCGAGCGGCGCTGCGGCGCGCGCGATGCGGGCGGTGAGATTGAGGTCGAGCAGGAAATTCTGGCCGAGCGATTTGCGCGCCGACAGCGCGTGCTGGCGAATGACCTCGCGGAGCGGCGGGAGGTCGTCGATCGCGCTCATCGGCTTTGCGAAGCCGCCATGCGGCTGGCCAGCTGAAGCGCCGCGATCAGGCTGGCCGGATTGGCCTTGCCGGTGCCGGCGATGTCGAAGGCGGTGCCGTGATCGGGTGAGGTGCGGATGAAGGGCAGGCCGAGCGTGACGTTGACGGCGTCGTCGAAGGCGACGGTCTTGATCGGGATCAGCGCCTGGTCGTGATACATGCAGATTGCGCAGTCATAGGTGCTGCGCGCGGCCTCGTGGAACATGGTGTCGGCGGGCAGCGGCCCCCTGGTCTCGATGCCGTCGCCACGCAACACCTTAAGCGCCGGGGCGATGATCGTCTGCTCCTCGTGGCCGAGCGAGCCGTCCTCGCCGGCATGCGGATTGAGGCCGGAGACCGCGATACGCGGCTGCGCGATGCCGAAGCGCGATTTCAGCTCGGCTGCGACGATGCGCACGGTCGAGACGATCAGCTCGCTGGTGAGCTCTGCCAGCGCATCGCGGATCGAGACGTGGATGGTCACGGGCACCACGGCAAGCCGGGGCGACCACAGCATCATCACCGGCTGCGGCACGCGGCCGCCTTCCGCGGCGAGCTCGGCGAGGAATTCGGTGTGGCCGGGATGACGGAAGCCTGAGCGGTAGAGCACGCTCTTGGCGATCGGATTGGTGACGACGGCGCCGGCGCGGCCCTCGCGGACATCGGTGACCGCCTGCCGGATCGAGGCGAGCGCGGCCGGCGCGCTCGATGCGTCGGGCTTGCCGGGCTCGGCGGTCGCGCGCTCGCCGGTGGCGACCACGGGGAGGGCATCAGCGAAGGCCGAAGCGGCCTCGCCGGGGCTCACCGCCGCGGTCCTGACGTCGGCCCCCATCGCGGCGGCCAGCGCCTTGGCGCGCCGGGCGATCAGCGCCTCGTCGCCGAGCAGATAGAAGGCGGGCAGGTTCAGTTCACGGCGCCGGAGCCAGGCTGCGATCGTGATGTCGGGGCCGATGCCGGCGGGCTCTCCCAGGGTCAGGGCAAGGGGAAGGCTATGCGGTTTGGCTGCGCGATTGGCCATCAGCGGTTGCGATATTCGATCATCGCCGCCTTGCGGAGCTCGTCGAGATAGGCCTTCTGGGTCTTCTCGTACTTCTCCTGATACATCTTCTCGCGGACCTCGCGCTTCTTCGGCGTGTCGATCATTGTCGGCTTGCGCGAGCACAGCACCACCATCTCGATGCCATTCTTGGTCATCTCGGGCGCGGTCAAATGGCCGATCGGGGTGTCGTCGAGCACCTTGCGCAGCGCTTCCGGCAGCTCCGCGGTGGTCTTGGTGACGCTGTCGCGGATGGTGGCGTTCGGCGTCGAGCGGAACAGCGAGTTGGCCTCCTCGCAGCTTCCGACGCGCGCGCGATAGCTCTCGGCTTCCTTCTTGCGTGTTTCCAGGAACGCCGCGGACGAGCCGCGCGGCACGATCAGCACGATCGGCTGCATCTTGTATTCGGTGCCCTCGATCTGGAGCTTGTCGCCGGTCTGGGCCTGCACGGCCTGCGCGACGTCGCGCTCGCCGACCAGCAGCTTCTCCTTGAAGCGGCCGCGCACCAGGCTGGTCCAGACCATCTCGGCCTTCATGCGGCCCTTCAGCGTCTCGGGACGGACGCCTTTGGATTCGAGCGACTTGGTCAGCTGGTCCGGCGTGATGCGCATGCGCTGCGCCATGCCTTCGTAGGACTGGTTGATGTCGGAGATGCCAGGGTCGACCCCGTACTTCTTACCCTCCTTCATCTTCACCTTGTCGTCGATCAGCTCGTTGATGACCTCCTGCCGGCTCGGGGTCTTCTGCGTCGTCAGCTGGTCGAGCTTGGAGCGCTGCTCGATGTCGAAATCGGTGATCGGGTCGCCGTTGACCATGACCACGATGTTCTGCGCGCGCGACGGCGAGGGCAGTCCGGTCAGGACCAGTCCGGCAGCGATGGTGAGGAGGAGGCGGAAGACGGGCAATGGGGTCGTCATGATTGTCGCTCGCATGTCAGCCGCGTCGAGCCTGTGATGGGGGCAAGCGCGGCCGGCACTTCAAACCGTTCACTGGAGGCCGGCGGAACTGCTGGTCGTCGACGAGGTCGCCAGCGTGCGCAGGCCGATCTGGAACATGAACGCATGGCTCAGCACGGGCGGCGCGGTGCCCGCCGAATAGCTATACGAAGTTACGTAGTTCGCCGCCAGCACGAAGCAATCGTCGACATAGCCGGCACCGAGCACATACTGGTTGATCTTGTTGGCCTCGAGGTCCCACCGCGCCGAGCCCGACACCACCCAGTTGGTCGCGACCTTTATGGAGCCCGAGGTCAGGATGCCCTCGCGGCGGGTCAGATAGCCAAGCTCCGGCTGCGCCGCGTAGCTGCCGTACAGCACGCTGACCGCCCAGCGATTGAAGTTGGCGCGGCCTTCCGCCTCGAAGCGCTGCACGTTCCAGGTCTGCTCGTCCATGCGGGAGCGGACGCTGAACGTGTAGGTGCTGTTGGGCGAGTAGCTGGCGCTCGCGACGTAATCGGAACGCGGCTTGTCCAGGCCGGAATTGAGGCCGGTATTGATGGGGTCCTGGACCGCGAAGGAGTTCATGCCGAACAGCTGGTAGGACTGGCCGAACAGGGCCTTGACGGCGCCGCCCTTGTCGAACTGCGTGGTGGACTGCACGCCGACATTGGCGCGGCCGCCGCCCTCGACGCGGTCGTAGCCGGAGAACTTGTCGACGCTGAACAGGTTCGAGGCGTCGAACACCATGCTCTGGGCGTCCTCGTTCGGGAGCTTGCCTGCATAGGTCTCGTTCGGCCGGATGATGATCTGCGCGATCGGCTCGACGGTGGTCGAGCCCCAGGGCTGAACGTTGATGAAGGGGTAGCGGTATTCCAGGCCCACGGTCGGCATCAGGCGGAACGCCTGGGTGTCGCCGATGGGAAGATAGTTCGACACGCCCGGCTGGTTGGAGACCGAGGAGTTGATCGCGTCGGCGCGCAGGCTGGCGAACGGCGTCCAGATCTGGCCGAGCGGATCGGTAAAGGATTTGCGCCACTGCGCCTCGGCCGTGAGGCGGGTGTAGGTGCCGGGGAAGCCGCGCAGCAGGCACTGTGACGGCGTGCGGGCGAGCGGATCGGCCGACGCCGTCGTGCACAGGCTGTTGGTGTTCGCGATCGTGGTGATCGGATCGAACACCGCCTGGTCACGCGACAGGTTCACGAAATTGGTCTTGTAGCTGAACTCGCCGCCGAACACCGGATAGTTGAGCACGTTGGAGTAGTCGATCACCGGATAGACGATCGGCACCTGGCTCTGGTTACCCGAATAGCTCAGCCAGTACATCGTGCGCGCGTCGAAGAAGCTGCGATTGCCGACGCCGGTCAGGTAGAGCTGCGACAGCGCCTCCGTCGGCAGCAGCAGGAACGAGCCGAGCGGATCGCGGTACTGGTAGAGCCGGTAGTCCGAGAAGAAATAGTAGTCGGACATCAGGACGCCGTCCCAACCCCAGACCCATTTGTCGTTCAGCGCGAACTGACCCTTGGTGTCGACGGCGCCGCGGAACTGCTTGTCGCCGGGCTGCCCGGCAAACGCGCCGGGATCGAGCTGGTCGATGCCATAGGCGCGGATCTGGTAGGCGCCGTCGATCAGGCGCTGCCGGAATTCTCCCTGCAGCAGCACGCCTTGCCGCGACAAGAAGCGGGGGTTGATGGTCGCGTCCATGTCGGGCGCGATCGCCCAATAATAGGGAACCTCGACGCCATAACCCGTGTTCGACGTGCCGGAAACATAGCCCGGCATCAGGAAGCCGCTCTTGCGCTTCACGGTCGGGTCGGGCGTCGAGAAATAGGGCATGTAGGCGAGCGGCACACCGAAGAATTCGATCTGCGCCGTCTCGAAATACAGCATCTTCTCCTGCTGGTCGTGGATGATGCGGGCACCCTTGACCTGCCACAGCGGCGGCTTCTTCGGATCGTCCTTACACGGCGCGCAGGCCGTGTAGACGCCGTTCTCGAACACCGTGTAGTTGCCGCTGGAGCGGTCGGCGCGGCTCGCGGCCATGCGGGTCTGGTCGGCGGTGTCCACACGCAGCGAATCGACGAAGCCGTCGCGGTAATCGTCGGAGAGATCCATGATCTCGGCATAGGTGATCTTGCCGTCGGCATCCGTCATGCGGATGTTGCCTTCGGCATGCAGCCGCTTGGTCTTCTGGTCGTAGATGACCTTGTCGGCCTCGACGCTGGTGCCGTTGTAGAACAGCTGGACGTTACCGACCGCGGAGACGCGCGAATTGTTGTAGTCGTAGTCGACCTCGGTCGCCTGAACCAGCATCTGGTTGTCGTTGGCTGCTTTCGGCGGCTTCGGACGTGGCGGCAGCGGATTATAGGTGAAGCTCTGGGCCGAGGCGGGGGCCACGGCGGCAACGTCGATCAGCGCGCCGAGCGATGCCACGGCAGCGACAGCCATCATGAGCCTGCGAAGAGACAAGCCGGACCCGTTCGCGCGCATCACGATGCGGCGCGTCAAACGAGACACGGGTCCTCGATGGACGGCAGTCACTAACCGTCCTCCTGGTACAACAAGGCCAAAAAGCCGGTGAGGCCGCCCACCACTACGGGCAACCACGCCGCAGCGATCGGATGCATCAACTCAGCCTTGCTCAAGTCTTCAGTCACTTTCGACAGAACGTAGAGCAGAAAGCCTGCGCCCACGCCACTCAAAACCATCTTCTGCACGCCGCCCATCCGGAAGAAGCGCAACGACACGGAGGCCGCGAGCATCACCATTGCCGCAAGCAAAAACGGCTGTGCCAGAAGCTTCTGATACTGGAGTCGGTATCCGGCTGTCGCGAAGCCTGAGCTTTCGGATGAGCGGATGTAGCTCGGTAGTTGCCAAAAGGACACAGTCTCGGGGGTGGAAAAGCTGTTGCGGACCTGCGCCTCGGTGAGCGTCGTTGGAATCTCCAAGGTGGCCTGGTCGATCGGTGGGGAGTCCAGCGAGAAGCGGCGAACGGATTTGAACAGCCAATGGCCGGACTCCAGTGTCGCCTCGCGCGCCTCGATCCGCTCCTTGAAGTGACTGTCTGTGTCAAAGCGGAACAGCGTCAGGCCGGTGAGTCGGACGCCCTGCTGCTCGCTGCGCGCGGCGTTGATGATGGTCTGGCCGTCGCTGGTCACCTGATTGAGCCAGAAGCCGGAGGCGTCCTGGATGCCGCCGCCGGGCGCCGAGCCGAACAGCTCGGCTTCCATGCGCTTGGAGAGCTCACGCAGATTCGCCGACATCGGATTGTAGGCGACGGTTGCGATCACCCCGATCAGGAGCGCGCTGCCGAGCGCCGGTGAGATGAACTGCCATGCGGAGATGCCGGCGGCGCGCGCAACCACGAGCTCGAGCCGGCGGGAGAGGGCGAGATAGCAGGTCATGGCGCCGATCAGCATGCAGAACGGCGTCAGCTTCTCCAGCAGTTGTGGCACCCGGAACAGCGAGGTCTCGGCCACCATGAGCGCCGAGGCGGACGCCAGCCCCGAGGTCTTGCGCACCATCTCGATGTAGTCGACCAGCACCAGCAGCAGGAAAATGCCCAAGAACACGCCGAGCGCCGCGACCACGAAGCGGCCGGCGAAATAGCGTCCGAGTGTGTTGGTGAGCATGCTCATGCGGTGGCCGGCCGTCCGAACAGCCGCGCGATGCGCGCGTTCGACCTGTTGATGGCCTCCATGAGGCCAGGGGGCGGCTCGACCACAACGCCGCGGATGATCATCCACAGCCCGATGCCGATGGCGCCCATGACCATCGCATATTGCACCAGCACCGGGCTCGGCGATTTCACCGCCATCACCGAGCAGGCAAAGCCGGCCATGCGCAGGCCGAACACCGCAACGACCGAAGTGCCGATCGAGAAATTACGGCTCTGGCGGGTGGTGCGGGGCGCACCGAGGAAGGCGAAGGTCAGCACGGCGAAGGCGAAGGGATAGATCGGCGCGAGCAGGCTGTCATGCAGGGCCGAGCGGAACTGGCCGGGGATCTGCTTGTAGACGGGGTCGTTATCGGACGGCGCAAGCAGCTCCCAGAGATAGCGCTCGCGGATGCCGAGGGTGACGTCGCGGCCCTGGTTGGAGAACTTCGACATGTCGAAGCCGTAGCGGCCGAAGGCCACCAGCGCGGGATCGCGCTTGCCCGCCTCGAAGCGCTGGAGATTGCCGGTCTCCAGCACCAGGAACGAGCCGGTCTCGTTCTTAACGACCTCGCCGTGCTCGGCGACGATCGAGACGCGCTCGTTCGGATCGCGGCGGTCGTCGATGAAGATGCCGGCAAGGATGCCGCCGGGCTGGCGTTCGCGAATCCGGATCGTGAGGTTCTTGTCGAGCTGGGCGAAGCGGCCGGGCTGCAGGATGTTGGTGAGCACGTCCGCGGTGATCTCGGCATCCCACTGCTTGATCCGCCGCATGCCGTCGGGGGCGAGATAGGCCGCTATGAACGCAACCAGCAGCGCCACCACGCAGGTGGCGTAAAAGAACGGATAGAACAGCCGGAACGGCGACAGGCCGGCGGCATTCATCACGATGATCTCGGAATCGGTCGCGAGCTTGTTCAACGTGTGCGAGATCGCGATCATCAGCGCGATCGGCGAGATGATCAGGACCAGGGCCGGCACGACGAGGCTGGTGATGCCCAGGAAAGTGAGGATGGTCTGACCCTGGCTCGTCATCAGGTCGATGCCGCGCAACGCCTGCGTAATCCAGATCACGCCAGTGAGGCTGACCAGGATCAGCGCAAACGACGCCAGCGTCGTGCGGAAGATATACCTATCGATCGACCCCATGCGCTACCGCACGAATCCCACCAAGTCCCCAATGTCGGCCGAAACTCCGCTGTCCAACCAATCCCCGATCAGGGGATCCCCAAGGTTGGCCAGCGCCTCTTCCGCCAGCTCACTCTCTCACTACCATCCCTTTGATCCGTCAACAAAATGGCTGCCGCGTGGCACCCTCAATATATGGTTAATATTTCGCTCGTTGTGACCTTGAGGCCACGGGGGGTGCTTGGCATCTGCCGGGGCGCTGGCCCATAGTGCAGATGGCTCAGTGAATCGCCGTTCATGTCCGGCCCTGGCCAGGGACCGTGAGCAGCAAAAAGACCAAGTTTTTTGAAGGAGTTACCCATGTCCGATGCCATCAAGGTCGGCTTTGTCCCGTTGTCTGCCGCCGCCCGTGGCATCATGGTCGTGTTCTGCGACGATAGTCTGAAGGTTGGTCCGGCGACGGCCAAGGCGCTGGGCGGCGCTATCGAACTCGTGAAGCGAGCGGCCGCCGCCGCCGCCTTCAAGGGCAAGAGCGGGGCAGCGCTCGACATCCTGGCGCCGGAAGGGGTCAAGGCCACCCGTCTGCTCGTGATCGGCGCCGGCAAGGCGGCCGGCCTGAAGGCGAACGATTTCCTCAAATTCGGTGGTGTGGCGGCGGGCAAGCTTGCCGCCGGGGCGGCCGCCATGACGATCATGGCGGAACTGCCCAGTGGCGCGATGACGAGCGAGCAGGCGGTCGCGATCGCCTCGGGCCTGCGCCTGCGCGCCTACAAGTTCGACCGCTACAAGACGAAGAGGAAGGACGGCGAGGAGGGCGGCTCGCGCGCCGACATCTCGCTGGCGGTCGGCGATGCCGCTGCCGCGAAGAAGGCGTTTGCCTCGGCCGGCCACGTCGTCGACGGCGTGATCATCGCGCGCGACCTCGTCAACGAGCCGCCGAACGTGCTCTTCCCCGAGGAATTCGCTCGCCGCGCCAGTCAGCTCCGCAAGCTCGGCGTCAAGGTCGAGGTGCTCGACGTCAGGGCGATGCAGAAGCTCGGCATGGGCGCGCTGCTCGGCGTCGGCCAGGGCTCGGCGCGGCCGAGCCGCACCGTGATCATGCGCTGGGACGGCGGCAAGAAGGGCGAGGCGCCCGTGAGCTTCGTCGGCAAGGGCGTCTGCTTCGACACCGGCGGCATCTCGATCAAGCCAGCCGGCAGCATGGAGGACATGAAGGGCGACATGGGAGGCGCGGCCTGCGTCGTCGGCCTGATGCACGCGCTTGCCGCGCGCAAGGCCAAGGTCAATGTGGTCGGCGCCATCGGCCTCGTCGAGAACATGCCCGACGGCAATGCGCAGCGGCCGGGCGACATCGTCACCTCGATGTCGGGCCAGACCATCGAGATCATCAACACCGACGCGGAAGGCCGCCTCGTGCTGGCCGACGTGCTCTGGTACGTCGCCAAGAAGGTGAAGCCGAAATTCATGGTGGATCTGGCGACACTGACCGGCGCGATCGTGGTCGCGCTCGGCACCGAGCATGCCGGCATGTTCTCCAACAATGATGAGCTCGCCGAACGCCTGCTGGCGGCCGGCATCGAGAGCGGCGACAAGGTCTGGCGCATGCCGCTCGGTCCCGAATACGACAAGCTGATCGATTCCCAGTTCGCCGACATGAAGAACACCGGCGGTCGCCACGGCGGCTCGATCACCGCCGCGCAGTTCCTGCAGCGTTTCGTCGATGGCACGCCCTGGGCCCATCTCGACATCGCCGGCACCGCCATGGGCGCGCCGAAGACCGACATCAACCAGAGCTGGGCAAGCGGCTATGGCGTCCGCCTGCTCGACCGTCTCGTCGCCGACCATTACGAGCGTAAATGATCTGAGATGACCGAAGTCCTGTTCTATCATCTGCAAAACATGACGGTGGAGAACGTGTTGCCGCCGCTTCTCGAGAAATCGCTCGAGCGCGGATGGCGCGTCGTGGTGCAGTCGACCTCGGAAGAGCGCGCCGATGCGCTCGACGCGCATTTATGGACCTACCGCGACGATTCCTTCCTGCCGCATGCGACATGGCGCGTGAACGATGCCGCCGATCAGCCGATCGTGCTGGCGATCGAGGAGGGCAATCCCAACGGCGCCCATGTCCGATTCCTGGTCGACAATGCGGCCTTGCCGCAGGACGCGCAGGGTTATGCGCGCATGGTGCTGCTGTTCAACGGCGACGATCCGGATGCACTCGCGCTTGCCCGCAGCGCCTGGACGGATTGCAAGGAGCGGGGATTTGATGTCACCTATTGGCAGGCCGACGAGCGGGGCCGGTGGCAGCGCCGGAATTAGGGGTCCTTCGCAATTAATGATAATTTGCACTTTTCGGGCGATGCTGGCTTTTGTCACCTTCGTGCCGCAAAGTGATGTTGGGACAATCGCTTAGGGCTGGTCCTTCACGCGGGGAATTTGGTTTATCGTGCGACATCAAAAGCTTCCCAGGTCGCTTCTTGTTGCTTTGGCTGCCGCGGCTCCGCTGCTCGCCGGCTGCTCGGGCGCGTCCGATCTGCTGTCGAAGGACGCACAATGGTTCAACACGCCGAGCCGGCTGTTCATCAAGAACATCTCGATCGAATCCCCGCCGTTGACCCCCGACAAGCCGGTCGGAGCTGAGGATCTCGTCAGCGCTGACGGCGCCTGTCCCGGCATGGCGCCGCCTCCCGGGCCGGCCGATGCCAACGCATCGACGACGGCTCCGGCGCCGATGGGCGGTACGGTCGCGCTGGGCCATACCGAATGCGACGTGGTGCGCGGCATCGGCGCGCCATCGAACATCAATCTCTCCAATGACGCCGCCGGTCGCCGCGTTGCCGTCGTCACTTGGGCCACGGGACCGCGCGCCGGCATCTACACCTTCACGGCTGGACGTCTGTCGTCAATCGAGGGCAATCCCGATCCGCAACCAGCGCCGAGGGCGGTGAAGCCGAAGAAGAAGCACGCGTAGGCGGGACCGCCTGCGAGCGTGGCGGACCCGATCGAAAGCCGGGTTCGCGCGCGCCGTCAGAGCACCGGCAAGCGATCGGGCTGGCGAACGCGGAACCGGCTCTTCATGTTGAAGCCGTCGCGCATATTGAGGCCGAGAAGAGCGATGTTCATCGCGCCGGCCAACAATTCGAGAGTCTGTACCGCATAGAACGTGGTGTCGAACTCCGCGGCCTTCGCCTTGAATGCAAGAAACAACGCGGCAGGAATGAGAAGCAGGATGCCGTTGCCGGCGATGAACGGCATGCGCTTGATCTTCGCGCCGATCACGCCACCACGTCGTCCCTTTGCCAGGAAAAATCCTGAGCCTCCCGTCACCGCCAACGCCGGAACCAGCAACAGGAAGCCCCAGGGTATGGCCATTTTCACCGTGGCTATGCTCGCGTGCGACGCAAATAGCTCGGTGAGAGCCGTGGAGAGCCAGAAGGTCGCAATCGTCGTCAGCGCGACCGCGCCCGCGACTGGGTGGATGATCCTGGTCATCGGGGTCCTGCCGTTTCGAAGCGCGCTACGCCACACAGATGCCGGGCACGGCGACCTTTTCGAACAGGTGCGGAGAGGCGACGGCAGATGAGGGATAGGCTGCGATCTTCGATCTGAACTCAGGATGCGTGAATGCAGCTCGGAAGTGGGCCGTCGATTCCCAGACGGCATAGTTCAGATATGTCGGGCTATCGCCGATCGCGCGGTGAAGCTGGGTGGCAATGAAGCCCGGCTGCCGCTTCATGAAGGCTGCATCGTCCTGCCAAACCTGGAGGAAGCTCTGCTCGTCGGTCTTGTCGAGCGTGAACACATTCACCAGCACCGCAGGGCTGGTGTCGATGCCAAGCTGACGTTCGATGGGAAAGTTAGGGTCCAAAGGACGTAGGTGCGCCATGGCAGGCTCCATTCGATATGGCAATATGGTGTCAATGTGGTACTATACACACCTTAGATATTTGACATCATGATGTCAATAACAGTTTATGGTGACGGATGCCGAAATCCTTGCGAACGCCGGCCGGTGATGCGCTGTCGAACCTCGTGCTTGACCTGTTCCGGCTGAATAGCCTGCTCCTGACCGCAGGGGACCGCTTGGTCGCCCGGCTCGGGCTCACGAGCGCTCGCTGGCAGATTCTCGGCGCCATCGTGCACGCGGATCGCCCCCAGCCGGTGGCTTGGCTTGCCCGCGATCTGGGGGCCAATCGCCAGAACGTGCAGCGGATCGTCAATGACCTGCACGCGGAAGGCCTCGTTGCTTTCGAGGCCAACCCGCATCACCGCCGAGCGCAGCTTGTCGTTCTGACCGACAAGGGACGGCATGCTTTCGAAGCCGCCATGGCTTTGCAGGCGCCGTGGGTCAACGGCCTTTCGGAGGGGCTTCTGGTCAAGGATCTGCAAACCGTTCATCGCATTGTCGCGGCCCTGCGGACGAAGCTCGAGAACGAGACAGAGAGCCAGACCTAGCGCAGGGCGAGCGGGCGGAATTGACGGCAGCTCTTAGCGACATGTTCCCGGAACGCAGCTGCGGCCGAACAATTGCAGCACGCTCCTGATGAGCCGCTTTCCTGATGGTCTTGCGGCCAGGAATGCGCTCATATGGAGCCATAAAAATCTGGAGGAGACTATGCGGTTCTCGATTGCCCTCGTATCGGCTCTGCTTCTGCCGCTTGGCGCGGCCGTTGCCCAGGATTATCCGACGAGGCCCATCACCATGCTGGTTCCATTCGCGGCGGGCGGGCCGACCGACACCATCGCGCGCCTGACGGCCGCAGGCATGGGGAAGTCGCTGGGACAGCAAATCGTTGTCGAGAACGCGACCGGCGCCGGCGGCACCATCGGCACGACCCGCGCCGCGCGCGCCCAGCCCGACGGCTACACGCTGCTGATCCATCACGTCGGCATCTCGACCGCAGCGACGCTGTACCGCAATCTCAGCTATGACACGAAGACGGCGTTTGCGCCGATCGGCCTCGTGACCAACGCGCCGATGACGATCATTGCGCGTCCGGATTTTCCGGCCAACACGCTCAAGGAGCTGGTCGCCTACGCCCAGCAGCAGGGCGACAAGCTGACCTACGCCAATGCCGGGTTAGGTGCGGCATCGCATCTCTGCGGCATGCTGTTCATGACCGCGATCCAGAAGCAGCTCACCACGGTGCCCTATAAGGGCAACGGCCCGATCATGAACGATCTGCTCGGCAAGCAGATCGATCTCACCTGCGACCAGGCGACCAACACCACCGGGCCGATCACGGCCAAGCAGGTCAAGGCCTATGCGATCACCACCAAGGAGCGGCTGAAGAGTCTGCCCGATCTGCCGACGGCCGATGAGGCGGGCCTCAAGGGGTTCGAGCTCGGCGTCTGGCACGGCCTCTATGCTCCCAAGGGCACTCCGCCCGCGGTCGTGCAGAAGCTGACGGCCGCGCTGCAGACGGCGCTCAAGGATCCGGCGCTGATCGCCCGATTCAACGACATCAACACCGAGCCGGTGCCGCAAGACAAGGCGACGCCCGAGGCGCTCGGCGCGATGCTGACGAGCGAAGTCGACCGCTGGGCTCCGATCATCAAGGCGGCCGGGCAGTTCGCGGACTGAGCGGACAATCCCATGAAGAGTAGCTTGGCCAGCTACTTGATGCAGGGTGATTTATTACCGCTACTGTGCATGGGGTTGTTTTCCCAGATTTGGATTCAGCCCGCAGCCTCGTCGAACTGCGTGCTCGCCTCGAGCCACTGCTCCTCCGCGCGCGCCAGCGCATCGGCGGCATTGGCGCGCGCCTTTGACAGCTGTGCGGCCTGCTTGGGATCGCGCGTAAAAATGTCGGGCAAGGCGAGGGCCGTGTCGATCTTGGTGATGATGTCGCTGACGCGGGCGATCTCGGCTTCGGCTTCGGTGATGCGTTTCTTCAGCGAGCCGCGATTGTCGGGCCGCGCGCGCTGCGGTTTCTCGCTCGCGACACTGCGCTCGCGCGGCGCGGGCTCGGCGTTGCGCGTGGACAGCACCAGGCGGCGATATTCGTCGAGGTCGCCGTCGTAATTGGTGACGGTGCGGTCGGCGACGATCCAAAGCCGGTCTGCGCAGGCCTCGATCAGATAGCGGTCGTGCGAGACCATGATGACGGCGCCGGGGAATTCGTTGATGGCTTCGGCCAGCGCGGCACGGCTGTCGATATCGAGATGGTTGGTCGGCTCGTCCAGGATGATCATGTTGGGGCCGAAGAAGGTCGCAAGGCCCAGCAGCAGCCGCGCCTTCTCGCCGCCCGACAATTTGCCGGCCTTGGTGTCGGCCGCCTTGCCCGAAAAACCGATCGCGCCGGCGCGGGCGCGCACCTTGGCTTCGGGCGCATCGCCCATCAGCTTGCGGACGTGGTCATAGGCGGAGGCGTCCTCGTTCAGCTCGTCGAGCTGATGCTGCGCGAAATAGGCGATCGAGAGCTTGTCCGCGCGCGTCACCTTGCCGGAGAACGGCGCGAGCCTTCCGGCGAGCAGCTTGACCAGCGTCGACTTGCCGTTGCCGTTGGCGCCCAGCAGCGCGATGCGATCGTCATTGTCGATGCGCAGCGTGACGCGGCCGAGCACGGGCGCCGCGGGATCGTAGCCGACGGAAGCGTTGTCGACCGCGATGATCGGCGGGGACAGGATCTTCTCCGGCGCCGGAAAGCTGATTTCGCGCACGTCCTCGGTGACCAGCGCGGTGATCGGCTTCAGCCGCTCCAGCATTTTCACGCGAGACTGTGCCTGGCGGGCTTTCGAAGCCTTGGCCTTGAAGCGATCGACGAAAGCCTGCAGCCGGGCGCGCTCGGCTTCCTGGCGCTTGACCTGCTTGGCATCGAGCAGCTCGCGCGCGGCGCGCTGCTCCTCGAACGAGGAATAGGTGCCTTTGTAGAGCGTGAGCTTGCCGCGCTCCAGATGCAGGATCTGGTCGACCGAGCTTTCGAGGAGGTCGCGGTCGTGGCTGATCACGATCACCGTGCGCGGATAATGCGCGAGATGATCCTCCAGCCACAACGTTCCCTCGAGGTCGAGATAGTTGGTGGGCTCGTCGAGCAGCAACAAATCGGGGGCTGCGAACAGCGTCGCGGCGAGCGCGACGCGCATGCGCCAGCCGCCGGAGAACTCGGCGCAGGGGCGGAGCTGATCGGCGGCGGAGAAGCCGAGGCCGGAGAGGATCGCGGCGGCGCGGCTCGGCGCCGAATGCGCGTCGATGTCGACCAGCCGGGTCTGGATCTCGGCGATCCGGTGCGGGTCGGTCGCGCTCTCGGCTTCGGCGAGCAGCGCGTCACGTTCGAGATCGGCCTTGAGCACGACGGAGATCAGGCTGTCGGGTCCGTTCGGGGCTTCCTGGGCGAGGCTGCCGACGCTCCAGCGTGGCGGCAGGGTCACCGAGCCGTGCTCGGCCGCGAGCTCACCGCGGATCACCTTGAACAGCGTCGACTTGCCGGTGCCGTTGCGTCCGACCAGGCCGACGCGCGATCCCGGCGTGATCTGCACGGAACTCTGGTCAATCAGAAGGCGTCCGGCGAGGCGGAGGGAGAGGTCGGTGATGACAAGCATGCGGCGTTGTCACCGCAAGGCGCGTCGAACGCAACCCGTTTTTCTTAGCCGCTCAATGCGAGTCGCGGTCGCGCTGCCTCAGCTCGTTCATGAGCTGCTCGAGGTGGGTCGGGAGTTGAGGTTCGGGACGCAGGCTCTGCTGAAGCCGTTCGCCCACCGCATCGCAAATCGAGCGGCTGGTCCGCCGATCGATCTGTTCGCTGTCATTGGCAAAAAGGCCAGCCATCGCGCAGGTTCCGTGTGCTCAAAGTAAGGACACGGTACCAAGTCATTGGCCCCCAAAATGGTTTCGCGGTTTTTGGGGGAATGCCGGCATTCTCGTCAAAATTGTATGAATCCCGCAATATCCGCCCAAAATGCGAAGCCGCGGCGGGGGGATCGCCGGGGCTTCTCTTGGAAGGCAACCGTGGGGGGCGGTAGCCTTTAAGTTTAAGGTGCTGTCGGGCTCAGTAGCAGCGGTTGATCATCCGCCAGCGGGGTCCCCAGGGGGTCGGGACCAGCCGGCGCACATAGCAGCCGCCATAACCGTAGGAGACGGGGGCATAGAAGCGCGGTCCGCCCCAGCCGTGGCCGCGGTGCCAGCCTCCGCCGCCGCCGTGCCAGCCCGGGCCGCCACCGTGCCAGTGGGCGGAAGCCGAGGTCGGCGCCAGCGCGGCACCCAGCGCAACCGCAGCGACAGCGGCAAGCGAAAGTTTCCTCAACATGGTGATCTCCTCAAAACTGCCGGCGCGGGGGCATCCGCGTCGATGGAAAGGCCGCCGAAACGGTCCGCCCTGTGATCGGGCTCGGTTTCGATGGGGCCAACCCTACGCCGGCGAGGCTGAACCGAATCCTGACAGGGGCTTCAGATTGGGTTCATCTGGGTGAAATTGTCGTAATCCAGATTGAAACTGCAGGGGTCCGGTCCTGCGGCGAAGCGTCTGTGACGTCATACCGGCGGTCGCTTGCCGGATGGCAAAGGCGCCGATATAAGCCCCGCAACTCGACAACCACCGCTTTTCTTCCAAGGACAAGATTATGGCCATCGAACGCACTTTCTCGATCATCAAGCCCGACGCGACCGCGCGTAACCTGACCGGCGCCGTCAACGCCGTGATCGAAAAGGCGGGCCTGCGCATCGTCGCGCAGAAGCGCATCCGCATGACCAAGGAACAGGCCGAGACCTTCTATGCCGTCCACAAGGCGCGGCCGTTCTTCGGCGAGCTCGTCGAGTTCATGACCTCGGGCCCGGTCGTCGTCCAGGTGCTGGAAGCCGAGAACGCCATCGCCAAGTACCGCGACGCGATGGGCGCGACCGATCCGTCCAAGGCCGCCGACGGCACCATCCGCAAGCTCTACGCCAAGTCGATCGGCGAGAATTCCGCACACGGCTCGGATGCGCCGGAGACCGCCGCGATCGAGATCGCGCAGTTCTTCTCGGGCAACGAGATCGTCGGCTGATAAGCCGGCCGTAATTTAGAGACTGGGCGAGGGGACCTATTGTGAGCTGGCTCTGGCAGATCTTCGATCCCGCGACGATCGGGGCATTCTTCACCCAGTTTCGCAACGAGATGGCCGAACCGACCTTCTGGATTGCGGTCGGCAAGATCATCTGGATCAACATCCTTCTGTCCGGCGACAACGCGCTGGTGATCGCGCTGGCGTGCCGCGGCCTCTCGCCGCGACACCGGCTGTGGGGCATGATCTTCGGTGCCGGCGCAGCCGTGATGCTGCGGATCATCTTCACCGGCATCGTCGCGACACTGATGGAGTTGCCCTATCTCAAGCTGATCGGCGGTCTCGCCCTGATCGTGATCGCGGCCAAGCTCCTCGTGCCGGAGCATGACGAGGACGACGACGTCGACGCGGCCTCGCATCTGTGGCAGGCCATCCAGATCGTCGTGGTCGCCGACATCGTCATGTCGCTCGACAACGTCATTGCGGTCGCAGCCGCCGCCAATGGCAGCGTGCCGCTCCTGATCCTCGGCCTTGCCATCAGCGTGCCGCTGATCGTCGCCGGTGCGGCGCTGATCATGGCGCTGCTCGAAAAGCTGCCGGTGCTGGTCTGGGCCGGTGCTGCGCTGCTCGGCTGGATCGCGGGCGAGGTGATGGCGACCGATCCCGGTGTCGCGCCGAAGCTGCACACGCTGTTCGACGGTCCGTTCGGTGCCTCTCTCGACAGCATGCTCGGTGCCTTGCGCATCCCGCCGCAATTCGGCCATGGCGGAGCCGGCGGCGAATATTTCTGCGCCGCGCTCGGCGTCATCGTCGTGCTGGTGGTCGGCACCATCTGGCGCCGCCGCAAGCTGACCGCAGCGGCGCTGGAATCGTCCGAGCGCCACGCCCGGGCGTCGGCGGAGTAGGCTCGCTCAGTCGATCGTGCCGAGTTCCGTCACGGGTATCGTCCAGAAGACCAGCTTGGTTCCGGCGAACGAAACCCGCAGACGGTCGAGCAAGCGGCCGGCATCACTGCTCGACAGAACCACTTGCACGACGGCCTGATCGGCGTGGCCTTTCACGCGTTCGGCGGCCGTATGCAAACGGATCTCAGTGCCGTGACCGGCTCCGTGCGATGCCGTGAATCCCGAAACCAGGTCGGTCTGCTCAGCGAGATAGTCGAGCACCTCCTCGCGCAGGAGATGCGGCACAATCAGCGTCAGACAGACCGGCTGCTCGATCATTTGGCCACCTTCGATGATCCGCCATAGCGGCGATACAGGATCGGCAGGAGAATCAGGGTGAGCAGGGTGGAGGACAGCAGTCCTCCAATTACGACGATTGCGAGCGGTCGCTGCACCTCGGATCCCGGGCCGGTGGCGAACAGCAGCGGGATCAAGCCGAGCGCCGTGATGCTCGCGGTCATCAGCACGGGGCGAAGCCTGCGCATGGCGCCTTCGACGACGATGCGATCCTCGGGAAGGCCGTGGGCGCGGAGTTGATTGAAGTAGGAGACCAGCACGACGCCGTTGAGCACGGCGATGCCGAGCAGCGCGATGAATCCGACCGAAGCCGGCACCGACAGGTACTCGCCCGTCACGACCAGGGCGAAGACGCCCCCGATCAGGGCGAAGGGAATGTTGACGAGCACCAGCAGGGCCTGGCGGATGGCACCGAATGTTGTGAAGAGCAGCACGAAGATCAGGCCGATCGCGACGGGGACCACGACGGATAGGCGCGCGGCGGCGCGTTGCTGGTTCTCGAACTGCCCGCCCCAGGTCAGCCGGTAACCGCTGGGCAGCGGGAGTTCGGTCGCGACCTTCTGGCGGGCCGCTTCGACGAAGCCGACCATGTCGCGACCGCGGACGTTGGCGCGCACCACACTCATGCGGGCGCCGTCCTCGCGGTCGATCTTCACCGGGCCGTCCACGCGCTGGATGCGGGCGACCTGCGACAGCGCGACGTGCCGTCCGGAGGCGAGCGTGAGCGGCAGGCTCGCCAGCAGCGTCGGCGCTTCCCGCGTCGTCTCGCTGCCCCGGATGAGGATCGGCGTGCGGCGTCCGTCCTCGAGCGCGGTCCCGATGGTCCGGCCCTCGATCTGCGTCCGCAGCGAGTTGACGATGGAATCCACCGTCAGGCCGAGGCGGCCGGCCTCCATGCGGTTGACCGCAACCGTGTAATATTGAGCGCCTTCGTTCAGCGTGGTGTAGACATCCTCGGCACCGTCGATGCTGGACAGGATCGCCGACAGCTTTGCCGCGGTTTCGTTCAGCTTGGCGATGTCGGGGCCGAAGATCTTGACGGCGACGTCACCGCGCACGCCGCTGATCATCTCCTGCACACGCATGTCGATGGGCTGGGTGAAGCTGAGCGAAATGCCGGGGAAGCCGGTGAGGACCTCGCGAAGCTTCTGCAGCAGGGCCTCGCGATTGTCGGTCGCGCGCTCGGCGGCCGGCTTGAGCACGAGGAACGTGTCGGTCTGGTTGGGGCCCATGGGGTCGAGGCCGAGCTCGTCGGACCCGGTTCGCGCGACGATGCCGGCAATATCAGGCACGGCCAGAAGCGCGGTCTGCAGCCTTGCATTCATCGCTAGCGACTCGTCGAGGTTGACGGACGGAAGCGTCTCCACGCTGACGATGACGTCGCCTTCGTCCATGGTCGGCATGAAGGTCTTGCCGAGCTTGGTATAGGCGAAGCCCGCCGCGACGAGGCCGATCAGTGCCACAGTCATCACCTTGCGCTCGTTGTTGAGCGCCCAGGTCAATGCCGGCGCGTAGACCCGTTGGGCCGCGCGTACCAGCACGGGATCGCGATGCGATGCAGATTTGAGCACGAAGGAGGTCGCGACCGGGATCACTGTGAGCGCCAGAAGCAGCGACCCGCCCAGCGCGAAAATGATGGCCAGCGCGACGGGGATGAACAGCTTCCCCTCCAACCCCTGCAGCGTCAGCAGGGGGACGAACACGATGATGATGATGAGCACGCCCGAGGCGACCGGTTCCAGAACTTCGCAGACCGACCGGTAGATCAGGTGGATCAGCGGAGTGGCCTTGCCCGGCTCGTGCTTGCCGAGGTTCCCGACGATGTTCTCGACCACGACCACCAGCGCGTCGATCAGCATGCCGATCGCGATCGCAAGTCCGCCGAGGCTCATCAGGTTGGCCGACATTCCCACCACGCGCATGACGATCAAGGCGATGACGATGGCAAGCGGCAGGCTGAGAGCGATCACCAGCGAGGCCCGCCAGTTGCCGAGGAAGAGCAGCAGAAGGACGATGACGAGGGCGGTGGCCTCGCCGAGGGCCCGCACCACGGTGCCGACGGCGCGGTTGACCAGGCGGCTGCGGTCATAGAACACGTTGATCGACACGCTCTTCGGCAGCGAGGGTTGCAGTTCCGCGAGCCGAGCACGCACGTCACGGATGAGCTGACCCGCGTTGGCGCCGCGCAAGCCGAGGACCAGTCCCTCGACGGTTTCGCCGCGGCCGTCCGCCGTGACGGCGCCATAGCGGGTCAGCGTCCCGACTTTGACGCTCGCGACGTCGTTGACCAGGATCGGCACGCCCTCGCGGGTGTCGACGACGATCGCCTTGATGTCCTCGCTCGAGCGGATGCTGCCTTCGATCCGGACCAGGGCGCTGTCCTCGCCTTGGTTCACCCGCCCGGCGCCGTCGTTGCGGCTGTTGGCTTCGATGGCCCGGCGAAACACATCGTAGGTGATGCCGCGCGCGGCCAGCGCATCGTTGCGCGGCACGATCTCGAAGGCGCGGACATAGCCGCCGAGCGCATTGACGTCCGCAACGCCGGGGACGGTCCGCAAGGCCGGGCGGATCACCCAATCAAGCAGGGTGCGGCGTTCCGCGAGCGACAGCTCGGGACTGTCGATCGTGAACATGAACATCTCGCCGAGAGGGCTCGTGATCGGCGCCAGACCGTCGCTCACCCCGTCGGGGAAATCGCGCGAGATGTTCGACAGCCGCTCCGAGACCTGGTTGCGCGCCCAGTAGATGTCGGTGCCGTCCTCGAAATCGACGGTGATGTCTGCCAGCGCGTATTTCGTGGTCGAACGAAGCACCTTCTTGTTCGGCAATCCGAGCAGTTCGAGCTCGACGGGAACGGTGATGCGCTGCTCGACCTCTTCGGGAGTGAGGCCCGCCGCCTTCATGATGACCTTGACCTGAACCGGCGAAACGTCAGGAAAGGCATCCATCGGTAAGCCGGGCAGGAGGACAGCGCCGGCGCCGATCACCAGCAGCACGCCGAGCATGACGAACAGTCGCTGCGACAGTGCAAACGCAACCAGGCGCCGGAGCATTTACTGCCCCAGTCCGGAGAGGATGCCGCGAAGCGCCGAAATGCCGCCGATCGCGATCTCATCCCGATCCGAGACGGCGCCCGCTACGACCACATGGTCCTGATCTTCCGCAAGCAGCTTGACCGGCACCAGCCGGAAGCCGCCGTCAAAGGCGACGAAGACCGACGTTTGCTCGCCCCGCCGGACCAGCCCACTGTAAGGGATCTCCCAGGCGCTTTCGCCGGTCGAGAGAAATCCGATGCGGGCCGCGGTGGTCTGGCCGGGATGCAGCTCGCCGTCGTTGGGGACTTCCGCGCGAACCAGAATGGTCTGGGTGGCAGGATCGATGGTCTCTGAGACCAACACGACCTTGCCCGGGGTGGAATAGCCCTCGATCTCGACTTTCGCGCCGGTACGGATCGCTCGAATATTGGCGGCAGGGACCGCGATTTCCGCCCATAGCGGCGAGAGCCGCGCCAACTTGACAAGCGGTGCGGATTGTTCGAGCCGCTGCCCTGGTGACACCGCGAGCTCGACCACGGACGCGGCTTGCGGGGCATTGACCGTGAGCGTCCCGCTGATCGCCGCTTGCTGGGCCAGCCGGGAGATTGCATCGTCGGACATCCCGCTCAGATGCAGCATCTGACGCCGTTCGGCGACGACGAGGGCGGCCTGGCGCGCTTCGGCCTGGCTGGCTTCGAGCACGCGTTGCGGCACGGCCTTGCCTTCGAACAGATCCACGTTGCGATTGAGCTGCTGGCTGGCGAGGTGCTCCTGCGCGATCGCGTGCAGATAGTCGCGTTGCTGGGAGACGAAGCTCGGACTCTCCAGTGTGACCAGCGGCTGGCCGGCCATGGCGCGGTCACCGCGCCCGACCAGGAGATTGGCGACCATGCCGGCCACCGGCGCGCTGACGACCCACAATTGCTGCGTCGGGATGACGATCTGGACGGGATAGGGCAGCGTCAGATCGGTCCCGCTCGCGACAGGATGGGTGACGCGGACGCCGAGATTGCGCGCCTGCGCATCGCTGAGCTTCACCTCGTCCTGTGCATTCGGCGCGGAGGGCCAAAGACTCAATACAAGCGCTAGGAGAGCACGGGCAGTCGCGCTCCGAGCGGGGCTCAGACGGAAAATCCCATAGGGCAGTTGCATGGCGGAAGTCGTCCGGAGCGCAGCATTTGTATCTCGCTAACGCCGGCGCGACGGTGGTGGGTTGATGTGCATCAAGCGCGCTTGGCCTGCGCAGGATATTTTTGCACGAGGCGCGCCGGAGATGGCATCGATCCGGCTGTGGGCCGAGGTGGGCTCCGGGTGGTTTGCTTATCGCGGGGCGCAACAGCCAAGGCTGTTCTGAACTACGCAGGAGCAAAGTCGTGAAATTGAGCAGACTCTTGTGCACACTGCTGGGCAGTGTTATTGCGGCGCTTGCTCTCGTGCAGCCCGCGCTTTCCCACAGTGGAACGGCGCAGGATCCTTGGAGCCCCGCGCACATTGACATGCTCCCGGACGAAATCCGCGCAGACGTGCAGAAATGGAACGCTACGTGCGGGGGCTCGATAGCGGCCGCCCAACATTTTGCGCTCTATCTGACCGTGCCACGCGCCGAGTTCGTGGCCCTTCACTTCGACGATTTTCAATGCCGCAGCAGAGCCGTTCTTTGCAATTCCGCGGGATGCCTTCACGAAGTGTATGTCGCGACGGCCGGCCGATACCGCCGCGTGCTCACGGTGCGCACCTATGACATCCGACTATCATCCGTCAACAACCAGGCCTTCGTCGAGCTCCTCGACCGCAACGGAACCAGCCGGAAGCTGCGCTGGAATGGCAGCCGATTCGTCGCGAAGTAGAAGTAGATGTCGCTGCAGATGCCTGTCGCTTGCACCTGTCTCGTTGCGCTTTAGTTTATTGTTAGAGCATGATCTTTTCGGAGAACCGCTACGCACTTTTCCGGATCATGCGTTAGCGCCGCACGATCGAGCCGGCGCGGCTGACCAGGCGGGCGAGTGCGCGGAAGCGGCTGCCGACGCGGTCGGCGACGAGGTCGCCGAGGCGATGCTCGAACACCAGCATCAGCTTGCGGCCCTGGCTGCGGAAATGCGTGGCCGGCAGCACGCCAGGGCGCGCCGCCGAGATCAGATGCGCGACGCGGAACGCAGCGCCCAAGAGGCGCGCGCGCTCGAGCTGCGCCGGCGTCAGCAGCTCCTGCATGGTAACCGGCGGCTGGTTTTCCTCGCTCAGGCCCGCATAGCGATAGAACACCGACAGGCCGACGAAGGCGCGCTCGGTGTGGGTGATCGCGCCGAAATTGCCGTTGACGACAAGGCTCAGCGTCTGCTCGCCGCGGTGATCGGGATGCACGCGCCAGCCGATATCGGACAGCAGGCACGCGGTGTGGCGCAAGCGGCGGTCCTCCTCGGTCTCGCGCAGCTTCACCACGCGCGCGAGGCGGTCGGTCCAGGCGATCAGCTCGTGGGCGTGCTTGGCCGAGCGCGACAGCAGCTGGTTCAGCTCTTCCGCGGCGCAGATCAGGCCGTCCTTGTTGCGTTCCGGCTCCGACAGCTTCTCGTGCAGCAGGCCCTCGCGCACGCCGAAGGTCGAGAACACGATCGTCTTCGGCTTTGCCACCCGGATGATGTGCTCGAGCACCAACGCCGCATAGGTGAGGAGCGGTCGCCGCGCATCGGCGACGATCTCGATGTCGGCGAGCATGTCCGCTGCCGCAAGCCGACGCAGACGGCGCGAAAAGTCGAGCGCTTCAGCCGCGGTCAGGGAATAGCCGTGCATCACCTGGAGCGGATAGCCGCTCTGGATGATGTGGATGCGCGCCAGCGCACGCCAGGTGCCGCCGACCGCATAGAAAGTGCGGCCGCGGCCCGCGGTGAGCTGTGGCACCTCGTCGATCGCCTCGCGCACGATGCGGTCGGCGCGCTTGAGCGATTTGTGCGCGAGGTCCTGGAGCGCGAGCCCGCCGAGCGGCAGCGTCACGCCGCTACGCACGCTGTTCCTGCGCACGTCGATCAGTTCGAGCGAGCCGCCGCCGAGATCGCCGACGATGCCGTCGGGATGATGGATGCCCGAGATTACGCCGAGCGCCGACAGCCGCGCCTCGCGCGGACCCGATAGGATCTCGATCTTCACCGCGCAAATGCGCTCGGCCTTCGCGATGAAGTCGGGGCCGTTGGAGGCGTCGCGGCAGGCCGCGGTCGCGATCGCGAACACGCGCCCGACCTGCATCACGCGGCACAACGCGCGAAAGCGCCTCAACGAGGTCAACGCCTTGTCGACGGCGTCGGGCGCGAGCAGGCCGGTGCTCTGCACCTCGCGTCCGAGGCCGCACAGCGTCTTCTCGTTGAAGATCGGAATGAGGCTCCGCGTCAGCCCCTCGTAGACGACGAGACGGACCGAGTTGGAACCGATATCGATGACCGCGACGCTCGAGCCGCGCTTGCGCGGCCGCTTCACGCCGAACATCCCCGATCAGGATTGATGGCGTTCGTTCCGGCGCGTAAGACGACGCGGCGAGGATTCCTTGAGCGACTTTCCACGGCCAGACAGACTCGGATTTGTCATGAAGTAGTTGTGGACGTTGAAAGGCTCTTCGCCCTTCGCGGTCTTCATACGCGTTGAGGACCCGTCCGGCAACAATTGCCAGCTCTGCTCATTGTCCTTGAGATTCGCGACCATGATCTGTTCGAGAACCTGCTGATGCACCGTGGGATTCTGCAGCGGACACAGCACCTCGACGCGGCGGTCGAGGTTGCGCGGCATCATGTCGGCGGAGGAGATATACACAGCCGCTTTGGCACTCGGCAGACCCTGGCCCATGCCGAAGCAGTAGATTCGGCCGTGTTCCAGGAAGCGTCCGATGATCGATTTGACGCGGATGTTCTCGGACAGGCCGGGAATGCCGGGGCGCAGGCAACAGATACCGCGCACCACGAGCTCGACCTGCACGCCGGCCTGGGAGGCCTCGTAGAGCGCGTCGATGATGTCGGGGTCGACCAGCGCATTCATCTTCATCCAGACCGCGCCGTGGCGGCCGTGGCGCGCATGCGCGGTCTCGCCCTGGATGTGCTCGATGATGCGCTTGCGCAAGGTCAGCGGCGACACCGCCATTTTTTCCAGATCGCTCGGCGCGGCGTAGCCGGTGATGAAATTGAACACGCGCGCGGCATCGCGGCCGATGGTCGGATCGGAGGTGAAGTAGGAGAGGTCGGTGTAGATGCGCGCGGTGACCGGATGATAATTGCCGGTGCCGGTATGGACGTAAGTCGTGAGGCTGCCGCCCTCGCGACGCACCACCATCGAGAGTTTTGCGTGCGTCTTCAGTTCGAGGAAGCCGTAGACGACCTGCACGCCGGCGCGTTCGAGATCGCGCGCCCAGCGGATGTTGGCTTCCTCGTCGAAGCGCGCCTTCAGCTCGATCAGCGCGGTGACGGATTTGCCGGCCTCGGCGGCTTCCGCCAGCGCGCGCACGATCGGCGAGTTGTTGGAGGTGCGGTAGAGCGTCTGCTTGATCGCGACGACATCGGGGTCGCGCGTCGCCTGCTGCAGGAACTGCACCACCACGTCGAAGGATTCGTAGGGGTGATGGACCACGAGGTCCTTCTGCCGGATCGCGGCGAAGATGTCGCCGCCATGCTCGCGCACGCGCTCGGGATGGCGCGGCACGTAAGGGGTGAATTCGAGGTCGGGCCGGTCGAGGCGCGTGAGCTGCGAGAGCTCGTTCATCGCCTGCACGCCGTCGACCAGGAACACCTCGTCGTCGGCGGCCGACAGCGCGTGCTGCACGAAGCTGCGCAGCTCCTCCGGCATCTTGGCATCGATCTCGAGCCGGATCACCGACCCGCGGCGGCGGCGCTTCAGCGCGGTCTCGAACAGGCGGACGAGGTCTTCGGCCTCTTCCTCGATTTCGAGCTCGGAGTCGCGGATGATGCGGAAGGCGCCCTGGCCGTGCAGATTGTAGCCGGGGAACAGGCGGTTGATGAACAGGGCGGTCGCCTGCTCCAGCGAGATCAGCCGGACCACCTTGCCGTCGGCCGGCAGGCGGATGAAGCGGTCGATCTTGCCGGGCATGCGGATCAACGCGTTCATCTGCTTGCCGTCGGCGGCGCGCGTGAGCTGGAGCGCGATGGTGAAGCCGAGGCTCGGGATGAACGGGAAGGGGTGGGCCGGGTCGATCGCCAGCGGCGTCAGCAGCGGGAACACGTTGCTGAGGAAATAGTCCTCGATCCAGGTCCGTTCCGCCTTGGTGACGTCCTTGCCGTCGACCAGGACGATGCCGACATCGGCCAGAGTGCCGCGCAAATCGCGCCAGATCGCCTGCTGGTCGGAGGCGAGTTCGGAGACGGTGCGGTTGATCAGGGCGAGCTGCTCGGATGGCGTCAGGCCGTCGGGGCTGCGTTCGGCAATGCCCTCGCGCACCTGCGCCTTGATTCCGGCGACGCGAACCATGAAGAACTCGTCGAGGTTATTTGCGGAAATCGACAGGAATCGCACCCGCTCCAGCATGGGATGGCTGGGATTGACCGATTCCTCCAGGACGCGGCGGTTGAAATGCAGCCAGGAAAGCTCGCGGTTGATGAATCGCTCGGGACTCGATGCGATCGCCGGCAGGCTTTCGGTCTCTGGGGCTTTTTCTTTAGTTTCAACAGCTTGCGCAGAGTCCATCAGAAGTCGGTCCATCCAGTTCGCCCCAATTTGCGACTTATGCGCAAAACCGGCCGGAGCATGTGTTAGAGCGATGACGTTTCGATGACATTGATGTTCCGCCGCTTCGCCGCGTCAAGCGGGCTCGCGTAGGCCTTGGGCGCGGCCGCGCGACCGATCAAGCGTCCCGCAGTAGCTCGGCGGCCAGCGCCCGGGTGACCGGGCGGCCAAGTCGCAGGGCTTCGCTGTCGAGCAATTCCACGGCTTGGCGGGCGGCGGCCGAGGACCGCTCCAGGCGCGTGGCGAGGTAGCCGACTACGCTCTCGTCCACGGTGAGCTGGCGGTCGGCGCAGAATTTGACGATCAGGCCGCGGAAGAGCTGGTCGTCGGGCGGCAGCAGCGCGACCACCGGAACGGCGCGCAGACGCGAGCGCAGGTCGCGAAGCTCTATCTCCAGCGAGGCCGGCACCTCGCGTCCGGTGAACAGAATGTAGGCGCCATCCTCGCGGGCGAGGTTCATCAGGTGGAAGAGGGCGCGTTCGTCAAATTCCCTGGCCTTGAGATCCTCGACCACCAGCGCACCTGTGGCGAGCGTGCCCGGAACGCCCGCAGCGGTCAGCGCATTGGCCGTGGTGGAGCGGGCGCCGGCCTCCTCGGCCCAGATCGCGCCGAGATGGCTCTTGCCGCTTCCTTCCGGGCCGGCCAGCCACATGATCCGGTTCGGCCATTCCGGCCAGCTGTCGATCAGGCCGAGGCCGGCTGCATTGGCCGGTCCCTCAAGGAAATTGTCCCGGCTGAGGCTCTCCGCATGCGGAAGTGAAAACGCCAATTGTCGGGGGTGAACGCGGCCTGGCACGCTTGCTTTGCTCCATGCCGGCGCGCCGGCGTCATTTGAAGAGGTCGGACGTATCGAGCGGGAGTTGGCCTTTTACGGGGCCGCATCCCCTCTCATTTGGCCTCGATCGTACTCATGTGCCGCAGCCACTCGACCAGATAGAGCGACACGGAGGAGAGCGTGAAGACCGTGACGAAGCCCATCAGGATGATATCATAAGGGGCCGGCTTGAAGCCGAAGGCAAGCGCCGCCAGCACGAGCGCCGCGAACGCCACTTGTGCAACCGTGTTGAGCTTGGACACTTTCGACGGCTTCATCTCGACCGGCCGGTCGAACAGCCAGGACACGATCACGGCGGCGACGATCATGATGTCGCGCGAGACCACCAGGATCACGATCCAGCGCGGAATTGCGCCCCAGATGCCGAGCGCCATGTAGATCGAGACCAGCAGCGCCTTGTCCGCGAGCGGGTCGAGCAGGGCGCCGAGCTCGCTCGTCATGTTGAAGCGCTTGGCCAGGAAGCCGTCCACGGCGTCGCTGATACCGGCGATCAGGAAGACGGCGAACGCGACCTCCATTTGGCTCGACACGATGGCCCAGACGATGATCGGGACCAGCATGATGCGGCCCAGGGTAATGATGTTCGGAATACTCACGAAAGCGCTTCCCGGCACCCGGTCTGACCTCGAATCCGGCCTCTCGGGAGGCTGAACCGGTTGATATCTCTACATAGTATACGGCGGTGCGCCATGCGAGCCATTGCGCGTCCCCGGAATTCGACGTAACCAGCCGCGAACCCACTGGAAATCGGGCATGACCGACCGCAAAAACGGCCTCACTTACGCCGATTCAGGCGTCGATATCGATGCGGGCAACCGCCTGGTCGACCTGATCAAGCCGATGGTGCGCGCCACCGCACGGCCGGGCGCCGACGCCGAGATCGGCGGTTTCGGCGGCCTGTTCGACCTCAAGGCGGCCGGTTTCAAAGATCCGGTCCTCGTGGCCGCGACCGACGGCGTCGGCACCAAGGTCAAGATCGCGATCGAGACCGGCCTGCATGGCGGGATCGGCATCGACCTCGTCGCCATGAGCGTCAACGACCTCGTGGTGCAGGGCGCCGAGCCGCTGTTCTTCCTGGATTATTTCGCTTGCGGCAAGCTCGATCCGGAGGCGACGGCCTCGATCGTCGCGGGCGTCGCGGAGGGCTGCCGCGAATCCGGCTGCGCCCTGATCGGCGGCGAGACCGCCGAGATGCCCGGCTTGTACAAGGACGGCGATTACGACCTCGGCGGCTTTGCCGTCGGTGCCGCGGAGCGGGGGACGTTGCTGCCGCGCAAGGACATCGCGGCCGGCGACGCCGTCATTGGCCTCGCCTCATCGGGGGTGCATTCGAACGGCTTCTCGCTGGTGCGCAAGATCGTGGAACAATCGGGCCTCGGCTTCGAGGCGCCGGCGCCGTTCGCTCCGGTCATGACCCTTGGCGGCGCGCTGCTGACGCCGACGAAGCTCTACGTCAAATCCTGCCTGCGCGCGATCCGCGAGACCGGCGCGGTGAAGGGCCTTGCCCACATCACCGGCGGCGGCTTCACCGACAACATTCCGCGCGTGCTGCCGAGCAACCTCGGCGTCGGCATCGATCTGGCCCGCCTGCCGGTGCTGCCGGTGTTCAAATGGCTGGCGGCGCAGGCCGGCATCGCCGAGCTGGAGATGCTGCGCACCTTCAACTGCGGCATCGGCATGATCGCGATCGTCGAGCCCGACAAGGTCGACGAGGTCGTGCAGGTCTTCACCGACGCCGGCGAGACCGTGGCGCAGCTCGGCACCGTGATTCCGGCCGAGGGCGAGCACCGCGTCGTCTATAACGGCCATCTCGACATGGCGCCGTGATGACTGGCGCTGCGATGAAGCGTCGCGTCGCCATCCTGATCTCCGGCCGCGGCTCCAACATGTCCGCGCTGATCAGGGCCGCCACTGCTGCGGATTTCCCGGCGGAGATCTCGCTCGTCATTTCGAACAAGGCCGATGCGCTCGGGCTCGAGCGGGCCAAGGCGGCCGGCGTGAACACGCTGGTGATCGAGAGCAAGCCGTTCGGCAAGGACCGCGCCGGCTTCGAAAAGGTGATGCAGGCGGCGCTCGACCAGCATGGGATCGAGCTGATTTGCCTCGGCGGCTTCATGCGCCTGTTCACGGCCGAGTTCACCAGGGCCTGGTACGGGCGGATGCTCAACATCCATCCGTCGCTGCTGCCGTCCTTCCCCGGCCTCGATCCGCACGGCCAGGCGCTGCGCGCCGGCGTCAAGCTATCAGGCGCGACGGTGCACTTCGTCATCCCCGAGACCGATGCCGGCCCGATCGTGATGCAGGGCGCGGTTCCCGTCAGCGATCACGACACGGGGGATACGCTGTCGGAGCGCATCCTCGAAGTCGAGCACCGCATCTATCCCGAAGCGCTGCGGCTGCTCGCGACCGGCAAGGTCCGGATCGAGGGCGATGTGTGCAAGACGGACGGAAGTTCCGCGTCGGAGAATTTTCTGGTTGCGCCGGTGGTGAGCTGAGTCGATCCGGCTTACTCGATATAGTCTGCCGCCTCGCCATTGCGGACATATCCGTAGATGCGAAAACCCGCAGTGGTCTTCTCTCCGACAAACCGGATCCGTTTCAGGATCGCGCGGACACGCTCGCGCTGAGGCGTCGTTTCGACGGACAGTTCAGCCCATTCCATCCAATTCCATCCTGCGCTCATCCAGTGATAGAACCATTCACCATCCCAATGGCTCAGGTTTCCGGTTTCCAGGTTTCGGCAGCGGAATCGAGGTCGACAGGGCGGGGGAAGATCGAGCACGGCCTCCCACAGTTCGCGCCATTTGGTGTCATTAGCGACCGCGTAATATTCCGACGGTTGGATCTTCGGTCTATCGCTCACGGCGCGGCGAACGGATCGAGCGTCGCTACGCCGGTCGATTCAATGTCGGCAATGTTGCGCGTCACCAGTGTCAGACCGTGGACCTTGGCAGTGGCGGCGAGCAGGCTGTCAATAAGCGGCAGTGGATTGGGAATTCCAAGGAGGGCCCAAGTCTCGGCGATGGTCTCATCGATGGGTAGAACCCGATCAGCGAGTCGGGTTCTCATCTGAGAGAACCATCGGTCGAGGGATTTCGCCTGGAGAGGATCATTTCGCCTTTTCAGCTCGATGCCCCGGCGAATTTCGGCCAGAACTAAGACACTGGTACCGATCTCCCCCGCTGGCGTCTGATTAACCCAACGAATGACATTTGGGTCGGCGCGCTCGCGCTTGCGTATTTCGGAGATGACGTTGGTATCGACCAGAAACCTCACAAGTCGAGCTCTCGCCAGCCGTCGCGCCTTGGCCGATCGAAGACACCGTCGAATGCTTCATCGGGAAGCTCGGAGCCGAAGACGTCGAAGGCTGTCTTGACGCCGGGATTTTGGAGGGCGCTAGCAAGCGTTGATCGAAGTGCTGCGGCTCGCTCCGGTTCGTCGCGCAGGGTTTCGGCCAATGCACGGATGAGGCCCGCGTCTTTCTTAGCAGCTTGGACTTCGACCCTAACCAGACCCCGCGCCGCAGCGCGGCGCCGATGGGTCCGGGTTGCCTTTCGCTGGGACTTTGTTGCCACGTCATGCTCCGCAATTTCCGGTAATATAACCGGAAATTGTCGGAAGGTCGAATGGATAAGCAGGGAGCCCAAAACAAAATCCCCCGGCAGAGCCGGGGGCAACGTCATGGTCTCTCGCGTGTAGCCTTGAGAGAATTCAGGAGACCTTGAGGTTCTCCGCGGATGCCTTGCCGCGGTTCTCCACGAGGTCGTATTCGACCACCTGGTTCTCGTTGAGGGTCGAAAGTCCGGCACGCTCGACGGCGGAGATGTGGACGAACACGTCCTTGTCGCTGCCGTTCGGCTTGATGAACCCATAGCCCTTGGTCGGGTTGAACCATTTGACGGTGCCCTTTTGCGGCATCCTCAGTCTCCTCCACTAGATATAAAAAAGACGCGGCCGCTTTTCGCGTGCCACGCCACAAACGGGCTTCCGGGAGTCTGTTCGAGTCTTGAATCTCAATGTCGCGAAACGCACAGCAGAGCGGCCAATTCCGATTGTGTCCAACATTGCAACATGAAAATCGCCCGTTAGCAAGCTGCGGTTAAATTTCAAGGGCAGACGGATTGTGCCGTTCTGCAATTTCCGACCTGTGGCCGCGGAACCACAATCGAGGGCAATAGCCTCGGTGACCGCGGGCTAAGCGGTTGACCCTCCGTGGCAGTTCGGCACAAATCGCGACATGCGTGCGCCGCGCGTGTTGCATTTTTGCGCGCCGCCATTTGCTTCGGGATTTGTCGTCATGTGCTGCACATCGCAGCCGTCCGGGACACGGCAGACGATCGGGCTGGACCGCGTCCGCAGGGTCGCGGCAGCGATCGCGGCGGCGTTTGCGATCGTCGTGATGATGTCGGCCACGTCGCCGGTCTTCGCGCAAAGCCCGACGCCTACGCCGACCCCGACACCGACGCCCACGCCGTCACCCACCCCGATCCCGTCCCCGTCGGCCGGCAACGCTGCGCTCGATCTCGGCTCGAACTTCCTGGAGCGGCTCGGCAACCAGGCGTCGAACGGTTTCAACCGGACATTCCGCACCAATCCCGGCGGCGGCGGTGCGTCCGCCAGCACTGAAGATCCGCGCTACCGCACCTGGTTCGAGGGCTACGGCCTCTCGGTCCGGACCGATGCGCAAGGCGACTTCGTCGGCGACCGGCGCAAGACGGTTGGCGGCGTCGCCGGCTTCGGCGCGCGCGTGGCCCCGGGCGTCAATCTCGGCTTTTCCGTCGACCAGAGCCATACCGACATCGACGTGCCGCTGGCGCTGCAATCGGCCACGCTCGACCTGACGCAAATCGGCTTCAACGGCTCGGTCGACAAGGGGCCATGGACCTGGGCCTTTGCCGTGGTGCACGGTTTCGGCAAGGTCCGTTCCAGCCGCGACACCGGCCTTGGCCTTGCGACCGCGGGCTATCGCGCCGCGGTCGACGGCGCGCTGACCGAGATCAGCTATTACTGGACCAAGGACCAGATGCGCATCGTGCCCAAAGGCGCACTGGAATATGTGCGCGCCACCAGTGCGGCGTTCCAGGAGGTCGGCGGCCTCGATCCGCTCAACGTCGGCTCGACGGCGCTCTCACGCGCACGCATCATGATCGGGGCCGAGATCGGCCGCTACTTCATCATCGACCAGAAGATCCTGGACCTGTCCGGCTACGGCAAGTTCGTCGACAATTTCCACCAGGATCTGGGCTCAGTCCAGGTCAGCCTCGGCGCTCAGAACATCGTCGTTCCCGGCATCGGCGAGAGCCGTTACGGCGTGGATGCCGGTGCCTCGGCTTCGCTCAGCTTGACCAGCGTGGCGCGGCTTTACGTCAATTACGACGGCAAGTTCCGCAACGAGCTGACCTCGCACCAGGGCACGGTCGGCTTCGAATATCGCTGGTAGCGCAGCCTCTTAGGTCGGCGTCGCCGCGACATATCCCGTCAATCCAAAACCCTCGCGCGCCGCCGTCATCATCGGCACCAGCGCGTTCGGATGGATGAACTCGTCGCGGAAGCAAGGATAGGTCTTGGGATCGAAGATCTTCTTCAGCCAGTCGACCACGATCTTGTGGCGCTCGGAGGTGCGGAATTCCCGGTGATAGGTGAGCCAGAGATCGGCGTGGTGGCTGACGCCGAGATCGACGGCGATCAGCGGCGCGCCGAGCGCGGTCGAGACCGTCGGCAGGAAGCCGATGCCGGCGCCGCGCTCGACTGCATAGAGCACGCCGACCGAGGAATTCGTCTTGATCCCAACGATGCCCTCGAGCGACTTCAGTCCGAGCACGCGCGCGTAGGCGCCGTCGTCGACCTGCGGCGCGCTCTGCTTGATGATGCGGTGGTTCTTCAGGTCGGCCAGGGTCGCCGGCACGCCGTAGAGGTTTTCGTATTCCTTGGAGACGAAGGGATAGATGTGCAGACGCCCGAGCTTGGCGACGATCAGATCCGGATTGGTCGGTGGTTCGAGCTGGATCGCGATGTCCGATTCAAGCCGTGCGACGTCGGCCTGCTCCATCGCGCAGCGCAGATCGACGGTGATCCTGCGGTAGGTCTTCTGGAAGTCGATCAGTCGCGGCAGGATCCAGAAATTGCCCGGGCCTTCCGTCACCGCGACGCGCACTGTGCCTGATGTGTCGTTCGACGACCGCGCGGCGCGCCGGAAGACGTTGAAGGCATGACGCTCCATATGCGCAACGTCGGCGATCATTGCGATGCCTTCATCGCTGAGCGTGAGCCCGCTCTGGTCGCGCAGGAACAGCTTGCAGCCGATGCTCTCTTCGAGCCGGTCGACGCGGCGCATCAGCGTGGTCGAGGTGAGCCCGAGCTCTTCGGCGGCATTGCGAAAACTTTTATACTTTGCGCACGCTAAAAACAGTTTCAAATCGTCCCAGGACGCGCCCAGGACTTCTTCACGGTGCTGCGTCATCGCAGCACCCCGGTGCAATAACTGCTGCATACTCCTGATCCCCAGCCGCTAAGCTCGTCGGCGTAGCGGGGCACGAAAGTTTCGAACGATAGAGGCGTGACATGGGTATGGAAAGGGGCTCGTTTGCCGCAAGGCATGATTTCGACGCCTTGCCGCTGAGCCCGGATGTGGATGTCCGCTGTGCGCAATTGTCCGAAATTGCACCGCTTTCGCAGATGGCGCACCGGCTGGTGCCGGGCGTGCGGATCGGGACAGCCGAGCTTGCGCATTACTTCACGTTCGATCCCCAGAGCATCCTGACATTCAGCCGGAAGGGCGATCTCGTCGGCGGCATGGCCTTCCTGTTTCTCAATGACCGCGGGCACGATGCGTTGCTCCTCGACGAGATCTGCCTCACCGCGCCCGAGACGCGCTATCTCGCTTCCGCGAACGAAGAGGTCGCTGCCATCTATATCTGGGCGATCGCGGCGACGGGACGCGGTATCGCGGGTCTCGGCAAGGCTGCAGCACATCTGCGACAGCTAAGGTTCCGCAGCGCCGATTGCTATGCGCAGCCGTCAACGGTGGCCGGACGCGACATCATGAAGGCGACCGGCTTTGCGCCGGTCCCGAGCTTCCAGCCCGACCTCTGGTGCTACGAGCGGCCCTGGCATCGCCAGCCGCTGCGCATGCCGGGCGCGATCATCCAAGCAAGGAGTTTTGCAGATGCACGGTACTAGGATCCCTGTCGCCCAGCCCTGTTCCCGCGCCATCACCATCCGCCTTGCGCGCGATCCAAGCGATCTCATGCTGGTCACCGCCATTCGCTCGGCGGTCTATCTCGCCGAGCAGGATTGTCCGTTCGAGGAGGAGTTCGACGGCAACGACATGGTCGCGGCCCATTTCATCGGCTTCGTCGGCAACGAGCCCGCAGGCTGCCTGCGGGTGCGCTTCTTCGGCGATTTCGCCAAGGTGGAGCGGCTCGCGGTCCGTCACCAATACCGGCGCTCGCGCGTCTCGTTCAAGCTGGTGCAGGCCAGCGTCGACTATGTGAAGCGCAAGGGCTTTCGCAAGATCTACGGCCAGGCACAGGACAGGCTGGTCGATTTCTGGGCCCATTTCGGCGCCAAGCCGCTCGGCCACAATCGCAAGATCACATTCTCGGATTTTTCCTACACGGAAATGCTGCTGGAGATCGAGCCGGGCCCGGACGCGATCACGCTGGACAGCGATCCGTACGTGATCATCCGCCCCGAAGGCGATTGGGACCGGCCGGGCGTGCTCGACGCCTCGGCGGGGCGGGCGGTGACCTCACCGCTGCGGGATCTCGCGCTCGCCGACCGTTGAAACTGATGCAGCTCTGCGCAAGACAATGCTGGCTTCCATCCACGATGATCCGCCGATCCTGATTTGCGCGGATCTCCAGGTCGAGTATCTGACCCCTGGGCGCCGCCACGTCGTCCTCGACGGCGACGCCGTCACGACGCGCTGCCTGGAACTGCTGACCTTGTGGCGGGGCAATCTCTGGCCGGTGATGCATCTGAAGCGCATCGCGCAGGCGGCGTGGTTCAATCCGGCATCGAGGCTGACCGATTGGATCGCGGAGACCAAGCCGCGGCCGGGAGAGATGACGTTCGATCATCCGCTGCCGTCGGCCTACAGCTCGTCGCGGTTTGTGGACTACATGTCCAATATCCGGACCGTGCGCTGCATTCTGATCGGTTTTTCCCTGGACGAGACCATCCTGGCCACCGCAGCCGAAGGGTTTCACCGCAGCCATCGCTACCAGGTCGTCGCTGACGCCGTGGCTTGCCGGCAGCCGGGTACGGGCGATTCCGCCGCCTATAAGCATGCGGTAGTGAATGTCATCGGGAATTTTGCTACAATCCAGTCCAGCGCCGAACTGATCAGAACCAGCGGCGCCGTTGCGGTGTAGGCGGCCGCGGCCGGCGGATGGGGTGAGAGATTGTCACGGGGAGACGAGCTCAAGGAGCTGGCGAGCGATCTGTCGCGTGCGGCCGAGAGGGCGCGCGGGCTTGGTTTGCCGACGACGGTCTATCTGCTCTCGATGGCGCTGGTGGAGGTGAGGGAGGCCGCTGCCGGCGCTGACGACGGGCATGACGACGACGCGGCATGAGAGATGCTCCACATGTTGCTTCGTCATGAGCGGATTTGTCACGTGCGGCAATGTCACGTGCAGCTTTGTCGCGTGCATTTTTGTGCATCGCTGCCGAGCGCTTGCTGCCGACGAATTGGCGTTGCAAGTTCTGCGCTGTCGCAATAGCCAAGGTACTTGATCATCGAGTGATGACGCCGGCTATGCCTGCGACGTGACGCTTTCAAGGATCTCCGCAAATGTCCATGCTGCCCAATTCGCAAGAGGCCCGGGATGTAGCCTATCAGCTCCATCCCTACACCAACGCGCGCACCCATCAGCAGGCAGGTCCCCTGGTGATCGAGCGCGGCGAGGGTCCTTACGTCTTCGATGCGTCGGGCAAGCGCTATTTCGAGGCGATGGCCGGCCTGTGGAGCGTTGGGCTGGGCTTCAACGAGAAGCGGCTGGTCGAGGCCGCGCACAAGCAGATGCAGGCGCTGCCGTTCTATCACACGTTCTCCGCCAAATCGCACGGGCCCTCGATCGACCTCGCCGAGAAGCTGGTCGCGCTCGCGCCTGTGCCGATGAGCAAGGTGTTCTTCACCAATTCCGGCTCGGAAGCCAACGACACCGTCCTCAAGCTGATCGCCTATCGCTCCAACGCGCTCGGTCAGCCGCAGCGCAAGAAGGTGATCAGCCGGATGCGCGCCTATCACGGCGTCACCATTGCCTCGGCGAGCCTCACCGGCCTGCCGAACAACCACCGCTCGTTCGACCTGCCGCTGCCGAACATCCTGCACACGGGCTCGCCGCATTTCTACAAGGACGGCGCGCCCGGCGAGAGCGAGGAAGCCTTTGCGACGCGTCGGGCCGAGGAACTCGACACGCTGATCCAGAAGGAAGGGCCCGATACGATCGCGGCGTTCTTCGGCGAGCCGGTGATGGGCGCGGGCGGCGTCATCGTGCCGCCGGCGACCTATTGGGACAAGATCCAGGCGGTCCTGAACAAGTACGACATCCTGCTGGTCGCCGACGAAGTGATCTGCGGCTTCGGCCGCACCGGCAAGATGTTCGGCTGCGAGACCTACGGCATCAAGCCCGACGTGCTCGTGGTCTCCAAGCAGATCACCTCGAGCTATTTCCCGTTCTCGGCGATCATCATGAACGACCGCATGTTCGAGCCGATCGCGGACGAGAGCAACAAGATCGGCGTGCTCGGCCACGGCTTCACTGCGGGCGGTCATCCGGTCGGTTCGGCGGTTGCGCTGGAAAACCTCAAGATCATCGAGGAGCGCGGCCTGGTCGCACATGCCGCCGAGCTCGGCGCTTACATGCAGGGCAGACTGCGCGAGCTCACCAGCCATCCGCTGGTCGGCGAGGTTCGCGGCGTCGGCATGATCGCGGCGATCGAGCTCGTGCTCGACAAGGGCCGCAAGACCGCAGCGGCGACGCCGGGCGCCGTCGGCGGCATCGCCAGCCGCATGCTCCAGGAGCGCGGCGTGATCTCGCGCAACATGCTGGACGCCATCGCCATCTGCCCGCCGCTGATCGTCACCAAGGCGGACATCGACGGGCTGGTGGACGCGATCTCCGGCGTGTTGAACGACATGAAGGCGGAAGTGGCCAAGCTGACGCCGGCGTAACTGCTGGGCCCAACTCTATCACCGTCACCCTGAGGTGCTCGCCTCTTTGGCGAGCCTCGAAGGGCGACGGCCCGGCTGCTACTGCGCGGGCGTTCATCCTTCGAGGCTCATCGTGCGGTGCGTTGCACCGCCCGCCTCGCACCTCAGGATGACGAGCTAACAGTTGATCCGCTCAGCTGAACATTACGCCCGCTGAACTCCGATCACGCGGCCTTTCTCGACCGCCAGTGCCAGCTCGCCGCGCTTGAGCTTCAAGGCAGCGTCGCCGAACAGCTCGCGGCGCCAGCCGCGCAGTGCCGGCACGTCGGCTTCGTCGTCGGCCGCGATCTCCTCGAGATCGTCGACGGTCGCGATCACCTTGCTGGCGACCGCATGCTTCTCGGCGGTCATGCGCAGCAACACCTTCAAGAGCTCGACGATGGCGGCGCCGTTGTTGTTGTTGCGCGGCTTCTCCAGCTTCGGGAGCGTCGAAAAATCCCGCGCCAGCCCGCGCTCGACCGCGGCGACGATGTCCGCGCCCCATTTGGATTTCTCAAAACCCTTCGGCACCGAGCGCAGATGGGCGAGCTTTTCCAGAGTGTTCGGCGCGTGGGTCGCGATATCGCTGATGGCCTCGTCGCGCAGCACGCGGCCGCGCGGCACGTCGCGGCTCTGCGCCTCCTGCTCGCGCCAGGCGGCGACCTCCATCAGGACCGCGAGATCCTTCGGCTTGCGCACGCGCGTCTTGAGCCGCTCCCAGGCCCGCTCGGGGTGGAAGTCGTAGGTCCGGGGGGAGGTCAGGACCTCCATCTCGATGGAGACCCATTCGCTGCGACGGCGCTTCTTGAGGTCGGCATCGAGCGCTGCGAACACGTCGCGCAAATGCGTGACGTCGGACACGGCGTAGTGCATCTGCTCCTTGGTCAGCGGCCGGCGCGACCAGTCGGTGAAGCGGTGGGTCTTGTCCGGGCGGTGGCCGGTGACTTTCTCGACCAGCGCGTCGTAGGCGATGCTGTCGCCGTACCCCAGCACCATCGCGGCAACCTGGGTGTCGAACACCGGATGCGGGATGATGTTGGCCTGGTGCCAGATGATCTCGATGTCCTGACGGGCGGCGTGGAAGACTTTCAGCACGGCCTCGTTGGCCATCAGCTCGAAGAACGGCTTGAGGTCGATCCCCTCGGCCAGGGTATCGACGACGACGGCTTCCTCGGCGCTGGCCATCTGCACCACGCATAGCAGCGGGTAGTAGGTGGTCTCGCGCAGGAACTCGGTATCGACGGTAATGACGGGGTGCTTGGCCAGCCGGCTGCAGGCAGCCGCGAGGTCAGCGGTGGTGGTAATCAAATCCATGAACGGCCCATGACACTTGATATCAGCCGTTCTGCCGAAAGCGCTGTGATGTCAAGGGGCTCGATGCGAATTCGAGCCTTGTATTTGAACGGAAATCGCTTTTTCCGACGAAATTCCTATTCGTAGCGGACCCGGTGCGAGGATTTGCGGGCGCAGGGCAACGCCACCACGACCACGCACATGGCGACCAGCGCCAGCCCCAGGAACTCGAAAACCAATAGATCCACGGCGAAATCTCCAGAAACATTGATAGATTTGTCGGGGGTGCGTTGAGGGTCTGTTAATTGCGATGGTTACCGGCGGCGCGGGGAGGCCGGATGGTGGATGGGGGGTTAACGGCGGAAACCGCCCTTCATGTCATCAGCTTCGGCAGGGCTGCGGCCAAGGTATCCACGGCCACCCGGACCTTTGGCGGCAGCCGGGGTGAGCGCGGCCATAGCGCGTGGCATTCGTAGAGGAATTCCGGTTGGCCGCTGAGGAGCCTGATGAGCGCTCCGGTGGCGAGGCGCTCGCGGACCAGCCAGTACGGTAGCCAGGCGAGCCCCATGCCCTGCGTGGCGGCATCGGCAATCGCCTCGAGATCGTCGAGCCGTAGCCTGCCGGACGGCATGATCTCGCGCACGGGCCCGCTGCCTTGTGGAAATAGCCACGGACGGATGCGCCCCGAGCGGCGATAGATGATCGCCTGATGCGCGGTGAGATCGTCGATCGATTTCGGCTTGCCGCTCGCCCGCAAGTACGAGCGCGCGCCGCACACCACCATGCGCTGGCTTGCGATGCGGCGTGCGATCAGGCCGGACTGGTTGATGAGATCGCCGGTCCGGATCGCAAGGTCGTAGCCGGCCTCGATGAGGTCGGTGATCGGATCGCCGAAGGAAAGGTCGAGTTCGAGCCGCGGATGTTTTCGCGCGAGTTTCATCAGCAAGGGGGCAATGCAGTGCCGGCCCAGCAGGGCTGGCATGGTCACGCGGAGCCTGCCGCGCGGCTCGGACAGTTCGTCGGTAACGACGGCATCGGCGGTGTCCGCTTCGAGCAGTACCGCGCGGCAGCGCTCGTAATAGGCCTGGCCCGCGTCAGTCAGGCTCTGTCGCCGTGTGGTGCGGTTGAGGAGGCGGACGCCGAGGCGCTCTTCGAGGAACCGCACATGCTTGCCGACCATCGGACCCGACATCTCCAGGGCGTCGGCCGCGGCTGCGAACGAGCCGAGGTCGACAGCCCGGACGAACACGGCCATGCTGGTCAGGCGGTCCATGATTGAAAACTCCTGGTTTCGACTGTTCGCTCACTTTGCCGATTTATTCACTTCCTCAAGATCGGCATAGCTCCATTCAGTTCAATTGTTTTGGAGTGTATCCATGGCCCGCGTCGTTCGCTTTCACCGCCATGGCGGTCCCGAAGTGCTCGGTATCGAGACCGTCAACGTTCCGCCGCCGGCGAAGGGCGAGGTTCAGATTCGGATCAGGGCGCTCGGCCTCAACCGTGCGGAAGCCCTGTTCCGGTCGGGGACCTATATCGAGACCGCCCAATTTCCGTCCGGTCTTGGTCTCGAGGCGGCGGGTCTTGTCGAGGCTGTCGGCGAAGGCGTGGCCGGCTTTGCGCCGGGCGATGCCGTCAGTATCGTGCCGCCGACATCCATGGTGCGATGGCCGGCTTATGCGGAGCTCGCAACTTTTCCGACCGAACTCGTCGTAAAGCATCCATCCGATCTAAGCTTCGAGACAGCGGCAGCGCTATGGATGCAGTATCTGACGGCCTACGGCGCGCTGGTTGACATCGCCGGACTCTTGCGAGGGGACGTGGTCGCCATCACGGCGGCATCGAGCAGTGTCGGGCTTGCAGCAATCCAGATCGCGAACCGGATCGGGGCTGTCCCGGTCGCCCTGACCCGGACATCGGCCAAGCGGCGAGCCTTGCTCGATGCCGGTGCCGCTTACGTCGTGGCCTCAGACGAGGAGGACATCGCAGCGCGGCTGGCGGAGATCGCCGGTTCAAACGGCGTCCGCGTGGTGCTTGATGCCGTCGGCGGTCCGGCGTTCGAGCCGCTGACTGCGGCGATGGCGCCGGGCGGCATCCTGATCGAATATGGCGGGCTGAGTCATGAGCCGACGCCGTTCCCACTCTTCAATGTGTTGACCAAGAGCCTGGTCCTGCGCGGCTACCTCGTGCACGAGATCGTCCGCGATCCGACGCGACTTGGGCAGGCCAAGACTTTCATCCTCGATGGGGTGGCGGACGACGCGTTGAAGCCGATCATCGCGCGAACGTTCAAGTTCGAGGATATTGTCGAGGCGCATCGCTTCCTGGAGTCGAACACGCAGTTCGGCAAGATTATCGTGACGATCTGAGGTCGCGCCTTTCGAGGTGTAGTTTCGTAGGGTGGGCAAAGCGAAGCGTGCCCACCATCGCTCAATAGATAGAAAGGTGGGCACGGCGCTGTGCGCCTTTGCCCACCCTACGAGATCGCGTTCGTGGCTCGCAGGATGGATTACGCCCGCGACGGCGTTTCACGCGGTCGCGGGCTAATCTTACTGCGTGACTAATCCACCCTACAAGGCGGCCTTACGGCAGCTTCAACGACGTCTCCGCATTGTACGGCTTCAGCGTCTCATCCGCGGCCTTCTGGGCGGCGGCGAGGGCTTCCTTCGGCTGCTTCTTGCCGTTGAGGACCAGCATCACCTCGTCCTCGAGGTTCTTGCGCACCGGCACGGTCTTGTAGGTCGCGAACCAGGGCTTTGCGACGTCGAGTTGCTCGACGGCAGTCTTGGCGTCGGGGTTCTTGTTGAGGAAGTCGACCATCTCGGGCGTTTTGTAGGCGGCCATGTTGGGCGCGAAATAGCCGGTGGCGCGGCTCCACCAGCCGCTCTTCTCGGGCGAGGTCATCCACTTGATCAGCGTCCATGCAGCCTTCTGCCTGTCGGCCTCGAGGCCGGCCGGAACGATCAGCGAGGCGCCGCCGATCGGCACGGCGTTGCGGACGTTGCGCGGGATGAAGGCGACCTTGTAGGCGAACTTGGCGTTGTCGCGCACGTAAGTGAGCGAGCCCGTCGACAGCATCATCATCGCGGCGTTGCCGGAGATGAAGGAAGTGCTGACGGCAGGGCCAGGCGTGGCGCCGGGGGCGTGGACCTTGTGCTTGTAGACGAGGTCATTCCACCAGGTCAGTGCGCCGAGCATCGAAGGCGTGTCGTAATAGACCTCGCCGCCGAACTCCTCGTTGTAGTAGCGCCCGCCATTGCTCATGGTGAGCGTTTCCATCATCCAGCCGCAATAGTCATACGCGCAGGGGATCGCGATGCCCCATTGGGTCACCTTGTCGCCCTCGCGCTTGGTGAGCTTCTTGGCCCAGTCGGTGAGCTCGGCCCAGGTCTGCGGCGGCTTGCTCGGATCGAGGCCGGCTTCCTTGGCCTTGTCGGCGTTGATGTAGAGCAGCGGCGTCGAATTATGGAAGGGCACGCCGTAGACCGAGCGGTTGATCACCGCGTTGCCCTGCAGCGCCGGGAAGAACTGGCCGAGGAACTGCTCCTTGGTGGTGCCGTCGGCCTTGATCAGGGCATCGAGATTGGTGAGCTCGTTCTCGATCTGCATGTCGAGCAGGAAGTTCGCCGACATGATCACGGCGGACGGCGGCTTGCCGGCCTTGATTGCGGCGCGCGTCTTGATCAGCGTGTCGTCATAGGAGCCGGTGTAGACCGCGGTCGCCTTGACGTCCGGATGGGTCTCGTTGAACTCCTTGATCAAGGTGCCCATGTCGCGGGCGAGCTTGCCGTCGACGGGGACGGGGAAGAACAGATCGATCTCGGTCGGGCCTTCGCCGGCGAGCGCCGGAAGGGCGAGGGCACTTGCCATGGAGCCTGCCATGGCAAGGCCGAGCATGAGCCTGCGGGAAAACAGCATCGAAGAATCTCCTATTTGATGCCTGAGGTGACGAAAGAGCTGATGAAACGCTTCTGGAAGATCAGGAAGGTGATGAGCAGCGGGCCGATCACCATCAGCGTGCCGGCGGCGATGGTGCCCCAGGCCTGCGTGCCTTCGGCGGTCTTGGTGAAGACGGAGAGCCCGACCGTGAGCGGCCGCTTGTCCGGCGAGTTGATCACCATCAGCGGCCACAGGAAGTCGTTCCAGTGGCTGGTCACGGAGATGATGGCGAAGGCGGAGAAGCTCGGCATCGACAGCGGCACGTAGATGTGGCGGATGCGCTGGAGGAGGCTGGCGCCGTCGATCAGGGCTGCGTCTTCCAGCTCGGTCGGAATCGCCTCGAACGCCTGGCGCATCAGGAAGGTGCCGAAGGCGGAGGCGAAGAACGGCATCATCACGCCGGTGAGCGTGTCGTAGAGGCCGAGTTGCGCCACCAGCGACAGGTTCGGCACGATCAGCAGCACCGGCACCAGCATGAGCTGCATCAGGAACAGATAGAAGATCGGCGTCTTGCCGACGAAGTCGAGGCGCGCAAAGGCAAAGCCCGCCAGCGTGATCGTGACGAACTGCACCAGCAAAATGCCGGCACAGATGATCGTGGTGTTAAGCGTGTAGCGCGGGAAATCGCCGATCTCCCAGGCATCCCTGACATTGTCGAGCGTCGGCTTCAGGCTCGGCATCAGCTCGGCCATGGCATTGATGCCGTCGGAGGCCGGGCGCAGCGTCGCCACGACCATCCACAGGAACGGAATGAGCCAGACGATCGCGAGCAGCACGGTCAGCAGGAAGCCGAGCTTGGGCGTGATCTCGTTGCGGGTGGCGAGCGGGGCGTCCTTGTAGATGGCGTCGATCAGCTTCATGGCCCGCCCTCGCGATTGGCCATGGTGCGGAAGGAAAGCGCGGTGAGGCCCATCAGCGCGGCGAGCGTCAGCAGCGTCGCGGCCGAGGCCTTGCCGACGTCGTAATGCTCGACCGCCTGCTGGTAGATGTAGAACAGCACGAGGTTGGTCGAATTGGACGGCCCGCCCTGGGTCATGACGAAGACGTGGTCGACCTGCGTCACCGCGTTGAGCGTGGCGATCACGATGACGAACAGGAAGGTGGGCTTGAGCTCGGGCAAGATGATGTGGCGGAAGCGCATGTAAGGCCCGGCGCCGTCGAGATGCGCGGCCTCCATCACGTCCTCGGGCACGGCCTGAAGGCCGGCGAGGAAGAACAGCATGTAATAGCCGGCGTTTTTCCAGATCGTGATGATCATGATCGCGTACAGCGCGATGTCGGGATCGCCGAGCCAGTTCGGCAGCACCGGAAGCAGGCGGCCGATATAGAAGTCGAGCAGGCCGACATTGGGCAGGAAGATGAACATGAACAGCGCCGAGGCCGCGACCATCGGGATCAGCACCGGCAGGAACAGCGCCGCCCGCAGCGCGCTGCTGACGGCGTTGGTGCGCGACAGCGCCAGCGCGAACAGCAGCGCGAGGCCGATGCTCGGGATCGCCGTGCCGATGGCATAGACGAGATTGTTGACGACCGCGCCGGTGAAGGCGGGGTCGGCCAGCACCGCGCTGATATTGTCGAGGCCGACGAAGCGGACCGGCGCCTTCGGCGTGGCGCGCTGGTAGAGCGCATCGATGAACACGCGGCCCATCGCGCCATAGGTGAACAGCGCGAGAAAGACCAGCGAGGGCAGCAACAGGAGATAGGCAGGCAGCGAAGCTTTGAAGCGCGTGCCGAGGCGCTTCAGGACGTCCAGGCGCGGCGCCGCCGAGGTCGCGACCGGAAGAGCCGCGGGTTCGGCGAGGCTCATCTCACCGCGCCGGGAAATTGAGCGCATAGTCGCGGCCGTCCGTTCCCACGGGTGGTTCGAAGGGAAAGCGCAGACTGGTGTCGAGGAAGTCGTGGCTGTGCACGACGAGGTTCTCGTCGTCGATCAGCACGACGCCATAGGCGGGCGGCTCGTGGCTTGCGAGGTGCGGCGCGTCAGCGTCGAGCTCGAACCAGACCTGGTGGTTGGTGCCGCGCAAGGTGGAGAACGGGATCTTGCCGTAGCTGCCGAAGATCGGGCGGTGGACGTGGCCGAAGAAGAGGTGACGGATGCGCGCGCGATAGGGCGCGATCACCTCGGCGAACTCCGCGCTCTGTTTCAGCCCGATCTCGTCCATCGCGTGGACGCCGATCGGGAAAGGCGGATGGTGCATGAACACGACGAATGGCTGGTCGGCGGGCGCGGCCGCCAGCGTGTTGGCAAGCCAGTCGAGGCGCTTGGCGCACATCTCGCCGGCGTGGCTGGTTTCGTCCAGCGTGTCGAGGAAGACGAACAGGCCGTGCTCGGTGGTCTTCGTGCCCTGCACGAAGCCGTTTGAATCGCGCGGCGCGGACTTGAGACCGTCGAGGCAGGCGACGCGCTTGTCGTGATTGCCGACCATGGCGATATACGGGATTTTCAGCGCGGCCATCGCGTCTGCGAAATTGGCGTAAGATTCCGGCTCGCCCCAATGGGTGAGGTCGCCGGTCACGACAGCGAAGGCGGCGTCGGACTGGTGCGTGTTGATGTCGGCGATCGCCGCATCCAGCCGCGCGCGCGGATCGAGGCCATAGAGCGTCAAGCCGGGGTTCGCCAGATGCGTGTCGGTGAGGTGGATGAATTTGAAGGGCATGGCGCGCTTTGTCGGGACGGTTGGAGGATGGGTGCCTCCGGCAGGACGACCCTGACAGGCGGTTAGAGCGCGTGTGTTTCAGTTTGATGACAGTGGTTCCCGTGTCCACAGCAGCGCGCTGCGCACGGTGGATTAGCCGAAGGGGTAATTCAAAGTTCCGGCTTACCTTGAGTTGCGGTGCTGCGCGGAGCAGAGCTAATCTAAGCGCGCAAACTTGGTTCTTGTCCCGCGGATCGAGCTAACGGTCGATCGCGCGCAGGCGCTTGATCTCGGCGATCAATCTCGGAATGTCCTGTCGCGCGTTGGCGATGAATTCCTGATCGGCGAGCGTCGCGCCAGTGAGGTAGATGTCTTCGCCTCCGGTCTGGACGAAGTCCGATCCGCTTAGTTCATCGCGCTTCTCGATGAACGATTTCCAAGGACCCGCGGTCGCCTGCTCGCAGCGCGCCTTGATCGCTTCGATCTCGTCATCTTTCAGGGCCGAGAGCTGCGTCATCTTGCAATCCAGAACAGGTTTACGTCCCACAAAACGTCCGCAACACCCGCTGGTCCGGCAGCGGCGGATCGGCGTAGGCGGCAAACTCCGGCTGGTCCTCGAACGGCTTGGCCAGCACTTGCACCAGCTCCTCGAACGGGGCGTAGTCGTCGTCGTTGACCGCAGCCTGGATCACAGCCTCGACGCGGTGGTTGCGCGGGATGAAGGCCGGATTGACGGCGTGCATCGCGGCTTGCCGCTCGGCTGCGCTCTGCGGCTCCAGCGCGATGCGTGCGCGCCAGCGGCCGGACCACTCGTCGAAGGCTGCGGGCTCCATGAACTGCGCACGCGCATCGGCGCTGTCATCAACGGCGGAATCGCCGAGCTTGCGGAAGGTGAGGGTGAAGTCGGCCTGGTTCTTGGCCATGGCTTCGAGCAGGTCCTGGATCAGGGTGTCGTCGCCTTCACGCTCCGTGAACAGGCCGACCTTTTTGCGCAAGCCGGCTTGATAAGCCGTGCTGAAAATCTCGGAGAAGGCGCCGAGAATGTCCTGGGCTTCGGCCACCGCCTTCTCCTGCTCGTCGGAGAACAACGGCAGCAGGCACTCGGCGAGGCGGGTCAAATTCCACAGCGCGATGCGCGGCTGATTGGCATAGGCATAGCGGCCCATCTCGTCGATCGAGGAGAACACCTGTGCGGGGTTGTAGGCGTCCATGAAGGCGCAGGGGCCGTAGTCGATGGTCTCGCCCGAGATGGAGCTGTTGTCGGTGTTCATCACGCCGTGGATAAAGCCGACCAGCAGCCAGCGCGCGATGAGCTCGGCCTGGCGGGCGACGACGCCGGCGAGCAGTTCGTGATAGGGCCGTTCCGCATCGCGCAGCTCCGGATAGTGCCTGGCGATGACGTGGTCGGCGAGCCGGCGGACCGCCTCGGTGTCACGCCGCACGGCGAAGAACTGGAAGGTGCCGACGCGGATATGGCTGGAGGCGATACGCGTCAGCACCGCGCCCGGCAGCGCGGTCTCGCGGATGACGTGCTCGCCGGTGACGGCGGCGGCGAGCGAGCGGGTAGTCGGGATGCCCAGCGCATACATCGCTTCGCTGACGATGTATTCGCGCAGGACCGGTCCGAGCGCGGCGCGGCCGTCGCCGCGGCGGGAGAACGGGGTGGGGCCGCTGCCCTTGAGCTGGATGTCCCGGCGGACGCCGTCCTTGTCGATGACCTCGCCGAGCAGGATGGCGCGGCCGTCGCCGAGCTGCGGGACGAACTGCCCGAACTGGTGGCCGGCATAGGCCATGGCGATCGGATCGGCGCCGTCGGGAACCGTCTTCCCCGCCAGGATCGCCGCGCCTTCCGCCGTCTCCAGCAGGTCAGGATCGAGCCCGAGCTGGACCGCCAGCGGCCGGTTCAGCTTGATCAGCCGGGGGGCGGCGACAGGGGTCGGCGCGACGCGGGCAAAGAAGCTGTCGGGCAGCGCCGAATAGGAGTTCTGGAAGGGGAAATGCACCGTCATGCCCTCAAGATAGGGCTGGAACGGCTGATGGCAAAGGGATGGGCCCAGATCGGGCAAAAATGGGCGCTTCCGGCCCAAAACAGGCCGTTCCCTTGGTTGCCGCCCCCGGCCTCGTCGGGTAAACCCTGCCGCAATCTCGGACCGGCCGTGACAGGCGGTCCGATTCGCTTCCACCGACATCATTTTTGGGACGACCATGCATCGCTACCGGTCACATACATGCGGCGCGCTCCGCGAGAGCAACATCGGCGAGACGGTCCGCCTGTCAGGCTGGGTCCATCGCGTCCGCGACCATGGCGGCGTGCTGTTCATCGACCTGCGCGACCATTACGGCCTGACCCAGTGCGTGGTCGACCCGGACTCGCCGGCGTTCTCGCTGGCCGAAAAGCTGCGCTCGGAATTCGTGGTGCGGATGGACGGCAAGGCCCGCCGCCGCCCCGAAGGCACCGACAATGACGATCTGCCGACCGGCAAGATCGAGATCTATGTCACCGAGATCGAGGTGCTGGGCCCGGCCGGTGATTTGCCGCTGCCTGTGTTCGGCGACCAGGAATATCCTGAAGACATCCGCCTGAAGTACCGCTTCCTCGACCTGCGTCGCGAAAAGCTGCACCAGAACATCATGACGCGCGTCGAGATCATCAAGTCGATGCGCCGGCGCATGGAGGGGCAGGGCTTCTTCGAGTTCAACACCCCGATCCTGACCGCGTCCTCGCCGGAAGGCGCGCGCGACTTCCTGGTGCCCTCGCGCATCCATCCCGGCAAGTTCTACGCGTTGCCGCAGGCGCCGCAGCAGTACAAGCAGCTGCTCATGATGAGCGGCTTCGACCGCTACTTCCAGATCGCGCCCTGTTTTCGCGACGAGGACCCGCGCGCCGACCGTCTGCCGGGCGAGTTCTACCAGCTCGACGTCGAGATGAGCTTTGTCACGCAGGAAGACGTGTTTGCGGCGATGGAGCCCGTGATCACGGGCGTGTTCGAGGAGTTCGCCAAGGGCAAGCCGGTCACCAAAGGCTGGCGCCGGATTCCGTTCGCCGAGGCGCTGCGCAAATACGGCAGCGACAAGCCGGATCTGCGCAATCCCATCGAGATGCAGGACGTCTCCGAGCATTTCCGCGGCTCCGGCTTCAAGGTCTTTGCGCGCATGCTCGAAGACCCCAAGAACCAGGTCTGGGCGATCCCCGCGCCGGGCGGCGGCAGCCGCGCCTTCTGCGATCGCATGAATTCGTGGGCGCAGGGCGAAGGCCAACCCGGACTCGGCTACATCATGTGGCGCGAGGGCGGCGAGGGGGCAGGTCCCCTTGCGAACAATATCGGTCCCGAGCGCACCGCGGCGATCCGCGCGCAGATCGGCACCAAGGAAGGCGATGCCGCCTTCTTCGTCGCCGGCGATCCCGACAAGTTCTGGAAGTTCTCAGGGCTCGCCCGCAACAAGGTCGGCGAGGAATTGAACCTCACCGATAAGGAGCGGTTCGAGCTCGCCTGGATCGTCGACTTCCCGATGTACGAGTACAACGAGGACGACAAGAAGGTCGATTTCTCGCACAACCCGTTCTCGATGCCGCAGGGCGGCCTCGATGCGCTGAAGGGCCAGGATCCGCTGACCATCAAGGCGTTCCAGTACGACATCACCTGCAACGGCTACGAGATCGCCTCGGGCGGCATCCGCAACCACGTGCCGGAAGCGATGGTGAAGGCGTTCGAGATTGCAGGCTACGGCGAGCAGGAAGTGGTCGACCGCTTCGGCGGCATGTACCGCGCGTTCCAGTACGGCGCGCCGCCGCACGGCGGCATGGCCGCCGGCGTCGACCGCATCGTGATGCTGCTGTGTGGCACCACGAATCTGCGCGAGATCTCGCTGTTCCCGATGAACCAGCAGGCCATGGACCTCCTGATGGGCGCCCCGTCGGAAGCGACGACCAAGCAGCTTCGCGAGCTGCATGTGCGGGTGAACCTGCCGCAGAAGTGAGTGTGCCTTGCCTCTCCCCGCATGCGGGGAGAGGCCGCCTCGCATCGAAGATGCGAGGCGGGTGAGGGGGACTCTCCGCGAGTCTAACTCTCACCGTGATTGCGGAGGCGGCCCCTTACCCCAACCCTCTCTCCGTAAGAACGGGGCGAGGGAGCGCGCACCGCCGCCGTCACCTACAACCCCGTCGACGCCTCGATCCTGAACTGCGCCAGCGCGATGATCGGCTCGTTGTCGAGGACGTCCATGAGCTGAAGTACCGGCAGCTTGCCGAGCGGCGTCAGCTTGATGGTCAGCGTCTGGCCTGATGCCTCGATGAAGCCGGCCAGCGCATCGACCGCGGCCTTGGCATCGAGATTTGAGGCGGCGATCTTCTCGCCCTGCGCCCGGATCATCGCAACGAGGGCGCTGCGCGCGGCATCACGGCTGACATTCTGCACGCGCGCAAACTGGGCCACGACAAGATCGACAACGCCGCGATCGCGCAACGACAGCTCGATTGCGCCGGTCTCGACCTGCGCCAACTGGCCCATAGCCTCGAGCGGGTCCGTCGTGGTGAAGAGGTCGCGCGGCACCTTGGCGAGCGCCACGCTTACCTGCGCTTTGGCGAGGTTGCCGAGATCGAGCGTGGCCGGCGCCAGCGCGAATGCGCCTGACGCTTCCGTCCAGGCCGCGCCGAGATCGAGGTCGATCGCGAGCTTGTCCACGCCTGCCACGATCAGCGGCTGCAGCGCCGGATTGGCGGGATCGGTCGGCGTGACCATCTTCACGACCAGACTGGCCTTGCTCGGGATCGATCCCACCAGCTGGCCCCAGTTCAGGCTGATCGTGTCGACGGTGATCGGCTGCCGCGAGTTGTTATGCGGCGCAACCACGCCCTTGATCTCGGCGCCTTCGAGCACGCGGAACAGTCCGAGCATCTGATCGGGCGAGGGCGGTTGCCCGGGATTGGTGAGACCCGAAGCCCAGCGCATCAGGTTCGGCATGCTGAAGGATTTGAGCGCGAAGCGCTCCATCTTGAACTGACCCTGCGGCGAAGGTGCATCGACGCCCTCGATCGCGAATTCGCCCTGCCGGTAGCGGATCGCGTTGATCTTCCCTGTTCCCTGCGGTGTGCCAATCGAGGTCTGGCCGATCTCGGCCTTGCCGATGCGAATAGCGTCGTAGAATCCGGCGACCTTCTTCATCAGCTCGCGCGTTTGCGTCGGCGTTGGCGAGGCCGACTTATCCTGCGGCAGCATGGCAAACATCTCGAACAAATGGAGCTTCGACGGCTGCACGTCGATGTCTTCCATGGCGAAGCCGTCGATATCCATACGCAGGCCCAGCGCGGACTTGAGTACATAAGGGCCGGCGGAGATTTGTCGGTAGACCCGGCGGTAGCTGTCGTCACCGCTCGTCTGCGGATCGAGTGCGGCGAGGATCGGGGTCGAGTCGAAATCATTGACGATCATGCCGGAGATCTCGCCAGTCAGCTTGTCCGCCTTGCCCGGCTGCGTAACGTTGATCGTGAAGGTGGCGCGGTCCATCTTCATTGCATCGACTTTGCCGCGGCCGAGGTTTTGGAGCGCGAGGCCCGAATAGACCACTTCACCGCTGCCGCCGCTGCTGCCGGCGTCGAAACTGATGTTGATGGACGGGATCATCACGGACGTTGCCGTCAGGCTCGCGAACTGGTCGAGCACGAACCGGTACATGTCGCTCAAGGAGCTCGATGCCGGCACGTTTTCAACGCGCAGGGGGCCCGCATAGTCGCGCAGCGTCACCTGCGGGATCTTGTAGGCCACTTTCAGCTTGCCGGGGCCGACTTCATCCAACGCAATCTCGACACCCGAGATGTCGATGCCGTCAGCGGCAAAGCGAGTCTCGCCGATCTGGCGGACGCCCGAGCTCTTGAAGGCGCCGATCTTGACGTGCCCCTGCAACGGGTTGCCGGGATCGATTGCAATGTCCTCGATCGTCAGCGTCCGGCTCGACCGCTCGAAGGCGATCTTGCCGTGGCTGGCTTTGCTGCCGCCGGCGCGAAGCCGCTCGAACGCCGCCTCGACCTCGCTGGTCATCCGATGCTGGACATAGAGGTTGAAGCCGAACCATCCGCCCGCGCCGAGCACGGCTGCCACGATCAGGCCGATCAGGATTCGCTTCATTCCCAGCTCCAGTTGCTCGTTTTGCACCGCGCAACCTGCCATATTCGCGAAACGCCGCGCGGTCCACGGAAAGCTATGATTTTCAAATATTTGACCGCGCGCCCTGTTGATGGGCGCGCAATCGGATGTTGCCACCGGGGCGCCCGGCGTGCTTCATCCCGTTTCCATGACCCGGAAATACGGTCCGCTTGGACCGCGGCTTCGGATCGTGCATTTTTGAGGCCGGTAACGCGAGGCGAGACACCGCATGTCGTCCTATTCTGATGATCTCCACCAGGCGGCGCTCGCCTACCATCGTCTGCCGCGCCCTGGGAAGCTCGAGATCCAGGCAAGCAAGCCGCTTGCCAACCAGCGTGACCTCGCGCTGGCCTATTCGCCGGGCGTCGCCGCGGCCTGCACCGAGATCGCCAAGAACCCGGCGGAAGCCGCCACGCTGACCACCCGCGCCAATCTGGTCGCCGTGGTCTCCAACGGCACCGCCGTGCTCGGCCTCGGCAATATCGGACCGCTGGCCTCCAAGCCGGTGATGGAGGGCAAGGCCGTCCTGTTCAAGAAATTCGCCGGCATCGACGTGTTCGACATCGAGATCGCCGCCGACACCATCGACCGCGTGGTCGAGACCGTGGCGGCGCTCGAACCGACCTTCGGCGGCATCAATCTGGAGGACATCCGTGGACCGGAGTGCTTCGAGATCGAGGCGCAGCTCAAGGAGCGCATGAAGATCCCGGTCTTCCATGACGACCAGCACGGCACCGCGATCATCGTCGCCGCCGCCATCACCAATGGGCTCCGGCTGAACGGCAAGAAGCTGTCGGACGTCAAGATCGTCGCCTCCGGCGCAGGGGCCGCGGCCATCGCCACGCTGAACCTGCTGGTCTCGATGGGCGCGCAGCGCAAGAACATCTGGGTCTGCGACATCGACGGCCTCGTGCATGAGGGCCGCAACACCACGATGGACCGCTGGAAGGCGGTCTATGCGCAGAAGACCGACAAGCGCACGCTCGGCGACGTCATCGGCGGCGCCGACATCTTCATCGGTCTCTCGGCGCCGGGCGTGCTCAAGCCCGAGATGGCCAAGGCAATGGCCGACAAGCCGCTGATCATGGCGCTCGCCAACCCGACCCCGGAAATCATGCCGGAGGAAGCGCGCAAGGTGCGCCCTGACGCCATGATCTGCACCGGCCGCTCCGACTATCCGAACCAGGTCAACAACGTCCTGTGCTTTCCGTTCATCTTCCGCGGCGCGCTCGACGTCGGTGCCAGCGCCATCAACGAGGAGATGAAGCACGCTGCCGTCGAGGCCATCGCGCAGCTCGCGCGCGAGGCGCCCTCGGATGCGGTCGCGCAGGGTTTTGACACCGGCGAGACGCAGGGGTTCGGCCCGGGCTCGCTGATCCCGAGTCCCTTTGATCCCCGGTTGATTCTACGCATCGCGCCGGCGGTGGCGAAGGCGGCGATGGAGTCGGGCGTGGCGACGCGGCCCATCACCAATTTCGACGAATACACCGCGCTGCTCGAGCGCTTCGCCTTCCGCTCCGGCCTCGTCATGAAGCCGATGTTCGCCAAGGCCAAGACCCAGCCGGTGCGCGTGATCTATGCCGAAGGCGAGGACGAGCGCGTGCTGCGCGCCACGCAGGTGGTGCTGGAGGAGAATTTGGCGCGGCCGATCCTGGTCGGCCGTCCTTCGGTCGTCGAGGCGCGCATCAAGCGCTTCGGTCTTTCGATCCGCGCCGGCAAGGATTTCGACCTGGTCAATCCCGAGGACGATCCGCGCTATCGCTCCTATGTGCAGTCCTATGTCGAGGTCGCCGGTCGCCGCGGCGTGACGCCGGATGCGGCGCGCACGGTGGTGCGCACCAACAACACGGTGATCGCTGCGCTCGCGGTGACGCGCGGGGAGGCGGATGCCATGCTCTGCGGCGTCGAGGGCCGCTACATGAGCCATCTGCGCCATGTCCGCGAGATCGTCGGTTTTTGCCCGGGCATCAGCGACTACGCGGCGCTGGCGCTGCTGATCACCAGCAAGGGCGCCTTCTTCATCGCCGACACGCAGGTTCGCCCCAATCCGAGCGCGGAGGAGCTCGCCGAGATCGCATCGCTCGCCGCGGTCCACGTCCAGCGCTTCAACATCAAGCCGAAGATCGCCTTCGTCTCGCACTCGGATTTCGGCAGCTACGACACCGATTCCTCGCGCAAGATGCGCCGGGCGACCCAGCTGTTGAAGGATAAGCATCCGGAGATCGAGGCCGACGGCGAGATGCAGGGTGACACGGCACTTTCGGCTGCGGCGCGAAAAATGGTGCTGCCGCACTCCAATCTCGAGGGCGAGGCCAACATCCTGATCATGCCGACGCTGGACACCGCCAACGTCGCCTATCAGATGATCAAGTCGCTTGCGGACGCGCTGCCCGTCGGCCCGATCCTGGTCGGCCCGGCGCGCCCGGCGCATATCCTCACCCCCTCGGTGACGGCGCGCGGCATCCTCAACATGACGGCCGTCGCGGTCGTCGAAGCGCAGGAGCGCGCCGCACGGCAGCCGACGTTGTTCACGTAGGCTTCTAGCGTCATCGGCGCTGCCATCCCTTCTCCCCTTGTTGTGGGAGAAGGGATGGCAGCGCCGGATGAGGGGTTGTTTCCGCGCCTCGGGATCTCGCGAGTTTCCGCGCCGATAGATACCCCTCATCCGTCTCGCCGCTTTGCGGCGAGCCACCTTCTCCCACGAGGGGAGAAGGGAAGAGGCCGCAAGTCTTGAATTACTTTCAGTTCGCCATTTCCCCGTTTGTAAAGCGGCGCGCGACTCTTCATAATCCTCACGCGTTCCGTGCTTAGCGCTTTGCCAAGAGGCCGATCATGCCAGCGTTCGTGACTTTCGGGCGAATCCTGTTCGCCGTTCTGTTCATCTACACGGGCGCGACCAAGCTCTTTGCCATTCAGGCGACCGCCGACTTCATCGCCACCAAGGTCGTGGTGCCCGACATCGTCGCGCCCTACGCCAAGCAGGTGGAGACGGCCACCGCCATGACCACGCCGCAGCTGCTGGCGATCGCCGTCGGCGCGCTCGAAATCATCGCGGGGCTGATGATCGCACTGAATTTCGGCGCGCGGTTCTTCGCGATGCTGCTGATTATCTACGTCGCGGTCGCGACCGTGCTGTTCGACGATTTCTGGAACCAGGCGCCGCCCGACAACGCGAAGATGGTGGTCGACGCGCTGAAGAATCTCTCGATCATCGGCGCCTTGTTCATGATCATGGGATACGGCCGCACCACGCGTCCGGCCGAAGCGGCGTACGGGGACGTCTGAGGGCCTACGTTCGGCGCCAGGGTGTCACGGTCACCTCATGCGCCGCATCGAGCAGATACGGTGTGCCCGGCTTCAGGCCGTGCGACGCCAGCACCTGCTGCGGCGTCCGTGCCGGCACGCCGACGAAACAGCCTTCGCCGCCGGGCAGGCGCACATGCGGGGCTTCCGACAGCCAGAACGTATCGTAGCGGCCCATGAACATCTCGAACACGGCTGGGCCGCCGATGATGGCGACCATGCCGGAGGCGACATCGGCAAAGGCACAGGCCTCCTCGAAGCTCGCCTGTTCCGGATTCCACAGCGTCGCGTTCGGCATCTCCGGATCGACGGTGAGCGCCTTGATCTTGCGGGTCAGGATCAGCCGCTTGCGCTTCGGCGAGTTCGGCTGCTGCTCGTGCGAGTGGCGGCCATGCACGGTCAGCGCGGCGCGATCGAGCGCCTGCTCGAAGAACAGCTTGTCGCCGTCGAACTTCAGGCTGTCGGGCATGACGTGGCCGGCGTCGGCGAGCATGCCGTCCGCTGAGACGATGACGTAGCCTTCGATACGGAAAGACAATGGCCGTCTATTCGGAAACGGTCGTCACCACGGAATTGACCGGGCGCTGGCTCACGGTCGGCAGCTTGGCGTCCTTGAGCAGCTCCTGGTCGTATTCGGGCAGCGACGAGGCCGGGAATTTGGCGCGCATCGCCACCACTTTGTAGCCGCCGGCTTTCAGGCGCTTGAGCAGCTCGGGCAGGGCTTCCGCAGTGTGCTTCTGGAAGTCGTGCATGAGGATGATGCCCTTGCCCTTGGTGTCGAGCTTCTTCATCACGGTCTCGACCACCTTCTCGGGCTTTGAAGCCTTGAAGTCGAAGGAGTCGATATCGCAGGAGAAGATCGCGGTGTTGCGGTTGCCGAGATAGGTGACCATCTCCGGCGGATGCTGAAGCGCCGGGAAGCGGAAGAACGGCGAGGGCGAGATGCCGCCGAGCGCCCACTTCACCGCGGACAGGCCCTTCTCGATCTCTTCCTTGCGCTGCGCTTCGGTGAGCTTCTTGTTGTTGAGATTGGCGTGCGACCAGGTGTGGGTGCCGACGGTGTGGCCGGCGTTGTAGACCTGCTTCAGGATCTCCGGCTCATAGGTCGCGTGCTTGCCGATCGAGAAGAAGATGCCGGTGGTGCATTCGTCGGCGAGCGCCTTCAGCACGGCGGGCGTGTTCTTCGGCCAGGGGCCATCGTCGAAGGTCAGCACCACCTCCTTGTCGCGCAGGAAGTCGAGGTCCTTGAAGTGCTCGAAGCCGAAGCCGGGACCGCCCGTGGTGTCGATCTCGACGGTGCGGGCGACACCGAGCGCGCCCGGCGTGCTGCAGGCCGCGCGGGCCGGCTGCGGCGCCTGCTTGGGCGGAGGCGGATTGACGAAGCCTGCCGGCGCGGCGGCTGCCGCGGGAGCTGCTGGCGGAGCCGCAGCAGGCGCGGCCGCGGCCGGCGTCGCCGCGGGTGCGGCTTGCGTCGCAGCCGCGGGCTTTGCGGCCGGGGTCTGCGACCATGCTGCGCCGGTCATCGCAACCGACATTGCGCTTGCCAAAATCAGTCCTGCCGCCACACGCATGGTGTTGTCCTCGAGATTGATCCCGTTGTTCCGCCGCGGCTTTTTCGCCGCGAGCAAAACCCATCCTGCCCCAAACGATCCTAGCCTAGATGGTGGGCCATCGCCATTGCAACGGCTGTTTGGCATCCCGCCACAATTGTGCCCAGCCGGATTGGGGCGTCGCGCGTCAACTGTCGGCCAGCGTCCTGGCAATGGCGGTCTTGATCCGCGTGTCAGCGGGTTCGACCGCGGACGGAAAGACCTCGGCGATATAACCGTCGCGGCCGATCAGGTATTTGTGGAAGTTCCAGCGCGGAACTTCCCGCGGCCGCGCGTCGGCGGCCCATTTGTAGAAGGGATGCGCCTTCGCGCCGACGACGTTCGCCTTGGCCGCGACCGGGAAGGTAACACCATATTGGTGGTGCGCGGTCTCCGTGATCTCGCTAGTGCCGCCCGGCTCCTGGCCGCCGAAATCGTTGGAGGGCACGCCGATCACGGTGAGCCCGCGCGCGCGAAACTCGTTCCAGATGTCCTGCAGGCCGGCATATTGCGGCGTGTACCCGCAGAGCGAGGCGGTGTTGACCACCAGCAGTGGCTTGCCGGTGAAAGCGGCAAGGCGGATGTCGTCACCGGACAAAGCGGGGAAGGAGAAGGCATAGGCCGAGATCCGGCTCATGCCGCCATCGGCGAGCGCGCGTGTTGCCGGCGCGAGCATGCCTGCAAGCGCCGCGGTGAGCATGGTTCTGCGATTCATCATGACGGCGTCCCCCGAAATGATCCGGGCCGCATGTTACTCTGCCGGTGCGACCTGCCTCGTCAACACCGCGTTATCGGGGCGCCGTGAAACAGGTCAGTACAGGCGGACGATGAAATCGGTGCCTTCGCCGGTCTCGCCCTGGTTGATGCCCTGGTCCGAGATGATGATCGAGCCGCCTGATGTCAGCATCTCGTTGATCTTCGCCATGGTGTCGGCGGGGATCGAGATGCGGTCGAGGGCCGCGGCCGGGCTGTCCGGCGTGACCACGGGCTTGGCAGGCACAGGCTTGGCGGCGACGGGGATCACCGCAGCGCCACCCTTGCGGCGCGTGAGGCGGCTGTCGTCCTCGCGGGCCGCGGAACGGGCGGAGACCGGCAACGACACCACCGACCAACGCAGCGCATTGGAATCGGTCTTGTCGAGCTCGGCGGTGAATATGTGCGTGCCGAGCGGACGGTCGCTCGTGGCGATCGTGACCGGGACCTCGAACAGCGGCGCAAAATTCTGCCGCACGTAGAGCTTGGAATCCTTGCGGCTGATGAAGACGGCGATCTGGCCGGCCCGCTTGGGCGCTTCCGGCTTGACGGCCGGTGCCGGTTCGGCAACGCGGCCGTCATCCTTCTTCGCGTCGGGCGAGGCGGCGAGCGCAGCTGCAGTGGCCGGCGCATCGGGTGTCTTCGCGGAGTCCGCGGCTTCCGTCTTGACCGGCTCGGTCTTGATAGCTTCGACCTTGTCGGCAGCCGGCTTGTCGTCGCTAGCCGGCTTGGCGGCTTCCTCCGATTGAGGCTTGGCCGCGTCGGATGCCTCGGCCGTCTTGGTCTCGTCGGCCGGTACGGCGGCTTCCTCGCGGGCTGACGCATTGCCCGTGGTCACATCCGACATCACGACGTGTCCGACGGACGTGCGCAGCTCGAGCACACTGTCGGCGCTGGCAGTTTTGGTTTCGGCTTTGGTCAGCGTGGCGCCCTTGTCGGCCTTGTCGCCGACATTGGTCTGCGGCTCGAGGCTGGCCGCAGGCTGCGGCGGTACGCGCACGGAGGCGAGCAGGGGATGGGAGAAGCTGTGCGGCGTCATCTCGCCGGGCGCGACGATGACGCGCGCGCCCATCCTGGTCCAGTTCCACATCTTCACCGCGAACGCCATCGGCATCCGGATGCAGCCATGCGAAGCCGGATAGCCCGGCAGCACGCCGGCATGCATGGCAACGCCGGACCAGGTGATCCGCTGCATGTACGGCATCGGCGCGCCGCTATAGATGTTGGAGTGGTGGAATTTGTGCTTCTGGATGACGCTGAACACACCCATCGGCGTCGAATGGCCCTTCATGCCTGTCGACACCGGAGATTCCGCGAACACGCCGTTGGTGTCGTAGACCGTGACCTTCTGCCGGTCGATCGAGACGACGATGACCAGCGGCCCTTGTGGCTTGGTCCCGGCTTCCTTCCCGGCGACAGCTTCCTTCTTGACCGCAGCGCCGCGCTTCTGCGGCTTCTGGCGCGGTATTTCGGGATGCCGGTCGGGCCGGGCGTAATAGGACCCGTCGGAATAATCCGTCCAATAATAATATGCTGCGTCTGCCTGGCTGGTCGCGCCGATCACACCCGCCGCCGTCAAAATGGCGACCTGCCACAGTCGCGCCGGCTTGGCAGAAAAACCCGACCCGTTCACGCTGTTCATCCTCGAATCCATAATCCAAATCAGACGTTAGTCTCGCAGAGGGGATACGCGTTCACCAGCAAGGCGGTTCTGCCATCAGCTACATTTGTCCAAGCCGTAGCAAAAAAGCCTCACGGAGCGGTAAACGGCGGCCGCGCCCGTCTGTCCGTCGTCTTCCTGAGCGGCTGCCACATGCCTACATTGTGGCGACTTGTTACCGGAGAACTTCATGTCATCTCGTTTCCTCGGTCTTTCCAGCATCCACTTGAAAGGCTTTGCTTTCTTCCTTCTGGCCCTGGTCTTGCCGGCGGCGTCCGCTTCGGCCGCCGACGAGCCCGATCTGATCTTTCGCCGGTCCACCGTGTTCAAATGGATGAGCCCGAACGACAAGCTTGCGACCTATGGTCTCGACGATCCCGAAGTCGAGGGCGTCGCCTGTCATTTCACCGTGCCGGAAAAGGGCGGCTTCAAGGGCTGGCTGGGCCTTGCCGAGGAGGTCTCGGATATCTCACTGGCGTGCCGCCAGGTCGGCCCAATCAAGTTCAAGAGCAAGATGGAGCAGGGCGACGACATGTTCCGCCAGCGCCGCTCGCTGTTCTTCAAGAAGATGCAGATCGTGCGCGGCTGTGACACCAAGCGCAACGTGCTGGTCTACATGGTCTATTCGGACAGGCTGATCGAGGGCTCGCCGAAGAACTCGACCTCGACCGTGCCGATCATGCCGTGGGGACCGGCGGACGCAAATGTCCAGAAGTGCGGCGAGTTCTTCACTCAGTGACGCGCTTGCGTTCACTCCGTGACGCGTCAGCGTTTCACTCAGCGCGACTGGCCCGCGGTTTGACAAGGTGCGAGCCGGTCAGCCGCACGAACGCTTTGTGGCGCGGCTTCAAAGCCGCGGCCAGACTGCAACGACATTGCGCCGGCTGCGGCGACGCGATTCGACTGTTGATCTCCGCGGTCCGTCCGTTGGTCCGCCTCGCGCGGCATTGCGCGATCTTGCGCCGCCATAATGGCCATCCCTCAAGTGAACGCGCCCGGTGATCCGGGCGTCCTGGCTTCGATGGCTTGGGTCGCAGCCGATGTGACCTCGGTTCGACCCAGCCCTCGTTTGCCGCTCCATTCAGCAGAAAAACGTAAAATGCGTGTGAAGCAGGTGAGGCGGGAGCATGACGGCGGCAGCGTCCGGTGTGTTCGCGCACTGCAAACGGAACTTGGCAGGCGACTTTGAGCTGCGGCGAGACCTACCTGAAATGATTGGTCTTTTCGGAGAATTGTGTCGTCGTCTCGGGCCGGACGAAACAATTCTCACGCAAGATGAAACCACTTTGCGCTTTTGGCGCATCACGCGCGAAACCGCCCATGGTTATCAGCTTCACAACGACGAACGGCGCACCGCCGGCCACGAATTCGGAGACAAGACCATGCGCGCGCTGAGCTTCATCCTTGCCTTCGGTTTCGTGATCGCCGGCTCTTCGTTCGCGGGCGCGCCGGACGGCAATCTCCCCGGTGTCGGCACCTTCCAGTACAGCGGTTCGCCGATCACCCCCACGACGTCGCAGTCGATCGTGGTTGCCGCGCGCTTCTAATCGATAACAAGAAAATCAGCCGATAAAGGCCATCATGATCGTTCGATTTTGCGCCGCTGCCTTCGTGTCCGTTCTGACGATCAATGCCGCCCAGGCGCAGGTGCGTGCGCCCTCAAGGTTACCGGATCCCCGCACTGAGTTCGTACGCCAATGCGCGCCGCGGATGCTCGGCCGGTGGGAACATCCCGAGGAAGTCTGCGGCTGCCTGCACGATCATGCCGCAGCCGCCGTCGAGGACCGCGATCTGCGCGAAGCGCTGTTGCGCGGCATCAGCGAGACCGGCGTGCCCACCATCGAGACCGACTGGGTGCCGGCGTCCAAGCAGGGCGAGATTGGCCCGACCTTCACCAAGATCGCCAAGCCGACCTTGCAGTGCATGTTCGATCCGGCCAAGCAGTAACTATTTCGTCTTCGGACCGTAGCGCGGCACGCAGGCGGCGGTGCGCGCGACGCCCTTGTCGGTCATCTTTGTTCCGCGGACTTCCTTGACCTGTCCGGCGGGACAGGTTCCGTCATCCACCTGCACGCGCTGGCCCAGCTTGAGATCGGTAATGTCCTGCTCGCGTCCGACCGTGACGGCGTGCGCCGTCGTCACGAGCGCGGCGGAGATCAGGAGCGAGAGGCAAGCTGCACGGCGGAAAAGCATGGTGAAAGATCCCGGCATTGATACCGCAATGTAAGGACGGGCCCGCGATTCTGATAGTGAACCTTTGTCAGGGCCGCCGGGCCGATCTCTTCCTCGTGCGCAGCGCGGCGCGCGATTCCCGCGCGAGCCGTTCGGCGGAGGCGACGAGCTGTGGAACCGCATGGCCGGAAAATCCCAGCACGAAGCCGGGCAGAGGGCGCGCGCGCGAATAGGTGTCGGCCAATAGCCAGCCTTCCGCGCCGGCCGCCTGCTTGGCCCGCGCTGCCACCGCCAGGTCGACCGAGGGATCGAACCGGGCGACGAGATGCAGGCCTTGCGATGGCACCGGTACCAACAGCGCGCCATCGGATGCGGTTTCCAGCGTTTCGGCCAGCACGTCGCGGGCGTCGCGATAGAGTTTTCGCACGCGCTTGAGGTTTGCGGCGAAGGCGCCCGAATTGAGCATGTCGGCCACCGCGCCTTCCATCAGCGTGCCGGGGAATCGGTCGAGCGCCGCGCGCGCAGCCGTCACGTCCTCGATCAGGCGTTCAGGCAGGGCGCAATAGCCGATGCGCAGGCCGGGAAACAGCGTCTTGGCGAACGTGCCGAGGTAGATCACGCGCTGGAGGCGATCGATGCCGGCGAGCGACATCAGCGGTGCGCCGTCATAGCGAAACTCGCTGTCGTAATCGTCCTCCAGCACGAAAGCGCCGGCCTGCTTGGCCCAGTCCAGAAGCTCGAGCCGCCGCGGCATAGACATCTGCACGCCCAGCGGAAACTGGTGCGACGGCGTGACATAGGCCGCGCGCGCGTTGGGGCCGGCAGAGCGTCCCTTGGCGACCTGCATCCCGTGCTCGTCGACCGGAACCGGCACGGCGCGATAGCCGCAATGCGCGATGGTTTTTCGCGCGGCGGGGTAACCTGGGTCTTCGCACCAGACCTGATCGTTCGGCTTCAGGATCGCGCTCAGCACGATGCGCAGCGCATGCAGCGTGCCTGATGTGAGCATGATCTGATCGGGGTCGCAGCGCAGGCCTCGCGCCGACAACAGATGATCGGCGATCGCCGCGCGCAGCTCGCGGCTGCCGCGGGGATCGCCATAGTGCAGATGCTCGGGCCCGAAGGCGCGCATGCGGCGGCCGACGAAGGCGCGGAAGCGCTGCAGCGCCCGCTCGTCAATATGGGTGCAGCCGAGCGCGAACGCGCCTTGCCCCGGCGTTTCGACAATGACCTTCGGCTTGTTCGGCTCGGCCGTGCGCGCAGGAATGCGCGCGGCGACGAACGTTCCGGAGCCGACGGTCGCCTCGGCGAAGCCGTCGGCGATCAGGCGCTCATAGGCGATGACGACGGCGTTGCGCCGAAAGCCGGTCTGCTTGGCCAGCGTGCGCGACGGCGGCAGCGGCTCGCCGGGCTTGACGAGGCCGGAGACGATCATCTCGCACAGCGCCTGGTAGAGCCGGTGTGCGGCGGAGGCGCCTGGCGTGACATGCGGTCCGGTGAGGTCGAGCGGCAGTTCGGCCTTTGTCGGCAAGGAAGGCTTGGCCGGCGCGGGGAGAGAATTGGTCGGAATATTTCGCATGGAATTGGAACTATCGCAGACCAAATGCGCCGCTACAACTGCTTTCAGATTTCTTCCAATCCGAGCAGGAGCGGCCGTGAGCCAGACCGAGACCTCGAATTCCTATCCGACCTCAGTGCGCAACCAGGTGAAGCGCCGGCACGACCGCGGCTTCTACGACCACGCCACGGTTCATCGCATCCTGGATTCCTCGATGCTGTGCCACGTCTCCTACGTGATCGACGGCCAGCCCTATTGCACACCGACGTTCTTCTGGCGCGAGGGCACGAAGCTGTACTGGCACGGATCGAGCGCGAGCCGGATGCTGCGCAGCCAGACCAAAGGCGAGCGCGTGTGTCTCACGGTCGCCCATCTCGACAGCCTCGTGCTGGCGCGCTGCGGCTTCAATCACTCCGCCGATTACCGTGCGGTGATGGCGTTCGGCACCGCCTATCTCGTCACCGACCCCGAGGAGAAGGAGCGTGCGGTGATCGCGATGGTCGACCGCTTCTTTCCGGACCGCACGGCGAGCCTGCGGGCCAGTAATACGCAGGAGATCAAGGCGACGTCTTTCATTGCGATGGAGATCGAGGAAGCCTCGGCCAAGGTCCGCGCCAAGGGTGTTGCTGACGACGACGAGGACTATGCGCTGCCGATCTATGCCGAGCGCATCCCGGTGCGCACCGTGCTCGGCGCGCCGGAGCCATGCCCGCGCCTGCTCGACGGCGTCAGCCGGCCTGCGACGCTGAATGGCTATTCGGAAGGCCGCCTGCTCGAAGATGCATTGTGGGATGCTTATTTTGTGGAGTACCCGAACGGCTGAAATCGGCTAGCTTGCGCGCTCCTTGGGAACCATTGGAATGCCGGGAGTTGCCTGATGAATGCCGAAACGCAGCAGAGGATTCTTGACGCCGTCGATGCCGGCTTCGAGGCCCAGCTCGCCACCACACGCGATTTTGTCGCAATCCCTTCGACCCGCGGGGCGGAGGGGCCGTGCCAGGACATGATCGGCGACCTCCTGCGCGCGCGCGGCTACGAGGTCGACGACTGGCACATCGATGTCGACGACCTCAAGGATCTGCGCGGCTTCGGTCCGATCGAGCACGACTTCTCCAAGGCGCGTTCGGTGGTGGGCACCTGCCGTCCGCAAACGAATGGCGGCAAATCGCTGATCCTGCAGGGCCACTGCGACGTGGTGCCCGCCGGCCCCCTGGAACTGTGGGACACGCCGCCGTTCTCGCCCGTCATCAAGGACGGCAAGATGTTCGGCCGCGGAGCCTGCGACATGAAGTCGGGCACCATCGGCGCGCTCTATGCGCTCGATGCGATCAAGGCCGCCGGTCTCAAGCCGACGGCACGGATCCACTTCCAGTCAGTGATCGAGGAGGAGAGCACTGGCGTTGGTGCGCTGTCGACGCTGCAGCGCGGCTATCGCGCGGACGCCTGCTTCATTCCGGAGCCGACCGGCGGCAAGATGGTGCGCTCGCAGGTCGGCGTGATCTGGTTTCGCCTGCGGGTGAAGGGGCACCCGACCCATGTCGCCTTTGCCGGCTCCGGCGCGAACGCGATCATGGCCGCCTATCATTTGATCCAGGCGCTGCAAAAGCTCGAGATCGAGTGGAACGAGCGGGCCAAGGCTGACAGGCACTTCAAGACGCTGAACCATCCCATCAACTTCAACCCCGGCATCATCAAGGGTGGTGATTGGGCCTCCAGCGTGCCGGCCTGGTGCGATGTCGATTGCCGGATCGCGGTGCTGCCGGGCTGGTCGATTGCCGATCACCAGAAGGAGATCACGGCCTGCGTCGCCGCTGCCGCGCGCAACCACCGCTTCCTCGCCAACAATCCGCCGGAGATTGAATGGTCGGGCTTCCTGTCGGAGGGCTATGAGCTGACCGACGCGGCGGCACCGGAAGCCGCGTTCGGCAAGGCGTTCGGCAAAGTCTACGGCGGCACGCCTGAGGATCTGGTCTTCACCGCGCTCACCGACACCCGATTTTATGGCCTCAACCACGGCATCCCCAGCCTGTGCTTTGGCGCCAGCGGCGGCGAGATGCACGGCTTCAACGAATATGTCGAGCTGGAGTCGCTGAAGAAGACCACCAAGGCGATGGCGTTGTTCATCGCGGAATGGTGCGGGGTGGAGAAGGGGTAGCGAACGAGATCTCGTAGGGTGGGCAAAGGCGCCCTTGCGCCGTGCCCACCAGTTTTCCCCGACATGATAAAGATCGTGGGCACGCTCCGCTTTGCCCACCCTACGGCGTCTCGGCTGGAGCGCGATCTGCCCGAAACACTGACTCTCAAATCCTTTAAGCTTAAAAGAAAGACTAGGCTGCCGGGCCTCCCGGTGGCAGACTGGCGTCCGGTTCGGTGGACGAGTCCGTGGGAGCGACAATGCGCGATTGGGACGATGCTTACGCCAATTCGGCCCATATCCCCGGCTCGGACAAGACGCCTGGACAATGGGCGGAGCGCGCGGCGGCTTACCGCGCCGGGCTGAAGAACTTTCGCGCCGACATCGCCTATGGGGCCGGCGAGCGTCAGCGCCTCGACCTGATCCCGCCCGACGGCGACAGCAAGGGCCTCGTCGTCTTTGTCCACGGCGGCTACTGGATGCGCTTCGACAAATCGACCTGGACCGATCTCGCCGAAGGCGCGCGCCACCATGGCTGGGCGGTGGCGTTGCCGAGCTACACGCTGACGCCGGCCGCACGGATCTGCGACATCACCGCCGAGATCGCTGCGGCGATCGCCAAGGCGGCCTCGCTCGTCCCCGGGCCGATCCGGCTCGCCGGCCACTCCGCCGGCGGCCATCTCGTCACGCGCATGCTGTGCGACGACAGCCGGCTGGAGCCCGTTGTCTATAACCGCATCGCCGGCACGCTCTCGATCAGCGGTCTGCATGATTTGCGTCCGCTGCTCAAGACGAAGATGAACGAGACGCTGCGCATGACGATGGAGGAGGCGACGCTCGAAAGCGCGGCCCTGCATCTGCCACGCGGGCATTCACCCGTCACCGCCTGGGTCGGCGGCAGCGAGCGGCCGGAATTCATCCGCCAGTCCGATCTGATGGCCAATGTCTGGACCGGCTTCGACGTGCCGACCCGCCTCGTCGTCGATCCCGGACTGAACCATTTTACCGTGATCGACGGACTGAAGGATCCGTCATCGCCGATCACCGCGCGCCTGATCGGGCTCGACTGAGCAAAGCCGGGGAAGATCGATCGAAAGGGCCTGTCCATGACGTCCAGCGATTACGATCCCACGAGAGAAGGCGCCGAGACCGATTTCGCCCGGCGGATGTCGTACGGCGACTACCTGGCGCTGGATGCGATCCTGGGCGCGCAGCATCCGTTGTCGGAAGCGCATGACGAGATGCTGTTCATCATCCAGCATCAGACCACGGAGCTGTGGATGCGCCTGGCCATCCACGAACTGAGCGCCGCACGCCGTGCCATCGCCGGAGACGAGGTGCAGCCCGCCATGAAGATGCTGGCGCGGATGTCGCGGATCTTCGAGCAGCTCAACAACGCCTGGGACGTTCTGCGCACGATGACGCCGAGCGAGTATACGCGCTTCCGCTCGCAGCTCGGACAGTCCTCCGGTTTCCAGTCGCGCCAATACCGGCTGATCGAATTCCTGCTCGGCAACCGCAACCACGCCATGCTCAAGCCGCACGCGCACGACGTGGAGACGACGAAGCTGCTCGAAGCCGAGCTTGCGACCCCAAGCCTCTATGATGAAGTGCTCAGGCTCGCCGACCGCAACGGGCTGAAGATGCCGGCGGCGGTGCTCGCGCGCGATGTTCGCGAGACCCACAGCTTCAACGAAGGCGTGCTGCAGGCGTGGCGCGTCGTCTACGAGGCGCCGGAGACGCATTGGATGCTCTACGAACTCGCCGAGAAGCTGGTCGATTTCGAGGATTACTTCCGCCGCTGGCGCTTCAACCACGTGACGACGGTCGAGCGCGTCATCGGCTTCAAGCGCGGCACTGGCGGCACTGGGGGCGTCAGCTATCTCAAGCGCATGCTGGAGGTCGAGCTATTCCCCGAACTCTGGCGCGTCCGCACCATTCTGTAGAAACGCCCAAAGAAATGTCTATGACCAGATATCGCGTCTATGACGACACCAAAGCGCTGTTCCATCTGCCTGACGGCGTGATCTATCTCGACGGCAATTCGCTCGGCGCGCTGCCGGCGGCCGTGGCCGAGCGCGTCAACCGCGTCATCACGACCGAGTGGGGCAATGAGTTGATCCGGGCCTGGAACACCGCCGGCTGGTACGCCCAGCCGCGCCACGTCGGCGATCGCATCGCGCGGCTGATCGGCGCGGAAGCCGGCTCGGTGATGGTGGGTGATACGTTGTCACTCAAGGTCTATCAGGCCCTTGCCGCCGCGCTCGACATGAACGCGTCCCGCAAGGTCGTCCTGTCCGACACCGGCAATTTCCCGACCGACCTCTACATGGCCGAAGGCCTGATCGCCACGCTCGGGCGCGGCCATCAATTGCGTCTGGTGGCGCCGGAGGAGATCGACGCCGCACTCTCGGACGAGATCGCGGTGCTCTACATCACAGAGGTCGATTACCGCACCGGCCGGCGTCACGACATGGCGAAGCTCACCGCAAAGGCGCATGCGTTCGGCATCGTCACGGTCTGGGATCTCGCGCATTCCGCCGGCGCGCTGCCGGTCGATCTTGCCGGCTGCGGCGCCGATTTCGCGGCGGGGTGCACCTACAAATATCTCAACGCCGGCCCCGGGTCGCCAGCGTTCCTCTACGTTGCCCCGCGCCATGCCGACAGCGCGCGCGCCGCGCTGTCGGGTTGGATGGGCCACGCAAAGCCGTTCGCATTCGAGCTTGGCTATGCGGCCGCAGGTGGCGTCGAGCGTATGCGCGTCGGGACACCGCCGGTGCTGGCAATGGCGGCGCTGGAGGCCTCGCTCGACATCTGGGATCGCGTCGAAATGGCAGAGGTCCGTGCGCGTTCGTTGGCGCTCGGTGACTTGCTGATCGCCAAAGTCGAGCGCCGCTGTCCGTCTCTGAAGCTCGTTACCCCGCTCGGCCATGAGCGCCGCGGCTCGCAAGTTTCCTTCGCCTTCGATGGCGGCTACGCAGCGATGCAAGCCCTGATCGCCCGCGGCGTCATCGGCGACTTCCGCGCGCCTGACATCATGCGGTTCGGGATTACGCCGCTGTACATTGGCGAGAGCGAAATCGTGCGGGCGGCCGCGATCATCGAGGAGGTGATCGCGGGCGAGATCTGGCGGCAGCCGGAATATCAGGTGGTGAATGCGGTGACGTGAAAATCCCCGTCACCCTGAGGCGCGAGCCTGGCGGCGCGAAGCGTCGCTGGGCGAGCCTCGAAGGGCGACGGCCCGGCTCCATCGGGGCCGTTCATCCTTCGAGGCTCCCCATGGAACGCGTTGCGTCCCATGCCTCGCACCTCAAGATGACGGGGTAGGCAGTTTCGAGTCCTTTCCCCACAACGTCGTCACGATCGCTTCAAGCCCATCCGTAAGTGCGGCCGGTCCAGGCTGGAGGATGATCGGCGACTTGATCTCGACGATGCGGTTGTTGCGGACGGCCGGAATTTCACTCCAACCCTCACGCTGCTTGATGCGGGCCGGCACGACCTTCTTGCCGCACCATGATGCGAGAATGACATCGGGCGCGGTCTTGCACACTGCCTCCGCCGAGACGATGCGATCCTTCGCGGCCTGCCGATGGCGCAGCTCCGGAAACACATCCTCACCACCGGCGATCTCGATCAACTCGGACACCCAGCCGATCCCGGAGATCAGCGGGTCATCCCATTCCTCGAAATAAACTCTCGGCCGCGGCGAGGGGCGGGGTGTCGCGGCAATCGCGGCCAACCGCCGCTCAAGACCTTGCGCAAGTTCCGCTGCGCGTTCCGTCGCGCCGACCAGCGCACCGAGCGTGCGGATCATCGCCAAGATCCCGGCGACGTCGCGCTGGTTGAAGACGTGGACGTCGATGCCTGCGCGGACCAGATCGGCGACGATGCCGGCCTGGAGATCGGAGAAGGCCAGCACGAGGTCCGGTTCCAGCGTCAGAATTTTCGGGATGTCCGCGGAGACAAAGGCTGACACCCGTGGCTTCTCGCGCCGCACCTGCGGCGGACGAACCGCGTAGCCGGAGACGCCGACGATGCGGTCCTGCTCGCCAAGCAGGTAGAGCGTTTCGACCGTCTCTTCGGTCAGGCAGACGATGCGGCGGGGCGGGAAGTGGCGCATGGCGTTTCATATGCGCAAATGCGGGGGCGATGTCACGGCCGCCATTACCTCCGACGTCATTGCTTTGCCGCCCGAAGCAATTCACGCTGGGACAACAATCGATTGGGAGGACTTTTGATGACGCCGCTCGAGAAACTTAAAGCGATGAAGATGCCGTTCGCCGAGCTCAAGGGCGTCGAGTTCGTCGAGGCCGGGAAGGACCGCGTGGTGGCGCGGATGATGGTCCGCCCCGATCTCTGCACGCTGCACCACACTATCCATGGCGGCGCGGTGATGGCACTGGCCGATTCCGTCGGTGCGGCCGCGACCGTGATCAATCTGCCTGAAGACGCCAAGGGCACGACCACGCTGGAGAGCAAGACCAATTTCATCGGCGGGGCCAAGGAGGGAACCACGGTGATTGCCACGGCGACCCCGGTCCATCGGGGCCGAAAGACCCAGGTCTGGACCACGCGGCTGGAAACCGAGGATGGCAAGCTAGTGGCGGTGGTGACCCAGACTCAGCTGGTTCTGTAAGACTACGGCGCCTTGATTTTGTTAACGAATTAGTTGTTCCCGATGCCGCTAAGTTAGGCAGGTTCCCTCCTTGAAAAGAATGGTGCGATGCACAATATAGGGGGCCTAGGGATTCGAACGCCTCCTCGAGGGACACCAAGAGGAGTTTTGACGTGGTACTTGAAGACACCGTTCGCGCGCCGTCCGTTCCGGGCTATGTGCGGACCTTGAGCCAGCAGGAAGAATTGCCGCTCCTGCGCGATCACCTGCTCAGACTCGATGCCGGAAGCCGGCACGACCGTTTCAACGGCTTTCTCGACGACTCATTCATCGAGCGTTACGCCGCCCGCTGCGCCGAGGACGGCACCGTGATCGTCGCCTATATCGTCGACGGCGTGGTCCGTGGTGCTGCCGAGCTGCATCCGCCGGAAGATGGTTCGCTGCCTGAAGTTGCCTTCAGTGTGGAAGCCTCCGCGCGCCGCCAGGGCGTCGGCACGGTCTTGTTCAGCCGCCTGATCGCTGAAGCGCGCTGGAAAGGCTATAAGAGCCTGCGCATCACCACGGGCGCCGAGAATCACGCCATGCGGGCGCTCGCCAGGAAGTTCGGCGCGCATCTGGCTTTCCGTCACGGCGAATCGACTGGCACTATCGACCTCGCCAAGACGCCTGAGGCTGAACTTGCCGATCTCGCGGCCTCGCCGTTCAGGGCCGGCCGCGCTTTGCTCAGCCTCAACTCGACCTGCTGGAAGATCATCTCCAGCATGTACGACAATCGCGCCGCCTGACCTCAAATGGCGGACTGAATCAAAAAGCGGACCGGCGTAGCCGGTCCGCTTTCGTATTCTGGGGGCGCGAAATGAACGTTCAGGTGCCGGTGCGCTTGTCGTTGCCGAAACGGCGGACGACGCGGCGTTCGACCACCACGGAGCGCTGTGCGCCCTGTTCGCCGGCGATCACGCGGGTGGCGGTGATGCGGCTGTTGGTGCGCGCCTGCTTCTTCACTTCGGCCTGCACGACATCGAGCGGCATCCCCATCAAGGCTGCGGCGATCTCGGCCTGCTGCTCATGATCGTCGGTAATGCCGATGGCGGCGAAGATCGCCTCGTCCAGGGTGGGCGGATCGTGGCGGACGCGCCGCGTGCCATATTTGGTATTCCAGTCTGCGCTCATAACGGCCTCGTTTTGATGCCGGGATACCTAGTGCCCCAAATGTTGCATTGCAATATGAAATTGGTATGGCATCTCAGCTATGCACTGGTCGGGGTGTCAGGGCGGTGACGCGGCACCGGCATCGGTCTCGATCCGTTGTTGCGGCCAGCGCTTCAGGGCGGCATGCCCGGCCTCGGTGAGCCCGTAGATTCCCCGGTCGGCCCGTTCGAACCAGCCATACACATTGTTAAGCAAGATCTTGCCGGCGTCAGGGCAGCGCTCGCGCAATTCGCGTACGGGCCGCGGCCCGTCGGCGAGCGCTGAGGCGCAGGCCAGAGCCTGCTGCCGATAGGCCGTCATGATCGGGGCGCGCGTGCTGCCGCCGAGCACGGGATCGCCCTGGCGGCGCTGGTGTTCGGCAACGAGGCGCGACCGCACTTTCGGCTCGCGGCGGAGCGCTGCGGTCGGCGGCTTCACCAGCACCTCGACCTGGCCGCGGTCGGTCACGCCGAGCATGCCGAAGCCGAGACGGCGGCAGAGATTGCGATAGCGCGCGTCGCTCTCGCGCCCCTTGCCCCGGATCGACATCTTGGCCGCGATCCAGACCTCGTCGCCGGCCGGCGCGCGGTCGACCGCCTGTAGGATCAGCTCGAGATTGAAGGCGAGCTTGAGCTCGCCAATCACCACCACGGGCGGATCGCCGGCGCTGAGGCCCACGAGATCGCAGCCGCCGATCTCGCCCTTCACGGTGAAGCCGAGCTCTTCGAGGAAGCGTTTGACGGGCAGGTAGAGCGTAGTTTCCAAGGGGACGTCCGGTCGGAGAATCAGTTGCGGGCAGTCTAGAGCGTTCTGGGGTCCGATTGAATCAGAGCTCCCGCGCAGGAGGATCCGAACGCAACGCGTTTACACCCGTCCTCCGACCGGGATCAGCGCGCCGGTGATGCCGCTGGCCGCGTCGCCGGCCAGGAACAGGATGACCTCGGCGAGTTCCCGCGGCGTCACCCATTTGGAGAAATCCGCCTTCGGCATATCGGCGCGGTTGGCGGCGGTGTCGATGATCGACGGCAGCACGGCATTCACCGTGACCTTGCCTTTCCACTCGCTGGCCAGCGACTCGGTAAGCCGATGCACACCCGCTTTCGAGGCCGCATAGGGACCCATGCCGGAGCCTGCCTGGAGCGCGCCCATGGCGCCGATATTGACGATGCGGCCGGCCCTGGACGCTGCGAGATGCGGCAGCGCCGCGCGCGAGGTGTTGAGCGCGGTGAGCACGTTCAGCGCGTACATGCGCTGCCAGGTCTTGACGTCGCCATCGCCCACGGTTTCAAAGGCGAAGCCGCCTGCGATGTTGATCAGCGCATCGAGCCGGCCGAAATGCTTGGCCGCCGCGTCAACTGCCGTCTTCGCCTGGGCCGCGTCGGAGAGGTCGACGCCGCCGATCTCGATGCTCTCGGGCGTTGCGGGAATCTGCGATGGCGCGTGATCGATGCCGGCCACGCGCGCGCCGCGCGATCGTGCGATCTCCGCAACCACCTTGCCGAGCGCGCCGAGTGCGCCTGTCACGATCAGGATCCTGTCTTGCATCATCACTCTCCGGGCGCGGCCTATGCTTGCAGATAGCGCGCCTGCAGCGCGGTCCGCTCCGCCGTGCCAAGCTTGAGGGCGTCGCGCAGATAGGTTTCGAGATCGCCATATTCACTGCCGATGGCTTCGAATGCAGCGGCAAGGTACGAGGCTTCGACGCTGCCGATGGCATTGCGTACGTCCTCCGGCAGGTCGAAGGCGGCCGTCGCATCGCGCTTGTAATACTGGTTGGTGAGCAGGTAGTCCTCGGCGATGATTTCATCGGGTACGCCGAGCGCATGCAGGATCAGCGCGCTGGCAAAGCCGGTGCGGTCCTTGCCCGCCGTGCAGTGAATCACCAGCGGCGCGCGATCTTCGAGGAGATGGCCGAACAGGTTGCGAAAGCTGTTCGTGTGGTAGCGAACGTAGTTGCGATAGGATTCGCGCATGAGCTCCAGCGCGACCGGTGCCGTCAGCGTGCCGCTTGCGAGTTCGGTACGCAGCGCAGCCACGACGCTCGGCTCGATCGGCAGCGAATGCACCGTGATCTCGCTGACGACGCAGACGCCGGCCGCGCGCTCCTCAACCCCACGGAAATCGAAAGCGCTTCGCACCCCCAGCGCCCTGACGATCTCGATATCGGCAGCGGTGAGCTGGCCGAGATGGTTGGAGCGGAAGATGTGCCGCCAGCGCGTGGTGCGGCCATCGATGGTCGGGTAGCCGCCGAGATCGCGAAAATTGCTGGCGCCTTGCAAGGCGAGGTGACGGGCAGGGGAATCTGACATGGGATCGGCTTCGGTTATGGTTCCATTGGACGCACGAGGGGCGTCCTTGAAAGCTATTACAGGGGGCGATCATGGGCCGGCACAAGGCCATTCTTTTGACGACCGCCATGCTGGCAGCTGGAATGACCAGTGCGCGGCAGACTGAAGCGCAGACGTTCCAGACCTATCGCTGCGCCGATGGTACTCAGTTCATCGTTGCATTTTATGACGCCGACAAGCGGGCCTTTCTCCAGATCGACGGCGAGCCGGTCACGCTCGCCAGGCGGCTGTCGGTCGCCGGAAAACGCTATTCGGGCGCGGGTATCACGCTGACCATCGGCAGGACCGGGGCCACCACGGTCAAGCATCTGAAGCGGCCGGTGACGGCCTGCGCGGTGATCTGAACGGCGTAGTTCACCCGAGAATCAAAAAGGGCCGAAACATCGCTGTTTCGACCCTTTTCGAACGGCCGCCGGGCGCCTGCGAGCGCGCGGCGGTTTCAAACCAACCACAGGCATCAGCGATCCCATTTCGGCTTGGCGTCGTCGACCGCCTCTTGGTGGTACCAGCTGTCGCTGCAGATCGAGACATTCGCCGGAAGCGAAGCGTGATCGGCAGGAAGGCGGGTCTCGCCATAGCGGCGTCCCGCGAGAGCCGCGCGGCCCCCGACCGGGAATTGGTAGATCGTTGCCGATCCGTGACTCAGACCATTGTTCATCATTGCGATTTCTCCTTGGTCGAAGCGCCTTGGCCTCCATGGTGCGCCCGACTCGTTCGATTGTGGTTACTGGAATCCCCATATCGGCCGTGCGTCCCGAATTGCAAAGTGCTGAAAACGAAATCAGTTTCCGCCCAATTTGTAGGCATGTGGCCTACTGCATCCCCTAAGGCATGGTGTCGGTGGCTAACGGCTGGGCCATTCCAAAGGTTGCTAGGCAGGGGCGTGAAGCTTTGCGAAAATTGCTGGACGTTGATGCGCGTTTCATCGGCAACCTCCGGCGCGGACCGGCCTGCTTCAGAATCGGGCGTTTTTCGCGGGATTTTTGCGGTGCAGCTACACGCAATGGTGCGCCGCTATGACGCACGACGCCGTCGACATCGCGTGGACACCGGGCAGGGGACAGGCGCGGTGGAGAACCTCCCGCGCTGCGGCCTTTTGGCACGTTAAATGCTTGTAAGGGGCCGGCCGATGATGGCCGGGTACAAAACGTTCGGGGGCCGCCAGGCCCCCAACCTTTCGCATCATCTACAGAGAGGCTCAATGACCAAGTATAAGCTCGAGTACATCTGGCTCGACGGATATACGCCGACTCCGAACCTGCGCGGCAAAACTCAGATCAAGGAATTCGCGTCGTTCCCGACGCTCGAGCAGCTTCCGCTCTGGGGCTTCGATGGCTCCTCCACCCAGCAGGCCGAAGGCCACAGCTCCGATTGCGTGCTGAAGCCGGTCGCCGTCTTCCCGGACGCTGCGCGCACCAACGGCGTGCTCGTGATGTGCGAAGTCATGATGCCCGATGGCAAGACCCCGCACGCCTCCAACAAGCGCGCCACCATTCTCGACGATGCCGGCGCCTGGTTCGGCTTCGAGCAGGAATACTTCTTCTACAAGGACGGCCGTCCGCTTGGCTTCCCGACCTCGGGTTATCCGGCGCCGCAGGGCCCGTACTACACCGGCGTCGGCTTTTCGAACGTCGGCGACGTCGCCCGCAAGATCGTCGAAGAGCATCTCGACCTCTGCCTGGCTGCCGGCATCAACCATGAAGGCATCAACGCGGAAGTCGCCAAGGGCCAGTGGGAATTCCAGATCTTCGGCAAGGGCTCCAAGACCGCCGCTGACCAGATGTGGATGGCCCGCTATCTGATGCTGCGCCTCACCGAGAAGTACGGCATCGACATCGAATTCCACTGCAAGCCGCTCGGCGACACCGACTGGAACGGCTCCGGCATGCACGCCAACTTCTCGACCGAGTACATGCGCACGGTCGGCGGCAAGGAGTATTTCGAGGCCCTGATGGCCGCCTTCGACAAGAACCTGATGGACCACATCGCCGTCTACGGCCCGGACAACGACAAGCGTCTGACCGGCAAGCACGAGACCGCGCCGTGGAACAAGTTCAGCTACGGCGTTGCCGACCGCGGCGCTTCGATCCGCGTGCCGCACTCCTTCGTCAACAACGGCTACAAGGGCTATCTGGAAGACCGTCGTCCGAATTCGCAAGGCGACCCATACCAGATCGCTTCGCAGATCCTGAAGACGATCGCCTCCGTGCCGGCTGACAAGAAGGCCGCAGCCTAAGATCCTCCCGGCCCGGGCTGGGGGGCTGGCCCGGGTTGGCTTTCAATCCGCCGGAGCTGAAAGGCGCCGGCGGATTTTTAGCATCTTGATGACAGCCATTCCCGTGATGCAGCAGGGTTGCGTTGCGTGAAGCCTGTCCATGTCGGCCCAAAGCGGGATAGAGTGCCCGCAGGATGCGCGCAGGGCCGGGGACGGCTGGTGTTTGAAGGCTTCTACAAGGTGAAATTTCAGCTCGGCGACGCCGTCGGCCGGAGCGTGATGCATGCCGGCAACGGCAAGATGCTCGGCGGCAATTCGGCCTTCGCCCATATCGGCACCTACGAGAAGACCGACAGCGGCGTCGACGTCGTGATCAACACTGTCCGCCATAACCCCGATCCGAACTATCGCGCCATGGCGGGCACCGATGATGCGACCTTGCTCGCCAAGGGCTGGGCGGATGGCGACCTCTATCGCTTCAAGGGCGAACTGAAGGAGTTGCCCGGCATTCCCTTCCAGTCGGTGATGACGCCGATCACGGAAGACGAGGTGCCGATCGCTGGCGGCATCGGCGAAGGGGGCATCGCCGACGGTCTCTACTCCATCCATCTGCGCATGCTCGACGGTCTCGACGGCGGCCTCACCGGCGTGATGCTGCTGAACCGGGGCCGCATCCTCGGCGGCGATGCGGCATTCTACTATCTCGGCAGCTACACCGCCGCGAACGGCCGCTGGAAGGGCCAGATCCTCAACCAGGAGCACACGCCGGCCAAGGACGACCCGATCTTCGGCGGCCACGAGGTCGGTATCGGCTTCTCGGGCCGCTACGACGCGGAAGAGGCGGTACTGGAGGCGACCGCGCTTGCCGGCAAGCGCAGCCTGCGCCTGACCGCGGCGCTCAAGCTGATGCATCGCGCCTGATCGCGACGGAAATCGCTCATGGAAAACCTTCGCATGCTCTCGACGCTCGGCCTGATGGGCGCGATGCGCAGCCTGTCGTCCGCGTATGAGGCCGCAACCGGCGTCCGTATCGACGCCGACTTCGCGCCGACCCTCGCTTTGCTGAAGCGCCTGCGCGACGGCGAGGCCGCCGATCTCGTGATCCTCACGCGCGAAGGGCTGGACGAGGTGATCGCGGAGGGCCACGTGCTCGCCGGGAGCGCGGCCGATCTGGCGCGCTCCTATGTCGGCATTGCCGTGCGGGCAGGGCAGGCGCATCCCGATATCGGAAGCGAAGCGGCGCTGCGCAGGACGCTGCTCGCAGCGCGGTCCATCGCCTATTCGCGGCTGGGCGCGAGCGGTGTCTACTTCGCCCAGCTGATCGTGCGGATGGGGATCGCAGCCGAGATCAACGCCAAGGCGACCATCGTCGAGCAGGGGTTTACGGCAGAGCGTCTCGTCAGCGGCGAGGCCGACCTCGCTGTGCAGCAGATCAGCGAGCTGAAGCAGGTTAGCGGCATCGAGGTGGTTGGTCCGATCCCGCACGAGCTGCAGACACCGGCGGTGTTCTCCGCCGGCCGCATGGCAGGGGCGAAGCATGCCGAGGCTGCGGACCGGCTGCTGCGCTATCTGGCATCGCCCGAGGTCGTACCCGTCCTGCGCCAATCGGGACTCGAGCCTTGAATTTGCCGGGGCGGGGACGCAACGTGACGACCATGCGGACTTGTCTCCTTGCCATCGTCCTGGTGCTCGCCGCGCCCTTGGCAGCGCGCGCGCAATCGGCCGATCTCGTGTTGTGCGACCGGGTCGCGGCCGATCCCAGCGACCCCGACAAGCCGGCTGACGTGAGGGGCGTCGCGGAGGTCGCTGCCTCCGACGTCGCGACGGCGATCAGGTTCTGCAAGCAGGCCGCGCCGTCCTCGCGCCGCGCGATGTTCGCGCTCGGCCGCGCCTACGCCGCCAACCGGCAGATGGCGGAGGCGATCGCCGCCTGGCGCAAGGCCGCCGACAAGGGATCGAGCGCGGCCATGGTCGAGCTCGGTGTTGCCTATGGCACCGGCTCCGGCATCGCCAAGGACGAGGCGCAGGCGCGAAAACTGTTCGAGAAGGCGGCGCAATCGGGCAATCCCCGTGGCGTCAGCAACCTCGCTGCGCTCGGCGGCGCAGGTGGCGCCGCGCCGGCCGATCCCGCGCAGGCGCGCGCGCTGCTCGGCAAGGCTGCCGAGACCAATGCGGAGGCGCAGTACCAGCTCGGCCTGATGCTCTCCGAAGGCACGGGCGGCGCGAAGGACGACGTCGCGGCGCGTGGGCTGTTCGAGAAGGCGGCGGCGCAAAACCATCCCGGCGCGCTGGAGCGAATGGGGGCCTTCGCGGAAGGCGGCCGCGGCGGCGCAAAGGACAAGGACGCCGCCAAGGCCTATTACGAGCGCGCCACAGCGCTCGGCGACGAGGACGCCAAGAAGGCGCTGGAGCGGCTGCGCTGCCCCTATGCGATCAAGGACAAGCAGGGCAAGCTCGTCACCACGCTGTGCTTCTGAGCAGAGCCGCACGCGACGGAACCTCAACCGCATGGACGCCGTTGATCTCAAGACACAACGGAGCGCGATCATGATCCGCAAACTGGCATCCGGCGAATACCGCCTCTATTCACGCAAGGTGAATCCGAAGACCGGCAAGCGTCGTAACCTCGGGACCTTCCGGAGCCGCGCGGCCGCCGAGAAACACGAGCGCGAGGTGCAGTATTTCAAGCGTCACTGACGCCTGATGAGCCCAGCGGCAAACAAGAAACGCGAAAACAACCCCATGCACAGTAGCCAAGCCTTTGAAATAACAGATCAACGAAATCGTTCGCTTGCGGATTAAGCGAAACGGATGATTGACCCGTCGGGCAAATCGGGGGCATGGTGGCATCGCGGTCGCGGAGGTTCCGCAAGGCCCTGCGCGGAAAAGCCGGATGGCCGAGCGGCGGCGGCAATGCTAGGTAGCCCGCGATTCTTTTCCGATTTTACAGGTTCATTGCGTTGCTGGACGGACTCTACAAGGTTGAATACGGCGTCAACGATGCGTTCGGGCGCAGCATCATGTGCCTGCATGACGGCAAGATGCTGGGCGGCAATTCGGCCTTCGCGCATCTCGGCACCTATGCCGAGCGCGATGGCGAGATCATCGCCGAGGTGATCACCGAACGGCATAACGACGATCCCCATTACAAGCCGCTGATGGGCGCCGACGTCGCCAGGATCGGCGCACGCGGCCGGCTGCACGGCAACCAGATCCGTCTTACGGGCGGCGCGGACACCATGCCGGGCGCCGGTTTCTGGGCCAACCTGACGCGGCTCGATGACGGGGCGCTGCCGCCACGCGGCACGATCGGGCAGGGCGGCATCGCCAACGGGCTTTACGGGATGGGTCTGCGCGCGCTCGACGGCGTCGATGCTGGGCTCTCCGGCGTGATGCTGCTGATCGACGGCCGCATCCTCGGCGGCGATGCGTTCTTCTACTATCTCGGCTCTTACTCTTCGGCAGACGGCCGCTGGAAGGGAGAGATGCTCAACCAGGAGCACACGCCGGCCAAAGGCGAGAACCCCGTGTTCGGCGGCTATGAGGTCGGGATCGGCTTCTCCGGGACCTGCAACGAGGACAGCGGTGAGCTCGAAGGCATCGCACTCGCCGGCAAGCGCAGTCTGCGCCTTGCGGCCTCGCTGAGGCTGATGAGAAGGGCTTAAGGACTAGTGCTCGCAAGGGCGGAGTCCGGTTGCTGCGCTGAAGCAGCCCTCACGCGTCGGCCCGGCGAGCTCAGCAAGTGACCCGGACCCGGAAGCTGACCGAGTTCGTGTATGAACCATTTGAATTGTGATCCCGACCAAGGGTCGGAAGAGGGTTCGGGGAATTAGCGAGAGGCTATCCCCGGCCGCTTCCGACGCCCCAGAAGCGATCAGGCGAATGAAGAAAGCTCTGAGCACAAAATGATGAGCAATCGAGCTATGGAGAAGCGCTCAACCTCCAATGTAAGGCAATTCGGAGTTGATGGTCGAAAGACGCTTCTCTTGCTGCTTCTCCTTTTCGCGATCCCCGCGCACGACTGCTCCGCGCAGACACCGCCGCCGCCGTTCGACGAACATGCGTTCGAGCGCGTGCCGCCGACGGTCGTGAAGAGATTGGCGACCCGCTTTTCGCTAGGCGCATTCGCCGGCCGCTTCGAGGAGACGCGGCTCGGCGCGGTTCGCGAAGCCGTGGGCGAAGGGACCATCCAACACCAGGGAGACGCTGGAGGTAGCATCTATTGGCTGTGTTATAGGCGCGCGCAGCATCGATTATGGGTCGTATCCAGCGGAGAGATAGGCGGCCCGGACCATCTCGTCACGGAGATCGTTGAAGAGTTCACCGAGAAAGACGCCGAAACCTCGACCGATTGCGCCATCATCCCGGAAAAGTTCGCGCCCCTCGTCTTCGACCGCAAGCTGCATTTAGGTATGTCGCGTTTGGAGGTAGTCACGGCGCTCGGACCGCCGTCGAAGTCGAAAGCTGCTCAGATGGTGTATTCTCACCACGGAAAGCTCGCAGACGGTTTCGATGAGACCGCATGGCTCGTTCTCCGATTTCGTGAGGAAAAGCTCGTGTCCATGCGCGGCGGCAAGACCACGACGAATTGAAGTGGCCGCTAGCAGCGTTCATGCTTCACAGCGTGATGCGAGCGAGTCACGCCCGCTCGCGCAGGATCCCCATCACATAACCCAGCTTCACCACCACCTTTCGGCGAAAGCAAGCCAAGGGCACTTGGTCATCCACTTTGGCTACGATGCCCCCGAAGCTGCGCCCGAACTGACCCAAGGTGATGGGCAGCCGGGGCCCATAGTTCGACGTTTGCGGATGCGACTGAATCCGCCTGTCGCCTCATGTCGCCTTTGAAGGGTAGATCGGACTTGCCTAGAGCGGTCCAAAACGACGTGATTGGCCCGTGGGCGACCTCAGCCCAGAGCGCGGCGATGTCCGCTTCCCAGAGATGAGCTGACCAAGGCATGCTGACTGCCGAGCGCAGCTTTTGACCCGTTGCGGACTCGGGGAGTTAAGGAGCGGATTTGATCGGCAGCGTTGAAAGGAGCCGATGAACTACCGGCCATGGAAGCCGGCAGGAACCCATTCAATCCGTATTTTGTTGAACAGATAGATCTCGACGCTTTTTGTAAGTCGGTGGAATCCGACAAAATGAGCTCCGTAGACGTCGTTGTTCCCTGCTTCCGGTACGGGCACTTCCTGCGAGAGTGCGTCGAGAGCGTTTTGACGCAATCCGGTCCCGAATTGCGCGTGCTCATCATCGATGATGCGTCGCCCGACAATACTGCGGAAGTTGCGAAAGAGTTGGTTGGCTCCGATCTCCGCGTCAATTACCGCAGGCACACCTCGAATCAAGGTCTCATCGCTACCGCCAACGAAGGCATCGCCTGGGTGAAGGCCAACTACATGCTTTTGTTGTCTGCGGACGATTACCTGCTGCCCGGCGCCCTCAACAGATCGGCGGATCTGATGGACGATTATCCTTCTGTCGCTTTCACCTTCGGAGGCGCGGTTGTCGTGGATCAACGGGGGGAGCGTTCGCGCCATAGAACAGGAGTGGGATCCAGAACCCACGTTTTGTCCGGACTTGATTTCATTGCGCTTAGCGGCGCAAGAAATATCGTGCTGTCACCCACCGTAGTGGTCCGCACGAGCCTGCAGAAAAGAGTAGGCGGGTATTTGGCTGACTTGCCCTACGCCTCTGACATGGAGATGTGGTTACGGCTCGCCGCACATGGCGACGTGGGGGTCATTGCTGCTGATCAAGCTGTGTATCGATCGCACTCGGCCAATATGTCAAGCGAGCCTTCGCGGGAGCAAGACCTGCTCCAACGCAAGGCGGCGATAGATCACTTCCTGAATAGTTGCGCCGCCAGGTTGACGAACGCTGATGATCTTCGTGCCTGGTTGATCCACATGTCGGCTCTTGAAGCGATCGGCTGCGCAAGCGCCGCCTTCAATGAAGGAGCGATGGAAAGCTCAGTACGCCTTTCTAAGCTTGCGGTGAGTATCGATCCGAGCGTTCAACGAACGCGGCGGTGGTGGTTTCTCGCCTGCAAGAAGGCTCTTGGGTTGCGAGGATGGCTGCTGGTGCGGCCTTCAGTTGAGTGGTTTAGGTCAATCTTCCAGATTCAGCGCCGCTGAGGCTGCTATAGCGACTGGGCCGTCATATTCGCTTTTGACCCCAAAGCTGACCTGTCGAGACATCCGCCGCTCTTAGTCAATCGCGACAACCCAATGCACAGGCTGCTGTTAGCTGAGGAGGTACCAAGCACAGCCCGGAAGCGTGGGGTCGCTCTGTCTATAGTCGAGGCGACTAAGACCGAGGAACTCGACACCGCCTTTGCTTCAGCAGCTGCCCAGCGCGCCGATGCAATGATTGTTTTTGGCGACATTCTGACCATTCGCCAAGCCCCACGAGTTGTCGGGCTCGCGGCGGAGTACCATTTGCCCGCGATCTACTTCTTCCGACAATTCGCCGATGGCGGATTGGTCGTCTACGGCCCCGATATAGCCGATCTATTCCGCCGTGCAGGCGGCTACGTCGATAAGATCCTCAAGGGCACCAAGCCTGCCGATCTGCCGGTAGAGCAGCCGACCAAGTTCGAGCTAGTCATCAACATGAAAACGGCCAAAGCGCTCGACCTCACTGTGCCGCCCCTCGTTACTCGTTCGTGCCGAGGTGATCGAATAGAGATGGTATTTGCTGCGATGCATGAGTCCGATTTTGGCCCTTGGCTGACTTCAGCCCTGAGAGCGGCGATGTCCGCTTCCCAGAGATGACCTGACCAAGGTCATGCTGACTGCCGAGGGCAGCTTTTGACCCATATCGGACTTACTGCCGTTCTCAATTTGTATATCCGATGGACTAGGCTTACCCGGTAGGGGAACCGATCTTACCTTTTCCATTTTGGAGTGGTCGGAAACTTTTCGAGGAGCGCGCCATGGGAGATCGCCGCAAAAGAGTGAAGCAAACTCGCTCCCTTGAAGAACGAATGGCCGAACAGGCCATTACGCTCAAAGAGCGGGCCCAGCCACTTGCCCGCTGGTGCGGAACGTGAGGGCTTGCTTAAGCGAGCCAGGATTGCTGAGACCGGCGCGCATCTAAGCGATTGGTTGACCTCGCCGGGCTTGCAGCCACCCAAGTAAGGGTTTCGGGAAAACCGTCCAATTTGATACTTAGCGGCATTGACAGAGCACGCGGTGTTTCGATGCTCCAAATGATTTTGATAGTGTTCGGGGTCGGGACCGTGCTGGTCGGCAGCATAGTCCTCATATTCGAGTGGCGCGCGCTGGAAGGTTATTGGCGCTTGATGAGGCGCTAACCCGCAAATCTCCCAATGGACGTGAAGTAAGACCGGACAGAGGCCGCCGAGCTAAGCTTGACCTGTTCGCGCGAGGGCGGCAGAGCGCGCAGGCAGAACGCTTTCATACATTTCCTTTCCAGATCAGCCATCGGTAGACGCCGAACACGTTGATAAGTGTCACCACCAGGTTTTGCACCATCAGCGCATATTCCGCTGTTAGATAGCCGACGACGATCCAGATCACCGATGCACCGCTCAGTACGACGAAGGCCCAGCCGGTAATGAGTGGCCGCGCCCGGGCAGCTAGGATCAGCCCGGCGCCGATCGTGCCGACTGTCGCCACCCAACGCAGGATTTCATCCATGACGCGTGTGCTCCCCGAAAGCCGACGTCGGAGCGTCGCTCCGCGATTTGCCTATCCGGACGCAGTCACAGGCAGGCCGCCGGAGTGGAACTTTCCGTCTCGTGCGCCGACCACCATGCGACCCCCGCCCGAGCGACTTGGCCCCACAGTGGCGGCGGAAGGTCAGGGTACCACTGTGGTGATCCCGTGCGGTATCAACTCCGCTGCGCCGAGTTTCCATCAACCGGCGTGCTGGCACATTGCCCCGGGCTGCCGAAATGAAATCTGAGCCAAGGACTTATCTGCGCAACGAGATGATCGAATGAGCGCGGCTTCCGCTGTTGGCCCTTAGCTGACCAATCTCGGCATGTTGCGTGATGGCAGCTTCTGACCCTAAACGGGCATTAATTTGCGCTAGCCACCGGCCTGCAAGTCTTTGGTTGCGCTTCGGCTGAACATCCAGTGTAGTTTGCACACCCAGGGCCCTAAGGATAGGCCTGCGGGCCGAAACGCCCAAAGGAGCAGCGATGACGAAGATCAACAGAAGATCAGCGCTATCACTGGGTTTTGCAACCACTGCGGTGCTCGCGGCGGGAACATCAGCCTCCGCACAAACTAAGCCACCACAAGGCGTAAGCAACCAACCTTGGGGTAAACGCGAGTCGATGATCCCGGGCTACAAAACAGTCTCAATGCGCGATGTCATTTATCAGCCAGGTGCAAAGACTTCCAACCCGTCCATGCCCAATGACATGGTTTGCCACGTACCCGAGGGCGAACTCCGGGTGAAACAAACCGACGGCATGGAATTTGTTGCGAAGAAGGGTGATGTTTGGACTTGCAAGAAAGGCATCGGCGAAGATCTCGAGAATGTCGGCTCAACTGTCGCGATCATGCGCATTATCGACCTGATACCGGCATGATCATCCGCGCTTCCAGAGTCGGGGATTGATATTCGCCGATACGGAGGATTGCGGAAATTTGGGCTGCCCGAAAGATCGTCGCAGCCAGCGCTCGCGGGGCTGCGACGACCGAGCAGTGGCGACTTCCGCTTTGACCCTCAGCGGACCAATCGCAACATGGTGCGCCGCGGCAGCTTTTGACCCGAAGCAGACTTGGGCACATTCCCGAGTGTTGATGATCCACATAAGACAGCATATACCGCCGGAGAGGTGAGAGGCTGCTATGAACAGGGAAGTATTCGTTGAAGCCATCAAGCGCTTCGTGAGGGATGCCGCAGTCGAAGATACAATAGCCAATCTAAGGAACCCGCCGGGTGGGAGCGTGCCGCTCCGGGAGCGCGCATGCTCCGACTGGTACAATGGCTTGAGAGCGGAAGACGCCGATAACGTCAATCACGTGATTGCGACAGCGGTCCATCAATCGCTGTTTGGGCTTCTTGCAGTGCTCGACGGCGTACGAACCATTGACAACGAGGGGAGACGGTTCGAGCTGAGCTATGTTGGTTCGGAGAGGATCGTACTCAATGATCGGGAGGCCATCGGTCTACACGATCTGCTGAACGCGAAGTCCATAGCGGTCGTCTAAATTAGGAATCGAGATCGGCATCTGGATCATCCGGTCCGGCCTCGGTTTTGGCTTTTAGCGCGGTGGCTCCTCGAATTGTGAGCGTCCTAATTTGGTCAAGGCCGACGCGCACTTTACTGTGACTGGTGCTTCCGCTTTTGGCCCGTGGCTGACCTCGGTCGCCGTCTGTCGGATGTCGGCAAGCGACCCTAAGCGGACTAAATTTCCGTCAGGTGCTCCGCGGAAATCCGACCACGCCCGTCAGGGCCGCCTTCTCCTGCCTACACACGACGTCACGACTTATTCTGCTTTGCCTCCACATATCGCGCGAAGCTGTCGAGGATCGCCTGCCAACCGCCTTGCTGCTGCTCGACCGAGTGCGTCGGTTCGCTGTCGAAGACGACGCGGACGACAACCCCCTTTGGGCCGGGCACGAACTCGACTTCGGCCTTTCGATCGCCGAACGCGTATTCGATCCGCTTGTGTTCAACGATCTTCGTGTAGGTGCCGGCGAAGTCGAAACCCATGCTGCCGTCCTTGGCTTCCATGCGCGACGAGAAGGCGCCGCCGTCACGCAGGTCGACCGTAGCCCTGGTCGTATGCCAGTCGTCGGAGGCGGCGTTCCACTTCACGATGTCGGCAGGTGTCGTATAGGCACGCCAGACCTGATCGACGGGAGCGGCTACGTTGGTCTCGACGGTAATTCTCATGGGCATTGCTCCAGGTTCGTTTTGACGGCTTGAGGTGATGACATCACTTCACGTGCACGGGTCCATACACGGCCCTTCCGAGCAGTGTCCACCGGAGGACGATCGAGACTGGTCCCTGCCGACATGGTCGCGCCGTTAATGCGTAAAAAAAGAAAGGGGTGTCACCAGAACGCCTTTGGGCCATCCGCGACCGATGCCTGAAACGGTAATTGCTCTCGACGGTCGAGGAACGGCCTCCGGCGCAGCTTGTTGGTCCGCCAAGCACCAGGAGGCGTGACTATGGAACGCATCAGCAAGGGCCAGATCCTCCTGCTCGCCGTTTTGGCCATGATCCTGATCTTGACCGGTGTCTGGGCCGTTTCGGTATGGAATGCCAGCAGCGGGGTCGAGATCGGCAGGCACGGCTGGATCGCGCTAGGCCTTGGCACATTTTTCTCCTTGCTGATCGGATGCGGACTGATGGCGCTGATGTTCTTCAGCAGCCGCAGCGGTCACGATGACAGCGCCGATCCCTTCCGGCACAAGCAAGACAAATCGGCCGAGTGATGTTCGAGGCCGCTTCCGGCCGCACGCGGCGCTGGCGGCCTCGGATTCAGCCGAGAGATGATGGACCGAGACGCCGGCAAGCTCTCGCCGATGGACGATGCGCGCGCACCGTCGCCTTGAAATCGCGGCGCGGATGACCTAGGTCTTTGCCGTGCAGCACGGTGTTGTCCAACGACTTCGTCAACTCGCCAGAACGGCCATGTTCGTGGCGATATGGGCCTTTGTGATTCAGGTGACCCTGATCTCGGTTTCACAGGTGCAGGCGGCCGTTGGCGCGATGCCTGCACCTTCGGTCACGTTAAGTGGTTCCCTGCATTTTCACGATCAGCTGGTGGGCCATGTGCATTCCCATGGCGGTGACGACGCCGAAGGCCACGTTCATGATGGGCCCGATCACGACGACGAGGGCGCTCCAGGCGTGGTTTGGGACATGTTTGGCACCTCCATCGCCTCACCGCAGTTCATCGACCTGCTCGGTTCCTTTGAGGTGCTCGGCGCTGTCGAACTGCCGGTTGCGCGGGTCATTATCGGGGTAAGTCCCGAGGCACTCATCCGGCCACCAAGTACCTTCAGCATCGCGTGATCCCGGCGGCCCTCGGCCGCCGCCTTTTGCATGTCTGAAGGATCTTTCCATGTTCATGAATCAGCGCTGCCCGAAAGGGCGGCCAACAACTCTTTGGCTGACCGGTCTTGGCTGGTTGGTAAGCCTGTTCTTTGGTCTATCAGGCGCCTTTGCCCATGAGGGGCACGATCACGGCGATGCTGACAAACCGGCGGCTGTCTCATCAGCCTATCCGAGAGTTGCGGCGCGCTCCGAGTTGTACGAGATCGTCGGCATCCTGAAAGACGGCAAGCTTTCCGTTTTCATTGACGATGCAGTTACGAACGAACCGGTTTCGGATGCTGGGTTGCAAGTCACGATCGGCGATTCCGCCCCAATCGAGGCTCCAAGCAACGGAGAGGGTGTCTACACGGCGACGATCCCGAATGGCACACCGCCTGGATCGGTTGAAGTCATCTTCTCGGTTAGCGCCGGGAAGGGGAATGATCTGCTGGTCGACTCCTTCATACCGACGCGTGCCGGCGATGCCCGACTCCCGGAACAGAAGCATGAGCGTGGCTGGCTTTTCTCAAGCCGAACTGCCATCGCTGCCTCCGCGCTAGCTGCCTTGGGTCTCGGCCTTCTCTTCGCCTATTGGAGGCGACGTGGCCGCAACATGGCCGCCTCCATTTCCGCCGCGATGGCAGGGGCGCTCGTCATTCTCGCCGCCCTCATGTTCGGCGAGGGCCGGACGAACCCAACGCCACCGAATCCTCCAGACGCTCCCGCACTGAGCGATGCGCCGCGGCGCCTGCAAGACGGCACCGTCTTCGCGGCCAAGCCGACGCAGCGGCTACTCGATGTACGGACCGCCGCAGCCGAGCCGCAGACGATTCATCCCGCGGTCACGCTGATCGGCCGCGTCATGGCCGACCCCAACCGGAGCAGCATCGTGCAGAGCGTCTACGGGGGCCGCGTCGTACCGAGCAATGGAGGCATACCTCGCATTGGACAGACCGTTCGCAAGGGCGATCTGCTCATCCAGATCGAACCGCATCTGCCGGTCGCGGACCGCACGACGATCTTAGAGAAGGTCGGCGAGATCGAACAATTGATGGCAGTCACGGAAAACAAGCTGCGGCGTCTGAGGCCGCTGGCCGAGCGCGGCGCAGTGCCGCAAGGGCAGGTCAACGACCTCGAAAGCGAATTGGAGGGCCTGCGGGCGCGCCGCGAAACCGTTCGAAATTCTCGCACCGGGTTTGAGGAACTACGGGCATCAATCGACGGCATCATCACGTCCGCCAAGGTCGTGCCGGGCCAGGTCATTCAGCCGCAAGACGTCCTGTTCCAGATCGCGGACCCCCACAGCCTTTGGGTCGAGGCATTGGCCTATGACGATATAGGTTTGAAGCAGCCTGAAGCCGCAACGGCGATGTCCCCGAGCGGGGAACAGATTGCGCTGACCTTCGTCGGAACGAGCCGGGCCCTGCGCCAGCATGCAACCGTCGTTCAATTTGCGATACCAGAGCCACCAACGGGCCTGAACATCGGTCAGCCGCTGAATGTGATGATCCAGAGCGGCGCACCCGTGGCTGGCCTGATCTTTCCTCGCAATGCCGTCGTTCGGAGCGGCAATGGCGAGAATATCGTCTGGTTGCACGCCGGGCCCGAGCGTTTCGAGCCAAAACCCGTTCGCGTGCTGCCGGTGGACGCGGCCCGCGTGATCGTGGCGGCCGGTATCAACGACGGCGACCGCATCGTCGTTCGCGGCACCGACTTGGTTAATCAGATCCGGTAGGCTGCTCATGTTCAAACTCATTGTCCAAACAAGCTTGCGCAATCGCCTGTTCGTGCTGGCGGTAGCCGCCGTGCTGGTTGGCTACGGATTGTTTGTCCTGCCGACCGTTTCCGTTGACGTCTTGCCGGATATCAACCGCCCGACCGTCAACATCCTGACGGAGGCGGAGGGGCTGGCACCTCAGGAAGTCGAACAACTCGTGACGTTTCCGATCGAGACGTCGATGAACGGCATGCCCGGCGTCATCCGGGTACGCTCGGTCTCGGGCGTCGGTCTGTCGGTCGTTTACGTCGAATTCGACTGGGGCGTCGACGTCTACCGCGCCCGGCAATTCGTCTCGGAACGGCTGGCGTTGATCCGCGAACAATTGCCCTCTTCGGTCAATCCCCAGATGGGACCGGTGACGTCGATCATGGGCGAGATCATGCTGATCGCGCTGACCAGCGATGGCACCGCTTCGCCCATGGAAGTGCGCGAATTCGCCGACTTCGTCGTCAGGCCGCAGCTCCTCGCCATTCCCGGTGTTGCCCAGGTGATACCCATCGGCGGCGAGGTCCGCCAATACCGCGTGACGCCGAATGTCGCGACCATGCAGGCGCTCAGCATCACCCACGACCAGATCGAGCAGGCGGTCGCTAAATTCGGCACTAACAGCGGCGGCGGCTTTGTTGACCAGCATGGCCGCGAATATCTGATCCGCAATGTCGGACTCACCAGGAAGATCGAGGACCTCGGCAACACCGTCGTTGCCACCCGTGACCAGCAGCCGATCCTGCTGAAGCAGGTCGCCGCCGTCGATTTTGCAGCGCGCACCAAGCGGGGTGACGCCGGGTACAACGGCGAGCCCGCGGTCATCGTCAGCGTCATGAAGCAGCCGGCCGCGGATACCGTGGCGTTGACGCGCAATATCGAAGCCACGCTCAGGGATCTGCAACGCACCATGCGCGGAGGAATCAACGTCACCAACGTGCAATTCCGGCAGGCCACATTCATCGAGACGTCGATAAGCAATGTCGAGCGCGTTTTGCTTGAAGCCGCCGTCGTCGTGGCCGTGGTCCTGTTCGTGTTCCTGATGAACGGACGCGCAGCGTTCGTTTCGCTGACGGCCATTCCAATATCGATCCTGGTGACCGTCCTGGTGTTTCGCGCCTTCGGGCTCACGATCAACACGATGACGCTGGGTGGCCTTGCCATCGCCATCGGCGAGCTGGTCGACGATGCCGTGGTGGACGTTGAAAACATCCTGCGGCGCTTGCGGGAGAACGCTGCGTCGAGCACGCCGCGTCCTGTCCTCGACGTGATCTCCGAGGCAAGCCAGGAGGTTCGTTCCAGCATCGTCTATGCAACGATGATCATCGTTCTCGTCTTTGTGCCGCTGTTCGCTCTTCCGGGTATCGAAGGGCGGCTGTTCACGCCGCTTGGCGTGGCCTATGTGGTCTCGATCCTGGCTTCGTTGCTGACGTCGATCACGGTAACGCCGGTGCTGTCCTACTATCTGCTTTCGGGACGGGCCCATTCAGGAGACCGCGAAAGCCTTGTTGTCACCA
>NZ_KB902774.1:0-207176 GCF_000379585.1 Bradyrhizobium sp. WSM2793 | reverse complement strand
TCCGACATGTATTCGATCTGGACCACCGACAGCAGCGGCAACTTCATGTCATCGACGGCGGGTTTGCCGGGAGCCGACTATGCATTGCAAACGGCGGAGTCCAGTTTTTCCCAGGACCTCAACGGCGATGGACATATTAGCCTGAGCACCACGGTCATCGCGAGTTCGAACGCGAACGAGGCTGCGTCCAACAATGTTTACCTCGGCGACGAGAACAGCAACTTGATGATCGGCACTACCGGCCGCGATACATTTGCGTTCGACCCGAATTTCGGCCAAGCCACCATCCTCAATTTCCAACCCGGAACGGATGCTATTCAATTCCGCCGCCCGATTTTCGCCGACGTCGCCTCCATTGTTTCGCACATGGTAGATGATGGGCATGGAAACTCAATCATAACTACCGATTGCAATGATGTCGTGATACTTCAAAAGATCACGACGGCCACACTGCAGCAATACTTAAGCGACTTTCACGTTCTTTGATTCATGCTTGAAAAGCTCTTCGCCCTCGTTATGGCGCAGCCATCCACAAGACGGCGAGGGTGGCGGTAGAACCCGGTTGGAACGGCGCATAAGCTCGCGACATGGTGCCGGTCCGGGATTCGAAGATCAGGATTGATGGTCGGCAGTAGTTCACGCTACCGCCACGCGCTCTCTTTGCGTCTCCGCGTAACTTTCGAGGATCTCCTCGAGGGAACCTGCGGCTTTGATCATACCCCGATCCATCCAAAGCGCCTTGTTGCAGAACTTGCGGCAGGTCTCGGCGCTGTGGGAAGCGAGCACCAGGATGCTCGCCTTCGCTACGAAATTGTCGATGCGATGCCTGGCCTTGGTGATGAAGCTATCGTCGCCGGCCATGATCCACTCGTCCATCAACAGGATTTCGGGGGCAAAGCTGGTCGCCACCGCAAAGGTCAATCGTGTCATCATACCGGAGGAATAGGTGCGCACTGGGATGTCCAGATATTCGCCAAGCCCCGTGAAGTCGGAAATATCCTGCATTTTGCTGGCGATATCATCGGGCGTCATGCCGAGGATCAGGCCGCGCATGCGGATATTCTCGTAGCCGCTGATGTCCTGGTCGATGCCAAGACCGATGTCGAGCATCGGAGAGATCATCCCGCGAGTGCGGACCGTGCCGACAGCCGGCTCATAGATGCCCGCCATCACGCGCAGCAAGGTGGTCTTGCCGGCGCCGTTTGATCCGATCAGCGCGACCCTATCGCCGGCGGTGATATGCGTCGAGACGTTTCGCAGTGCTTCGACGACGACGCGGTGGTTCGCGTCGTTTGCCAGATGGCCACCGGAACTACGGAATAGCAGGCTCTTCTTCAAGGACCGCGATCCGCCATGATAAATGGGAAACGACACGCTGACATTTTCCAGCGTCAGCTCTGACAGCATTTTGCCGTTATTCATCGTCTTCAGATCCAGTAGGCGATACGCGATCGAAAGCGTGTGAAGACCAGTCCGGCAAGCCCGAGATTGACCGCCGTGATCAACAGCACTGCAAGGTAGTTCTTGAGGTCGGGCACATTTCCCAGTAACGGCGTCCGAGCGATCTCAATCAGATGGAAAAACGGATTGATGTCGGCGATGTAGGCCCGGCGCTGGAGCAATTCCGGCTTCCACATGATCGGCGTAACAAAAAATATTAGCTGCACGACGGAGGCGATGAGCGGCGGGATGTCGCGGAATCGGGCGGACAGGATGCCAATATAGACCGTCGCCAGCATGCCGTTCAACACCAGGAGGATCAATCCGGGAATTGCTAGTAGGGCCGTGGCGCCGGGCCAGATCCCAAAATAGATCAGTACCCCAAAATAGATCACGAAGTTATGGGCGAAGATGATGATCTTGCTCCAGCTAGACCGATACACATAGATCGAATAGGGCAGCCGGACTTGCTTGATATAGGACTCGGCCGCCGTGAAGATCATGCCGCCTTCGCTAAGGAAGGTCGCGAGAAGATTCCAGACCAGCAGGCCGGTGCAGAGAAAGGGCAGGAAATCGCGAATCGGGGTGTTGAACAGTTCAGCGTAGAGAAATCCCAGCGCCACCACCATGATTGCCATGCTGGCGGTCAGCCAGAACGGTCCCAGCAGGGAGCGGCGATAGCGCTGAAGGATGTCGTTCCAGCCCATCCGGCCCCACAGGCGCCAGGCGGCTAAACCGTCCAGAATGTCGGCAACAGCCATTTCGGCGGGCTTTTCTCCGGCGCCCCAAGTAACGGTCGCCGACGGGCGTCTTTCGACGGTTCGTGTTTCGACAGTCGCTAACATCGATCGAGTTCAACTTTATGGTGGGTTGCAGGCGAATCCGCATCTCGATCCGGAAAGCACAATGTTTTCAGTACCATGACGCCATCAAGGTACATGATGCAAGTTCCAGACAATGCCTTAGGCCATACAATGTCAGTCGCGTCTAGCGCGCAGATGCTTGAATAATTATAGATTGCGGTCGGTTTGGGAGCGAGCATCCGCGTGACCAGGTGCCCAATGAGGCATGCAGCCAGAGGAACCTGGCGCAAAGTAGAATTCTGTTGATCATGTTCTTCCAATTGGGGCATGCAGACGCAAGCGGATACAAAAGACCAACATCCGAAAGTGGATATGAAAATTGAACGGCTCGAGATTCCGGACATTCTGCTGGTGACCGCAGCGAGGCATGGCGACCCCCGGGGATTTTTCTCGGAGACATTTCGTGCGGACGCGCTTCTTGCGAGTGGCATCGAAGCGGCGTTCGTGCAGGACAATCACGTTTTATCGACGCAAAAGGGCGTGCTGCGCGGATTGCATTACCAGCTTCCGCCCCACGCGCAGGGTAAGTTGGTGCGGTGCTCGCGCGGAGCAATTCTCGATGTCGGCGTTGACATCAGGGCAGGCTCGCCGACCTTCGGCCGGCACGTTGCCATCGAACTGTCGGCGGCGAACTGGTGTCAATTGTGGGTGCCGCCTGGCTTTGCTCATGGCTACGTCACCCTGACCGACGATTGCGAGGTCATCTACAAGGTGACCGATTACTACGCGCCGGACTGCGATCGTGGTATCGCATGGGATGATCCTGACCTGGCCATCGATTGGCGGATTTCGCTAGGTGACGTGGTCTTATCGGACAAGGACCGGAAGCAGCCGCGTTTGAAAGATGTCCCTCCGAGCTTTCAATTCGGCGGTTGAGGAGGTGGCGCAATGCGGGTGATCGTGACTGGAGGAGCTGGGTTTATCGGATCGGCGGTATGTCGTCATTTCATCGCTGATCTCGGCTATGACGTCGTCGTGGTCGATAAATTGACATATGCCGGCAACATGGCATCGCTGGCGCTGGTTGCGTCCAGTCCGCATTTTGCGTTCGAAAAGCACGATATCTGCGACGGCACCGCGATGGCTGCGATCTTCGAGAAATACCAGCCGGACGCGATAGTTCATCTCGCCGCTGAGAGCCACGTCGATCGTTCGATATCCGGCTCCGACCTGTTCTTAAAAACCAATGTGGTTGGCACCTTCACGCTGCTCGAGACGGCTCGCCGCTACATCGCGTCGGCCAAAAAAAATGCGGATGATTTCCGTTTCGTGCACGTCTCGACGGACGAGGTTTACGGGTCGCTCGGAGAGGACGGGCTGTTCACAGAAACCACGGCCTACGATCCCAGTTCTCCCTATTCGGCCACCAAAGCTGCTTCCGACCATCTGGCGAAGGCCTGGCACCGGACCTATGACGTGCCTGTGATCGTCTCCAATTGTTCCAACAATTACGGGCCCTATCATTTTCCCGAAAAACTGATTCCGCTGGTTATCCTCAACGCACTGGATCGCAAGTCGCTTCCGGTCTATGGCGACGGCTCCAACGTCCGGGATTGGCTGTTTGTCGACGACCACGCCCGGGCGCTTGGCATCATTCTCGCAACAGGAAGACCCGGCGAAACCTACAATATCGGCGGACGCAATGAGCGGACTAACATCGAAGTGGTTCGGCAGATCTGTTCGTGGATGGATCGCCTGCGCCCGAAGGACGCCTCGCATCACGAGCTGATTACGTTCGTTGCCGATCGCCCGGGGCACGATCAGCGTTACGCGATTGATGCCAGCAAGCTCGAAACCGATCTGGGATGGCGAGCGCGGGAAACGTTCGAAACCGGGATCGAAAAAACAGTGCAGTGGTATCTCGCGCGCGAAGATTGGTGGCAACCGTTGCGGAACAAGATCTATGGCGGCGAACGTCTCGGTCTGGTGGGGGCGTGAATCCACCGATGCGGATCTATGTGCTTGGCGGCGAGGGCCAGGTCGCGCGGTCGCTCCGGGAGGCTGCGGCCGCCGACAAGGAGATTGAGTTCGGCTTTGGCCGACGACCGGACGTCGATCTGCTGAACGCAGTCTCGATCGAGCGAGCCATTGCCGCATTCCGTCCCGACGTGGTGGTCAATCCCGCGGCCTACACGGCGGTGGATAAGGCTGAGTCGGAACCCGATCTCGCATTTGCGCTCAATCGCGATGGCGCAGGCCTTGTAGCGGCGGCGGCCGCGGATCAAGGCATTCCAGTCATCCATCTGTCGACCGACTACGTCTTTGACGGGATGAAGACCGGCGCCTACGTCGAGAGCGATCCGGTCAACCCGCAAAGCGTCTATGGCCGCTCCAAGTTGGCGGGCGAGCTGGCTGTCGCCGCGGCGAACCCAAGGCACGTTATCTTGCGTACGTCATGGGTCTATGCGCCGTTTGGAAGTAATTTCTTGCGCACGATTCTTCGCCTTGCATCGGAACGCGACCGGCTACGGGTAGTGAACGATCAGGTAGGTTGCCCCACATATGCGCCGGATATCGCCGACGCGATCCGCGCCATCGCCGGGCGGGTGGCGGGGGGCTGGCAGCCGCATTATGCGGGTGTCACGCATCTTGCCGGGCCCGACCCGATGACTTGGTACGCCTTCGCGAAACAGATCACCGATCTCGCCGCGTCCCGCGGCGGGCGGTCAGTATTGCTTGACCCGATCTCGACTTCCGATTATCCGACAGCTGCCGTCCGACCAGCGAATTCGCAGCTTTCGAGCGCGAAACTGGCGGCGGTGTTCGATGTGGGGCTGCCGCCGCTGAAGCAGTCTCTGACGGATTGCCTTGATCGTCTTCTTGGGATTTGAACGGGAGGTCTGCTTTGAAGGGCATTATTCTTGCTGGCGGAAGCGGTACTCGCCTCTACCCCATGACGCTCGTGACCTCCAAGCAGTTGCTGCCCGTCTATGACAAGCCGATGGTCTATTATCCGCTGACCACGCTGATGTTGGCCGGCATCCGCGACGTCCTGATCATTTCGACGCCGCAGGACTTGCCGTTGTTCGAGGCGTTGTTGGGAGACGGCAATCAGTGGGGGCTGTCGCTGTCTTACGCGGTGCAGCCCAAACCTGAAGGTCTGGCGCAGGCCTTCGTGATCGGCGCCGATTTCATTGGCGGCGACGCCTCGGCGCTCATTCTCGGCGACAACATCTTCTTTGGCCATGGCCTGCCGAATTTGCTCGCCAGCGCCACGTCGCGGACCACCGGCGCAACGGTGTTTGCCTATCACGTTGCCGATCCAGAACGCTACGGCGTGGTCGCGTTCGACAGGAAGGGCAATGCGACCTCGATCGAGGAAAAGCCACTACAGCCGAAGTCGAACTTCGCCGTTACCGGACTCTATTTCTATGATAACCGAGTTGTCGATATTGCGGCCAACATCAAGCCGTCAGCACGCGGCGAACTCGAAATCACCGATGTGAACCGGGCCTATCTTGAGCGCGGAGAGCTTGCGGTTGAGCTGATGGGACGCGGCTTCGCCTGGCTGGACACCGGTACGCCGGACAGCCTGTTGGAAGCCGCCGACTTCGTCGCCACGCTCGAGCGGCGACAGGGATTTCGGATCGCCTGTCCCGAAGAGGTGGCTTTCGGCCAAGGATACATCGATCGCGATCAGTTGGCACGCCTGGGCGCGGCGCTGGGAAAGAGCGCCTATGCGCGCTACATCAGCGACCTCGCTGAAGCCCTGTGAGCTCTGTCTTTCCGATCATCGCCGCAGATCTTCTAGTGCTTCGGTGATCCAGCAACAAGGACAACAACGTCGTGCCAGGCCAGGCTTCCACCTTCACCAGCGATCTCGCTGTTGTTTATCTGGCACGCCATGCCGAAGGAAAAGGTCCAGTCACGAATTTCATTGAATCCTTCGAGCGTCATCCACCCGGGATTGCGCATGATTGCGTGGTGGTCCGAAAAGGCTTCCCGCCGGGGAAATCCACGCTCGACAAAGTCCTGAAGCGTGCATTCCCTCATTTCATTTCAGTGTCGGATGACGGCTTCGACATCAACGCCTATGCCAAGGCTGCTGCGCAGCTTCCGCACACGCGTGTGGTCTTCCTCAACACGTTCTCGGAAATCACGTCTGACAACTGGCTTCGCAAACTGCATTCGGCGTTTGCCGATCCGGCGGTCGGAATCGCTGGGGCCACCGGTTCCTATGAAAGCCTTCTCAGCAGCATGAAGCACGTCCAAAAGGGATGGTGGCTGTTTCAGAACGAGGGGATTCCAAAACCGGCCGGCCTCCGACGGTTGTTCCGAGCAATCAGGACGCGGTTGCCGAAGCGGCTGGCGACTAGAGTCGTGGCCGCTGCGATTTCCTATTTCGCCGTGCGCTCGTCACGCCTCGACTGCACACTAGACGACAAGTTTGAAGCGTATTGGGCCAACGAGATCGGGCCCGGCGGCGCGCTGGCCCGTCTGAAAGACATGGCGCCATTTCCGAACCCGCACATCAGAACGAATGCCTTCATGATCGAACGACAGGTCTTTCTCGATGTGCTGCCGGATTCGATCGAAACCAAGAACGATACATACCTTTTCGAGAGCGGGCCGGACGGGCTCACGCAGCGCATCCTTCAGCGCGGCCTAAAAATCGTGGTGGTGGGTGCGGATGGACGCGTTTACGGGATGGAAGAATGGGCCGAAAGCGGCACATTTCGCTTTGGAGGCCAGCGCAATCTTCTCATCAAGGACAACCAGACTCGGGCGTTCCAAAACATGAATGCGGCCGGGCAGCGTGCCTTCACGAGGATGACCTGGGGCGACGACCAAGGTACCCTCTCCCGGTAGATTATGAACAGGGCAAATGCGCCGGAATCCGATCGCCGCGGGAGCGGTGAGGGGGAGGGTAGAATTGCCAACTGCGGAGCGCAGTTAGATTGTGCTGCGTGGCATAGGTTGGTACATAAGCCAGCGAAGGGTGGGGCCTCGCGGGCACGAGAACGGGGGACTTCTTCCAACGGTTGAACCGAGATTCACAATTTCTGGTGAAGAAGAATGCGCGTTGTCGAGAAAATTTGCCGTGTCCGATTGCTGTCGGAACCCACCGGTTCGCGGCTCTTTAGCTGCTGGTCAGATTTGCTTACCGACGAAGCTGGGGCTCTGCGATCTGAAGCTGCAGCGGTTCTTGGTTGATGCAGGAGTTTTCGATTTCTCCGCTGAAAATGCTGGTGGACTTGTGGCGCAACCGCGGCCTGATACGCGCTCTGGTGCACCGGGAAGTGGTCGGACGCTATCGCGGATCCGTGCTCGGACTGTTCTGGTCGTTCTTCAATCCGATTCTGATGCTAATCATCTACACACTAGTCTTCAGCGTGGTTTTCAAGATGCGCTGGAATGTCGGGAGTGACTCGAAGACTGAGTTTGCGATGGTGCTGTTTCCCGGCCTGATCGTATTCACGCTTTTCTCGGAATGCTTGAACCGCGCGCCCAGCCTGATCCTGAGCAACGTGAACTACGTCAAGAAGGTGGTTTTTCCGTTAGAGATACTTCCTTCCGTTGCGCTGGGTTCGGCGATCTTTCATGGCGCGGTGAGCATGTGCGTGTGGTTTATCGCGTATCTGTTCTTGTTTGGAATGCCGCACCTCACGGTAGTGCTGATCCCTGTGGTTTTGCTGCCGCTGCTGCTTTTCATTCTGGGGGTGAGCTGGTTCCTGGCCTCACTCGGCGTCTATTTGCGCGACGTCGCTCAGTTCATAGGCATGATCACCACGATCCTGATGTTCCTGTCGCCGATCTTCTATCCGGTGAATGCATTTCCGGAGAAATATCGCAGCCTGCTGTTCCTCAATCCGATCACGCCCGCGATCGAGCAGGCGCGGGATGTGTTGTTCTGGGGGAAGGTGCCGGACTCGTCGATGTACCTGATTTATCTTTTAGGCGGCGCCTTGGTCGCATGGTGTGGTTTTGCCTGGTTTCAGAAGACCCGCCGGGGGTTCGCCGATGTCCTCTAGGGAAACTGCAATCAAGGTACAGAGCCTCAGCAAGTGCTACCAGATCTACAACAAGCCGCACGATCGTTTAAAGCAGTCCTTGTTTCCGCGACTCGGAGCGCTGATCGGCAAGACGCCGCAGCAGTATTTTCGGGAGTTCTGGGCGCTCAGAGACGTTTCCTTTGAGGTAAAGAAGGGCGAAACCGTCGGCATTATCGGGCGTAACGGCAGTGGGAAATCGACCCTATTGCAGATGATCTGCGGAACCCTCAATCCGAGCGGCGGCGCGATCAAGGTTAACGGTCGCGTGGCTGCGCTGCTGGAGCTCGGGGCTGGTTTCAATCCGGAATTCACTGGCCGCGAGAATGTCTATATGGCCGGCACCCTATACGGGCTGACCCAGGGCCAGATCGGCAGCCGTTTCGAGCGGATCGCTGCGTTCGCCGATATCGGCGAGTTCATCGAGCAGCCGGTGAAGACTTATTCGAGTGGCATGTATGTCCGGCTGGCATTTGCGGTGATTGCGCATGTCGACGCCGATGTTCTGGTGGTCGACGAAGCGCTCGCGGTCGGGGATGCGGTGTTCACCCAAAAATGCATGCGCTTCATCCGAGAGTTTCAAAAGCACGGCACCTTGCTGTTTGTCAGCCACGATACCGCTGCCGTGCAGAACCTGTGCGAATCCGCGATCTGGCTGTCCCACGGCCAGATCAAGATGACCGGTACGTCGAGAGAGGTTTCTGAAAGCTACCTCCAGTTCACGCTTCAGGAAGTTTACGGCGAAGAAGCCAAGTTGATCTCGGTCGCGTCGGACCAGGCCACCGGGCCGGCGTCTGAAACATCGCCAATGGATCCGCACGCGGCGCCCGCTGTGGATTACGGCGCCGTGGCCAGCGTACGCGACAATACCGCTGTCGCCACGGGCTGGAAGACCGGCCATGCCGCCATTCAATCCGTTTCCTTGACGAAATTGTCAGCCGGTCCGGAGGGGGTTTATGAAGGCGGCGAGCGCGTTCGCATGACCGTGCGCGCCAAGGCGCATGGTCTACTCGACAAGCCGATCCTGGGATTTCTGATTCGCGATCGGTTGGGGCAGGATCTGTTTGGAGAGAATACGCTTCCGTTCACCGATCGCATGCCGGTTCGCATCGAGCCGGGCATGACATTCGAAGGCGTGTTCGAGTTCCGTCTGCCGATGCTTCCGAACGGGCAATATGCGGTCATGGCGTCGGTCGCAAACGGCGATCGCTACGACAACATTCAGCATCATTGGATGCATGACGCGCTGATCGTCAACGTCGCTTCAAGCAAGATTCGTTACGGGCTCGTCGGCATTCCATTCGAGCGGGTAGAGTTGCAGGTCACGAATGATTAAACGAACGCTTCACGAACTCTACGCCACCCACTCAGGAAAGATGTCCGACAAGTGGTCGCTCTATCTCGATGAATATGATCGTTTGTTCTCCTCAATGAGGGATCGTCCGGTCCGGCTGCTCGAGATCGGTGTCCAGAACGGCGGTTCGCTCGAGATCTGGTCGCAATTCTTTCCGAAGGCGCAAGCCATTGTCGGCTGTGACATCAATCCGGATTGCGAGCGCCTGACATATGATGATCCGCGCGTCGGCGTCATTGTTGGCAATGCGAATGATCCGCAGACGCAGCAGCTGATACTGCAGCGGTCCAGACAGTTCGACATCGTGATCGATGACGGGTCCCATCTGTCCAGCGACATCGTCAAGACATTCGCGCTGTATTTTCCGCATCTTGCGGAGGGTGGAATCTTCATCGCCGAGGATCTGCATTGCAGCTACTGGGACAAGTTCGAGGGTGGACTCTACCATCCCTATTCCTCGATCACGTTTTTCAAGCGCCTTGCGGATGTCATCAACCATGAGCATTGGGGGATGCCCAAGGACCGTGGCGAAATTCTGCGCGGCATCTTCGGCAAATACGGGTGCGAGCTGTCCGAAGAAAGTCTGGCGTTGATTCATTCGGTCGAATTCATCAATTCGATGTGCGTGGTGAGAAAATCGCCCGCCGCAAAGAACGGCCTGGGTCAGCGCGTTATTTCCGGCACCTTGGAGTTGGTGGTTCCGGCCAACAAGGAATGGAGCGGCACTCCGTACCAGCTGGATCCGATCTTCGACGAAAGCAAGAACATCTGGACCAATCGATCTGCGCCGCCCGACGAGACGTTCCCTGACTTAGAGCGAGACCTTGCTGCGTCAGCCGAGATCATTTTGGATCTGAAGCAGAGAAGCGAAGAGCTAATTCGCGAGCAGCTCGATGAAATGTTGGATCTGAAGCAGAGAAACGAACAGTCAATTCGCGATCTGAAGCAGAGAGACGAACAGTTAACTCGCGAGCTCGACGACATTCGCAGATCGACCAGTTGGCGAATGATGGCGATCCCGAGGCTTCTGGTAACTCGCGGGCGAAGTCTGGCGTCCGACGCGCCGTGGACCGGCAATCTTCGTCGGATACTCATCGGAGGCGTGAAGTCGATCCGGCGCGCCTTTTCGAGGAGTAATTCGACGGCCGCCGAGCGTCTTCATAAGTTCGTCTTGCGACACGGTTTTGCTTTTTATCAACAGCACATGAGGCACACCCAGTTCGGCCGCGCTATCGGGCAATATATCCGTGATCGTGGGCTGATCAGTTCAGCCAGGCTGGAGATCGTCGCGTCCGAACCTGTGCACGTCTCGGGCGCCGAGGTCCATTCGCAGGTGCCAGGCTACCACCTAAGCCTTCCGCTAAATTTCGAGGTGGCCGACGACCTCGCCGTTCGCCCCTCCGTCAACGTGCTGTTGCCGAGCCTCCGCCTGAAGCACATGTCGGGCGGCCCCAACACCGCGCTGCTGCTCGCGTCCATGCTGGCGGAGCGCGGCGAGCGCTTCCGACTGATCGCCTGCGATGTGCCGCTAGAGGGCGAAGACGCCGCCTTATTCCCTTACATGGAGCGGCTATTGAATCGGCCGGTCGCCAGGGACCGCATTGAGATCGTCGATGGATTCGACCGCACCAAGCCGATCCCGATCGGCATCCGCGATGTATTTTTCGCGACCGCCTGGTGGACCGCCCAGATTGCGAAATACGCCGTTGCCAATACTGCCAACAAGGCTTTCGTTTATCTGATTCAGGATTTCGAACCGATTCTTCACGAGGGCTCCACCTTCCAGGCCCGTGCGCTCGAAACCTATGGATTGCCGCATATTCCGGTGATCAATACCCAACTTCTGCTCGACCATTTGGTCCGGGAAGGTGCTGGGCGCTTTGCAGACCCGGCATTTGCGGCCGATGCGCTATGGTTCAATCCGGCCCTGGATCGCACCCATTATTTTCCCGTCGCCACTCAATCCAAAAAGAAGGTGCTGCTGTTCTACGCTCGCCCCAGCGTCGCCCGCCGCAACCTGTTCGAAATTGGCCTTGTCGCGCTGCGTCGCGCTGTTGCCTCCGGCGCCATCGACAAGGACAATTGGGAGGTCTGGGCGATGGGCGAAAAGATTCCGCCAATTGCGCTCGGCGAAGGCGTTATGCTCAATCCGCTGCCGTGGATGAGCTTCGACGACTATGCCGGACGCGTGCGCACCGCCGATCTCATGCTGTCATTGATGCTGTCGCCACATCCGAGCTATCCGCCGCTTGAAATGGCTGCGTCCGGCAAGCTGGTCGTCACCAACAGTTTCTCGGTAAAGACGGCGGAACGCATGCAGGCGTTCTCGCCGAACATTATCGTTGCGGAGCCGAATGCCGAAAGCGTCGGGCAGGCTATCGAGAACGCAGCAGGGCGGATCAATTGCGGGCTGCCGAGTTATGATTCCTCCGGCGCGATCGCATTGCCGGCGGACTGGGATCAGAGCCTCAACGGAATCGTCACGGAATTGCTTGCGCGCCTGGAAGGGATGCGCGAGCCTGCGCTGGAAACCGCGCAATCGGTGGCGCCGGGCCTGCCGTCGGTGGCGAAGAGCGACTACGAGGCCTACCGCAAGACGAGTCTCGCCCGTCGTCGCCGGGATGGAATGTACCATCAGACGCCCGGTCTGCTTTCCTTTGTAACCACCGTCTACAACACCGATCCTCGGTTCCTCGAAGAGCTTGGCAACAGTGTTTTTCTTCAGGACGGGGGAATGCATTTCGAATGGCTGATCCTCGACAATGGCTCCACAGAAGAGGGCACCCGCCGCACCCTTGTGAGGCTCGCACGCCATCCCGGCGTGCGGCTCGAGCGCGTCGAGAGCAATCTCGGTATCATCGGCGGAATGCGGTACTGCCTCGAACGGGCGTCCGGGCGTTATATTCTGCCGCTCGATTCCGACGATCTGATCGAGCCCGATTGCGTCCACATTCTCACTCGCTTCATCGAGGATAACAATTATCCAGCGCTGCTCTTTACCGACGAAGACAAGCTGGACGCGGGACGGTTTCATACGCCGTACTTTAAGCCGGACTGGGATCCCGTCCTATTCCTGCACTCGTGTTACATTGCGCATCTTTGCGCCATTGATCGCGAACTGGCAATCCAGCTGGGCTTATACAGCGACAGCTCTGCCGAAGGCTGCCACGATTGGGACAGCTTTATCCGATTCATGTTCGCCGGCAAAAAGCCGACGCATGTTCCGGAAGTGCTTTACAGTTGGCGCATGCATGCCGCATCGACGTCCGGAAACATCGAATCGAAGTCCTACATCACCGAGTCCCACCGGCGGACGCTGCAGAGATTTCTTGATCGCTTCGGCGCAACGAATATCGAGCTCGTGAACAGCCCGCTGTTCCAGTACAATGTGGACTGGTGGTTCCGGCGAAAGCGATTGCATGCGCAATCGATTCGGACGGTCGTGATTGGCGCGGCGAATGGTACGGCTGACGCGCTGCCGGACACAACGGCCATCGTGCTGGAGCGCGGAAACGTTGCCGATCTCGCCGATGCAGTTGACAGAATCGGCACCGATCTCGTCCATCTGCAATGGCACGGCGTTTTGCCGCTCGATGACGAGTGGCGCTGGGACGCCATGGCGCTGCTTGAATTGTTCGCCGATGCGGTGATGGTTGGCGGCATGCTGGATGACGGCTCCGCAATCGTGGATGGTCCGCGCGTGTTTGGCTACGGCGATGGCTGTGGTTGTCCGGATCAGGGGCGCGCGCTGACCGATCCTGGCTACGGCGCGCGGATGTGGAAGCCGCATACGGTTTCGGCGGTTTCGACGGCGCATTGCGTAGCCAGGACATCCTTTCTGAAGCAGTGTCTGGGTGAACTGCAGCGCGAAGCCGTCGCGATTGAAATGCTCGGCCCCTGGCTCGGGGCAATGGCGGCGGAGGCAGGTAAGAGGGTGGTCTATTCGCCGTTCATGCGCGCGCGTGTGGAGAGAGCCGACGCGGCGGTTGTTTCCGGGAGCGGGACGGCGCGTTGGTTGTCCCGCTTCTGGTCACTGATCCCAGACCAGCGAGTGTATTCGCCGAGGCTGGGCCTGGCTGCAGAACTCGCCTACCGGGAAGTCCAACCCGAGGCCAATCGCCAGCATCTGGCACAGCTGCACGCCGGGCTTCTCAGCTACTCCGACTGGCTCGAAATGCATATTGCCGGGCGGCGTTCGCGCTATCCGCTCCCAGCTGAGGCGGTCTCGGTGTCGCTCATTACGACGGTCTACGAAGGCACGAAGATCGACCTACTCGACGCGTTGGCGGCGTCGGTTGTGGCGCAAACTTTAAAGCCGGTGGAGTGGGTCATTGTCGCGCACGGACCGATTGCGCCCGACGCGCTTGCCCACATCGTACGCGAGGGCGCCGATCATTGGCGCGCAACGGTGATCGTTGACCCGGCGTCGCTCGGCATCATGGGCGCCATGCGTCGCGGACTAGATAAGGCTCACTGCGACTACATCGTGCCGGTGGATGCGGATGACCTGCTCACCGTGGATGCCGTTCAGATTTTGGCGAGTTCCATCGCGCGATTGGACCAGCCGGACATGATCTTTTCCGACGAAGACGCGCTTGTCGAAGGCAAGCCGGTGTCGCCCTATCTCCGTGCTGCGTTCGATCCCATGCTCAATCTCGACAGTTCGTATATTTGGCACCTGTGTGCTATCAACCGGCAGCGCGCCCTATCGCTTGGCCTCTATACTGACCCCGGCGCTACATGGTGTCACGATTGGGACAGCGTGATGCGGATCGCCAACGCGGGCGGCCGGATCGAGCACGTTCCCGAAGTGCTCTATCACTGGCGGCAACATGCCGCTTCCACTACCCACAAGCCCGAAGGAGACGAGCGCTCGATAGGGGCGGTGAGGCATGTCCTCGAGCGTCAAATCGCCCGGTTGGCCGCACCCGAACGGTTCTGCGTGACAGAATGGCCGGAATATCGCGGCGCGCGCGAGCTATATATTGCGCGGAAGATCGATCACCTACCTCAGCTGGTCTGGGCAGGCGACGCGGCGCGGGTCGAGTCCGTCGATTCCGATGCGATTCTGGTGTTCGCCGCCAGCGGCGTGATAATTCAGTCCGAAGACGTCGCCGGCGAGGTGGCCCGTCTGCTTGAGTTGCATCCTGTGGTCGGCGCTGTCGGAGGCATCGTTGTCGGTCCAGACGATTTCGTGACGGATGGATGCTGCATGGTCAATCGGGCCGGCTTGCTGGAATCGCCGTGGCTGGGCCGGAGCGCGGCGTGGCCCGGCCCCTATGCCCTAGCACTGAAGCCGCAGATCGTGACGACGACTGGCAATTCGCTTGCGTTCTTCAGGGTGGCGGCGTTGAAGCAGGCGGATCTCTGGCCGCTGGTAATAAACGAGCATTCGCCGCGCTCCGTCCGCGACATATGCCTTCTTCTCGCAAAGGACGGTTGGAGCACCGCGTTCTCACCGCTTGTGCGGGCGCGGAGCAGCCTCGCAGTTCAAAGCGACCCAGCCAGCGCTCGACCACTGCCCAATGTACGGCGCGAAAGCCAGGCGCTGGTCAGATATGGAACAGCTCTCGGTCACAGCGACTAACGGGTAGCCCCGGCGTGTTTGAGTTGCGGGTGCGCGGAGAGGTTGCGGCACTGAATTGCGGGTGAAAGTGGAGACGCTCGTGTCGTCGGATGTTGCCGGCGCGGTAAAGCCACAATCGCCGTCGTTTACCTTGCGAGGTTCACGGAAGGCGTCGCGCCAGTTCGCAAGTTCATGGATCCCTATAAGCGCCGCCGGGTCGGCATCGCCCATGACCTGGTGATCGTTTGGAAGGGCTTTCCCAATAGCGATCCCGCCGGCTCTCCGCAGAAAGCGATTTGCGATCAGGTTGAGCATCGATCCATCACGATGACCGATAAGGGCTTCGATATTACAGCTTACAAGCTGGCCGGCGAAACACTGTCGCACAACCACGTTTGCTTCTTGAACACTTTTCCGAGATCGAATCCCAACGACTGGTTGCGCAAGCTCTACGATCACGCATTACGGGCCAATATCGGCATCGCCGGCGCCACGCATCGCTGGAAAGCGTCCGCGGCAGCATGAAGAGCATGTCAAAGCCCGTATGGCTTTGTGTCCAGGGTATCCCCTATGATCCGCTGAGCGCCGAACAGTGGGGCCACGAGATCGTAAAGCACGCTCCTAACTGATTGGCGCGGCGGCCGCCGTCGCTCTACAGGCGCGCGCGGCGGTTTGCCCGACGGGCCCTGGCGCAAAAATCGGGTGCAATTGAAACCGCCGAGTCGCCAAGAGATGGAAGATCTCTTCGAGACCCTATGGGCGAAGCAAGGCGCTATCTATGCTAAATTGCCTCCATTTCCCAACCATCACATTCGCAGCAACGCCTTCATGATGCGGCGGCCGGTGTTCCTGGATGCGCTCCCGCCAAGGCTTGCTACGAAAGAAGACTGCTTTGAGTTCGAAAGCAGTCATGCGAGCGTGACGAACAGGGTTGTGCGGCAGGGTCTGTACGCTGTTGTCGTTGGTGATGATGGTGAGCCATCCCATTCCTCTGAATGATCGAGCAGCAAGACTTTCCGATCTGGCGCGCAAGAGAACATCCTCGTCTCAGATAACCAAACACGCGCTTTCGAACGGAAGCGCAACGACGAGTCTTGCGATCGCGCAGGGCCTCTTTAGGCCGCCGTCCAACGTCAATGTCGCCCTCGAGCGTGTGATTACGAATTTCAGATCGGCACACTGAATGCTTCAAAATTTATCGTGCCGTGGACGGACTCCAGCACGCCAGGCATCCATTGGGATGGGGAGGTGTAAGGATCACTGTCCGTAAGCTCGCAAGTCAAGGTCGGTGGCGCTCTCAGAAGTTCTCCAGGCGGCTATCATTCCTTGGCCGACGGGCTCATACGACAATCTCAGCACGACCTTGCCGCCATTGAGTTGAATGATCGGGTCGAAAACGAACATTGCGTAGCCGTTGTCACGCACGAGCGTGGCGTCCAGCTGTGATTGGCCCAAATTGCTCCCATTACCGTCGACGACCGCAAGGGTCAACAGTCCCTTGTTGACCTGTCCATAAGTGGATAGCCGAACTTCAATTGCTCCGATTGTGTGAACCGGAACGGGAAATTCCGTGACGATTGTTGGCCGAATGAGAGATGGGACACCCTTCTGCCCGTTGGCGAAAGTCGAAGCAAATCGCGAATATGTCGGCTGGCATGGCGTAGCCTCCTCGCAATCTATCTTCTCCCAAGATACGTAGAAGGGCTCGCTGTAGTCGGTTGGGCTCTTGCTCTCGAAGCGGATGCCAACAACTTTCGGGCCTGCCCACTCGACGCCACCGAGAAACTTGTAGAGGGATGAATAATCTTCAAAAAAAGGAGCTATCCAAACCCCGCTCGTTAGGTGCGGTGGCATCAGCCGATACTTTTGCTCGGTACCGTCGGAAAGGATGTAGACCAGGTGTATGGGTTCCAGGCGGAACAGAGCTTCCTGGAGCTTCGCCGAGAGGGATTTTGTGAGGTCAACCTTAATCCGCAGAATCGTCGAGGGCGACGCCGGCGGCAAGGGAATTGCGTTGTTCCAGCGTGCTAGTTCCGACCTGAAAGTCGTCGGCTCGCTAAACCGGCGCTCCGCGTCCGAGGAGCGCTCCAACAAGCCAATCTGAGGTTTCGAAGGGTCGTTCTCCACAAAGACGGTTCGGTAGTGTCGCATGACCTCAAGGAAGGCGATCGGATCATCGAAAAGTTGGTGACGACCATCGACTCCGGCGATCGAGTCGTTTGGATGATGCATGATCAGAAACGCGGGCGCGTTCGGACTTCTGAGGAAATCGGCATTGAGCCTGTCAAGATGTTCCGTGAACGCATTGAAATGCTGAAAGATCGGTTTCAGGTGCCAGTTCAATTGCGGATTGGCCGCGATGAAACCAAGTTCATAGGAGTAGACGTCGACTGTCTTTTTGCCGATCCGGCTTAGCGTATCTGGATCCAGCCGAGACTTGGCTAATTGTGAATCAGAGACCCGTCTGAGGTGCAATCGATACTGCGAATAATGACGGAGATGCGCGAGCGGCTCCAGTCCGGCTGCAACTTTGGGGGTGAATTGTATGTCAGCACTTACAAGCGCTGTTGCGGTCAGAAATGTGATTGCCGTCGCACCGAGGATGCCGATCGCTGGACGGTAGAAGGCAAGAGTGACCCATTTGTTGTTTGCCTTATTCGGCGAAGACGATCGTTTGCTCAGATGCAAGATCAAGACGCAGAAGGTCGAGAATACCAGAATAAAAACGAGCGCGAAAACGTGCACCGTGTCGTATCGAACAACGCCGTGTTTCCAGCTGATGGCGACCGATGGAATTACGATGGCTAGCGCATGCAGGTTGCGCCAGCGCGGCAGCAAACCCGCAAAGACTGCGAGTAGCGCCATCGCAGATAAGAAAAGGCTCAGGCTCAAGCTCTCATTTGCTCGAGAGACGCTCATCGAGGCTGTATATCCGGCGGATAGTTGTAGTGAGTTGTAGAAGTAAGAGGCCATTCCACTGAGGGAGCCGCTGAGCACAATCCAGGCGATACAGAAAGTCGCCACGCTAGATATCGCTGCGACTATGGCGCGTTGAAAGATTTCACGCACTGAGGTGAAAGGAACCAGGGTGCTTGCGAGTATGGCGCCGAGGCAGCCAATACCTATCGTCACCTTCATCAAGAGCCCGAGGGCAGCCAAAAATCCGCAGCATGCGATGATCGGGTATCTAAACCGAGTTTCTTCGTACCCCAGAAATAGCAACAATGTGACAAAGCACGACGGCAGTCTGTCGACATCAATAAAGCCGGAGACGGCTGCGCCGACGGCAAGTCCTAAAATTGCGCGCCATCCTTCTGTACGGCTAATCACGAAGTAGGACGTGGCGGCCGCGAAAGCCGCGTACACTATGGTCCAGAACACGAATCCTGTCGTGAGATTGATTCCGACGTCTTCTATCGCAAGGAGAAAGCCTAACGGGCCATAGGTGTAGACGATGTCGGTTCCAAATTTTGTCCCGGTGGAAGCACCGAGATTTAAGATGTGAGGGAATGAGGCATCCAGTCCTGCGCCCATCGGTACGAACGGCACCCTGTAGGCCTGCAAAAATATGATCAGTGTCCCGATCAAAAAGAGAACAGGGGGCCGGTAGAGCTTAAGGCTGCTGATCAAGACGAACTCTATGCTTTGGCTGGATTGGCTCGCATGGAAGTCTGATGCGGCTGAGGTGTGAAAGGTTGTGGACCGTTCTTTCTGAATGGGGCGCAAGCTACCGTCACAGCCAGCCCGAGTAAAGCCAACCCCTTTCGGGGACTTTTCATGGGAAAAATGGTCGACTTGCGTGGAATTTCGCGCGCGTCGTTTGATCTGATTGTCGCGGAGGTGGTCACCAGCCAGGCGGGCAGGCGCCATTGCCATTGAGTGGCCCGGCGAACAGTCCGGCGTGACTGGCGGCACTGGGGTATGATTTCGGCCAAAAGTCGCGGGCACAGATCCTCGCCGATTGGACCGGCAAGCTTCCGGACGCGATGGTGAAAGCGCTGGCGAACACCGCCGGCGTTACCGGACCGAAGGCAAAGGCCGCGGTATTGCCCACTGATAGTTGAAAAGAGTGGTCGGTGTTAATAAAGCCGACGACGAGCGCGCCAAAGAAGAAACTGCTAGCGAGAACCGACCTTTCGTCCGGCTGATGATGAAATAGGACGTCGGTGCAGCTAAAACGGCATGCCAAAGGTTCAGAACGGATATCCGAGTGGGAGGTTGATTCCGGCGTCCTCGATGACCAAAGGAAAGGAAAGCGGGCCATATGTATTGATGGTGTCCTGACCGAACGTGGCCGGCGTGAAGGTCGGCTGCATCGCTAGGCATGGAGAATCGATTTACCCACCCGGCGCAAATCCAGAGGCCAGACCATAGAGCCCGAGCCCGGCGGCGCCGTCAGCTTGGCGCCGCCCTCCGGCCCGGCGCCGGCGCCCCGAGCCTGCCGCCGACGCTGCTTGCCAATCGGTGGCGTCGGAACCAAGGCAGCCACTTTACACTTTTCGGCAGATCACGTAGAAGCCCACCTGGGTAGCGGTAACGGTGCTGCTGGCCCGCTGATTGCGAGACTGAGGCGCAGCGCAGCCTTGAACGACCATCGACAGTTTTCGCGCATCACCATTGTTTGTCCTGTTTATAACGAGGAAAAGGTCGTTCCGCTGTTCTTCGAGCGGGCGCTGCCGGTGATCGAGCTGCTTTCCGCGCGTTACCGCGTCGAGCTGCTGTTCCTCAATAACGCCTCCACAGATGGGACCTATGCCGAAATCGGCAAGCTGCGCGCGCAATATGATTTCGTCTATGTGATCACGCTAAGCGCCAATGTCGGCTACCAGCGCTCGTTGGAATGTGGACTGCGCAACGCGCAGGGCGACGTCATTGCCTTCATCGACGTCGATTGCGAAGACCCGCCGGAGATGCTGCTGGATTTCGTCAGCTATTACGAGAAGGGCTTCGATATCGTTTATGGTGCGCGCGTGGATCGCGAGGAAGCGCGGCCAGTCAAGATGCTACGCAAGTTTTTCTACCATGTCGTCCGATCGTTGGCGGACGAGGACATTATCCTGTACATGGCCGAGTTCTCGCTCCTGACTTCCGAAGTGCGCGATGCGGTTGTAAACGACCACAGCTCGTTCCCGTTCATCCGTGCGTCGATCTCGCGGGTCGGCTTCAAGCGGATCGGCCTGCCTTACAAGCGGCAACGCCGCATCGCTGGGAAGACAAATTACAATCTCGTCGGAATGACGATCTTCGCCATCGCCGGTATCCTATCGTCAACCACGCTGCCCCTACGCCTGCCAATCTATGTGCTGCCTTTGTGGCTGCTGCTCACGGCTGTATTGGGAGCTGCGTACATATTGGCCGAAAGCCCGTGGCTATTGCTGCTGAACCTTCTGTGCGGCTGCACGTATTTCGGATTTACGGCGGCGTTCACAGCGCTCTACGTGGCGAGGTCCTACAAGAACAGCCTTGGGCGACCAAACTACGTGGTGAACCGCCGCTACACGCACGCGCAGTGTTCCGTCGTGGTGTCGTAAGTGAGAACAGGGCATATCTTGATTTAAGCCGGACATACCGGTATGGGATTTTGGGCATTTTTCTGATAAATGCGAGGCTTCCTAGGTCTATGCATCCGGACGAGCCGCTCTGCGAGGGGCGAGCCGAAGCGGTGTTTCCGTTTCTTGAACTGACTGAGAGATAAGATGAAAGCGATCATTCTCGCCGGTGGTTTGGGCACTCGTATCAGCGAAGAATCCCACCTCAAGCCGAAGCCGATGATTGAGATCGGAGGCAAGCCAATTCTTTGGCACATCATGAAAATGTACTCGCATCACGGGATCAATGATTTCGTGGTTTGTCTTGGCTACAAAGGCTACGTCATCAAGGAGTACTTCTCCAATTACTTCCTGCACATGTCCAATGTCACGTTTAGCATGCGTGAGAATAGCATGGAGATTCACGAGAAGTTCGCCGAGCCCTGGCGCGTGACGCTGGTTGATACCGGCGAACTAACCATGACCGGCGGTCGCCTGAAGCGGGTCGCGCCGTATATCGGCAATGAATCGTTCTGCTTCACCTACGGCGATGGTGTCGCGGACCTTGATATTTCGGCTCTCATCGCCAAGCATCGCGCCGCTGGAAGGCTGGCGACCGTAACCGCGATCCAACCCCCCGGTCGCTACGGCGCACTGCACATTGAGAAGGAAGCGGTCCACCATTTCCAGGAAAAGCCGGCGGGCGACGGCGCCTGGATCAATGGCGGGTTTTTCGTGCTCGAGCCCGGCGTGCTGTCCTATCTCGACGGCGACGAGACGATATGGGAGCAGCAGCCATTGCAGCGGCTGGCTGCCGAGGGCCAATTATCAGCCTATCGCCACAGCGGTTTCTGGCAGGCGATGGACACGCTTCGTGACAAAAATCATCTCGAGGAATTGTGGTCGTCGGGGAAGGCCCCCTGGAAGAGTTGGTGATGATGTTCGGCGATATCTACAAGGGTCGCCATGTGCTGGTGACCGGACACACCGGCTTCAAGGGAAGCTGGCTGGTACTATGGCTCAAGGCGCTGGGCGCGAAGGTGACGGGAATAGCGCTTCCGCCGGAGACCGATCCCCACCATTTCGGCCTGCTGAATCTCGACCTCGAGACCCACTTCATCGATATTCGCGACGAAAAATTGCTCCGCGATCGGATCCGCAAGTCAAATCCGGATGTTGTGTTCCACATGGCCGCCCAACCACTGGTGCGGCGTTCCTACCGCAGTCCCCTGGAGACCTGGGCCGTCAACGTGATCGGCACGGCAAATGTGCTCGACGCATGCCGCGAGGCGGAGCGCCTTGCTGCGATTGTCGTCGTGACCACCGACAAGTGCTACGAAAATAACGAGTGGGTCTGGGGCTATCGCGAGACCGATCGTCTAGGAGGGCATGATCCCTACAGTGCGTCCAAGGCCGGGTGCGAACTGGTTGCAGCCAGCTACCGGAAATCATTCTTCAACTCGCCCTACGCGCCACTGCTGGCCACGGCGCGCGCCGGTAATGTGATCGGCGGTGGCGACTGGTCCGAAGATCGTCTGATTCCGGATCTGGTGCGCTCGATCCGGCACGGCAGGCCGGTGGAGATCAGATCGCCGACGGCGACGCGACCCTGGCAGCATGTTCTCGAATGCCTCTCGGGTTATCTCATGCTCGGACAGAAATTGATCGAACGCGATTCCACCTTTGCCGAGGCCTGGAATTTCGGGCCCGATCGGGAAGGCAACCGCCAGGTTCGGCAGGTCCTCGACGCGATCAAGCTGCAATGGCCGGCTGCGGAATGGTACGACGCCGGTCAGGTCCAGGCCCACGAAGCGCATCTGCTTCAGGTCGATTGCGACAAGGCCCGTCAGCGCATGCACTGGCGGCCGGTATGGACCTTCGACGAAGGTGTAACAGCCACCGCCGAGTGGTATCAGGCCTGGCTCGAACGAAGCGATGTCATGAGCCGTGCGCAGCTCGATCGGTATGTCGCGCACGCCAGTGCCCGGAAGCTGGCGTGGGCCGAGGGTTCGGCTTCATGAAGCTTGAGCAGACAGGCATCGAGGGGGTCTGGGTTGCGGAGAGCGTGGCCCACCAAGACTCGCGTGGGGCATTTTCCCGGCTCTTCTGCTCTCGTGAGCAACAGGACATTATCGGATCACGATCGATCGTTCAGATCAATCATTCGATCACGCGTCGCGTCGGCGCGCTCAGGGGACTGCACTATCAAAACGCGCCACATGCGGAAATGAAGATCGTCCGGTGTCTGAGCGGTCGCGTGTTCGACGTGGCCGTCGATTTGCGCAAGGGATCGGCGACGTTCCAGAAATGGACGTCGCTGGAACTCACGCCAAACAATCGCCGCGCTCTCGTCATCCCGGAAGGATGCGCGCATGGCTTCCAGGTGCTGGAGCCGGATTCCGAACTTCTATATCTGCATACTGCGTTCTACGCGTCCGAAGCAGAAGGTGCCGTCCGCTTTGACGATCCAATGATTGGTGTGAAGTGGCCGCTGGCGCCGACCGACCTGTCCGATAGGGACCTCCATCATCCGCTTCTCGAGAGGAATTTCGAAGGTATCGTCGTATGAAATGCCGTCATTGCCATCATGAGCTCGAACACGTCTTTCTCGATCTCGGTCACGCGCCCCCATCGAATGCCTATCTGTCGGCCGGCCAGCTGCGCGCGCCGGAGACGACGTTTCCGCTGCGGCTTTATGTCTGCGACAAATGCTGGTTGGTCCAGACCGAGGACTATGCGGCGGCCGACGAATTGTTTTCGCGCGATTATGCGTATTTTTCCTCAACCTCCCGCAGTTGGCTGCAGCACGCGGCGCGTTATGTGGAGAAGATCACTGAAATCCTGAAGCTGAACCGCGACAGTTTCGTGATCGAGGTCGCGTCCAATGACGGGTACCTGCTGAAGAACTTCGTTGCGGCGGACATCCCATGTCTAGGGGTTGAGCCGACCAGCAGTACCGCCGACGCTGCAGAAAAAATCGGCGTGCCGGTGCTGCGCAAGTTCTTCGGACAGGCGACCGCGACGGAGCTGGCGGAAGGGGGCAAGCGCGCCGACCTAATCTGCGGTAACAACGTCTACGCGCACGTCCCCGATATTAATGACTTCACGGACGGCCTTCGGATTGCGCTGAAGCAGGGCGGCACCATCAACCTGGAGTTCCCGCATCTGATGAACCTGATCAGGCTCAATCAATTCGATACGGTCTATCATGAGCATTTTTCTTACCTCTCGCTGACCGCCGTCGTCCACATATTTGCAAGGTCAGGACTGCGAATTTTCGATCTGGAAGAACTGCCGACGCACGGCGGAAGCGTGCGCATCTACGGATGCCACGAAAGCGATCCGCGGGAGACACAGCCGGTTGTGATGGATATGCTGGAAAAGGAGAAGGCCTATGGCTTGCGTGACCTGGCCATCTACAAAGGATTTCAGCGCAAGGCGGACAAGGTCAAGGATGACTTTCTTGAATTCCTGATTACCCAAAAGCGCGCAGGCAAATCGGTGGCTGCGTATGGTGCCGCGGCGAAGGGCAATACGCTGATGAACTATGCGGGGGTCAAACATGATCTCGTGAGTTTCGTGTGCGATGCCGCGGCCTCCAAGCAGGGGAGCTACATGCCGGGAAATCACCTCGCAATCCTGCCGCCGTCCCAGCTTGCGAAGGTCAAGCCCGATTGGGTTGTCATCTTCCCCTGGAACATCGCCGACGAGGTGGTGCAGCAGCAGCAGCAGCTTCTGGCATCAGGCAGCAAGTTCGTCATAGCCGTTCCGGAGCTCAAGGTTATTCCGTGAAAATCCTGGTGACAGGCGCGACGGGATTTGTCGGGCGGCACGTTGTTAACACGCTGCTTGGCCGAGGTCATTCTGTTGTCGCTGTTGCCCGCAACGGCGAGAAGGCCCGATCGCTGCCGTGGTTCACGCAGCTGGAATTTATCTCCTGCGACCTTCACCAGGACTTCCGGCCGGCGCTTTCGGATGGATCTCAGCCGGATGCCCTGATCCATCTGGCCTGGCCCGGTCTGCCGAACTATCGCGACTTCTTTCACCTCGGCCGCAATCTTCCTGCTGACCTGTCGTTTCTGGAAGCAGCCGTGGATTCGGGTGTCTCGCAAATCATGGTGGCGGGGACCTGCCTTGAATATGGCATGGAGTATGGGCCGCTGACCGAACAAGGCGCTACGGCGCCGATCACGGCCTATGGTCTTGCCAAGGACGCCTTGCGGAAATCACTGGAGTTCTTGCAGCAGCAAAAGCCGTTCACTCTGCAGTGGATGCGGCTGTTCTATATGTATGGCGAGGGGCAAAACCCAAGTAGCCTGCTCGCGCAACTCGATCGCGCAATTGACGAAGACGCTCCATTTTTCAACATGTCGGCGGGCGATCAGCTGCGCGACTATTTGCCGATCAACGATGTTGCCGCGAATTTCGCATTGGCTCTTGAGAATCCACTAGCCTGCAATGGGGTCATCAACTGCTGCAGCGGCGCGCCGATATCAGTATTGGATCTTGTGTCGCAACGCCGACGCTCACGATCAAGTGGGATTGAACTCCGCCGCGGTCACTTCCCGTATCCCGACTACGAGCCGATGGCCTTCTGGGGCGTGCCCTCCAAGCTCAACGCGCTGAAGCTGTCGTCGCAGTGACTATCGTGGGCGGCCAAGTCTCGTCGATGCCATCCGCCGCTCCGGAGGCGGACTCAGATTTCGTCAGTTTCGACGGCCGCATCCATGCCCGAGGGCAACTCCAGCAGCCCGATCGGTATCGCTATTGGCGAACCGACTTGGCAGAAACACCGCGCATTTCGCGAGGCTCCGGGCTTTCTTACGCGGCAGCAAGCTTCCTGCAGGATGGTTTGTCGGTCTCGCACCGATCGTTCGATCGCGTCACGGATTTCGATTCCGCATGCCATGTCGTTGAGGTCGAGACGGGCATCTCGCTGTTCGCGCTGCACCGCTTCCTGTCTTTGCGCGGGCTTTATCTGCCCATCCAGCCGGGGCATGGCCGAATTTCGGTAGGGGGCTGTATCGCCGCCGACGTCCATGGCAAGAACCAAAGTCGCGATGGCACGTTTATCAATCAGGTCGAGTCGATTGATTTATTGCATCCGTCTCACGGGATATTAGAGCTGTCGCCACAGAAAAATCCGGACCTGTTTCGATTGACCTGTGGCGGTTACGGTCTGACCGGACACATCATCCGCGCACGACTGCGCGCCTCACCAGCACCGATGGCCTGGGTCCAGATGCGCGGCGTGCCGTTCGCCGATGCCGCAGAAGGATTCGAGCGCCTGCGGCTCGCCACCCGCGGCACCGATTTCGCCTATACGTGGCACGACATGGCATCATCAAGGCCCGGGTTCGGAAGCGGCTATCTATTTCAGGGCAGGTTCGTCGACGAAGGCGCATCGAGGGCATCGGATGCGGAACCGCCCGTGCTATCATCCGAGAGCCGCGGCCGCTGGCCGGTTTCCCTGATGAATGCGATCTCATCGCGTGCCCTCAACCTGGAGTTTCGGCGCCGACAAAAAAGGACACTGGGGGGACAGGTCGTCTCCTTGCAGGATGCGCTGTTTCCGGCTCACAAGACGCAGTTGTACTTTCAGCTGTTCGGCGCCGCAGGTTTTCGCGAGTATCAGGCGATCCTGCCTGACGAGGCGATTGAGGACTATGTCGAGTCAGTCCGCGCCTATGTCCGTGCCCAACCTCTGCCGATCACACTGTCATCCGCAAAGGCATTTGCCGGGAGGCGGGAGTTGCTGCGATTCACCGGGGCAGGCATTTGTCTCGCCCTCGATGTGCCGGCTGGTGCAGCCGCTGATCGGTTCATGGCTTTTCTCGACGAACGGGTGATGGCGCTTGGCGGCCTGCCCAACATCATTAAGGATTCGCGCTTGCCCCGCGGTGTGGTCGACTTTTGCTATGACGGAGCGGATCGTTTCCGAGACGCGCTCCACGCGTTCGATCCGAAACGCCTATTTCGTTCCGATCTATCCGAAAGGCTCGGCCTTTGAGAGCCCTGGTGATTGGAGCATCGGCGGGCGTGGGACGCGCGCTATGCGAAGCACTTGCGGCGCGTGGTACGGCGCTGCTTCTGGTGGCACGCGATGCACAGGACCTTGATGCGCTCGCCGCCCATCTTCGATTGGTCCACGGCGTCGAGGTGCGAAGGGTCGCCGCCGATGCTAGTGTCCCCTCGGTCTGTGTGCAGCAGATCGCAGCGGCCGCTTCGCAGTTCGGCGAGATCGATGGGCTTTATTTTCCGATTGGGGCATCGCAGCCGGATGACCTTGGGCTGTTAAACGCGCAGGACACGCTTCGGATAGTAAATTCCAACCTCACCGTCGTGATGGCAGTCACGGCGCACTTACTGCCGCAGCTTCTGCAACAAAAGCGAGCGCGCATTGTAGGTTTCGGTTCGATCGCCGCCGTTCGCGGCAGGAGAGCCAACGTGGTATATTCCGCTGCAAAAAGGGGATTGGAGAGCTACTTTGAAAGTCTGCGCCATCTCACCGTCGGCGCCGGCGTGCTGGTTCAGTTCTTTCGACTTGGCTACGTCGAAACCCAGCAGTCGTTTGGCAAGCGTCTGCTCTTCCCCATCGTATCGCCTGCGCGAGTTGCAGATTATGTAATGGCGAACGCTGATAACGACATCGGAGCGGTTTTTTTTCCGAGGTTTTGGGCGGGAGTCGCCCTCGCGATTTCTCGGCTACCCTGGCGAATTTTCAAAAAACTGAATTTCTAACTTCACGCGTTGAACAGATCTGTTCTTATGGTTGAAGCGACGTCCGGACTTGCCCCCGTGGCGTCAATTGAATGGTGCGGACGCGCCAAATCATCATCAGGTTACCCGAAGCCCCGCGTCAGCGGTGAGATACCGGCGTAAGTCCTCGTCTGTTTTGAGCGAGACAATCTCGGTCAACAGGCAGTGCCGCAAAGTAAGGCCGCTTGTCCTTACGTAGGAGATACCATTGACGACGGTTCATCGCCGAGCTGCGACCCAGTAACGGATGGAAGAAAACCCGACAAAAGCGAAGACGTCGAGGCGCCGCACCGAATGGGAGCGGCGTTGACGTAATGCCCGTCGCTACGTGGCCTTCCCAGGAAGAAGACCTTGCTAGAGGCGATGATGCGGGCGTCCGAGCCACCGATGACATGGCGGTCGAGGCTACCTAGTTTCGAAGTGACAAAACGAACCCAATTTAAGGATGAACAGCAATGAGCTGGCTGCATACAGCGAGTAGAGAGCTCCCGTCGGAGGGTGCGACATATTGAAAAGAAGCAATGATTGTCGGAAGATTGGCGGATATCTCCTACAACTTGGGCCACTGAGCTTTGAAGCGTCCGGCAGTGTTTTTTGATCGTGATGGCGTCCTCAACGAGGACGACGGCTATGCTTTTGATCCGGACAAGATCCGGTGGGTTGAGGGAGCCCAACAGGCCGTCAAAGCGGTCAATGACGCCGGTTATCTCGCGTTTGTCGTGACGAACCAATCAGGAATTGCGAGGGGGTTTTACCAGGAACGTCATGTTCGCAATTTGCACGAATGGATGTCGCGTGAGCTTGGAAGCTTTGGCGCGCATATCGATGCGTTCGAGTTTTGCCCACATCACCCAGATGGCCTGATTGAGCGTTACCGTGTCCTCTGCAATTGTCGTAAGCCGCAGCCGGGGATGATCAGAGCCCTGCTTGAGCGGTACCCAGTTGATATCGATGCTAGCTTCATGATTGGCGACAAGCAGAGTGATCTTGATGCGGCCCAAGCGGCCGGCATCGCGGCCTACCTATTTGATGGGTCAAACCTCCATTCGTTCATCGCTCGGCTATTAACGGAGTGGTCCCCCGATCCCCCGCCTCAAATACTGTCGCGCAGAGGTGGGGGAACGAAGGATTGATGCCGTGTCTCGCAATCGACGGATCGATCGCTAGCTGCTGAAATCCGGGAGGGCAACGCACCGAAGAGTACCGGCCGGCAAACCAGCGCTGGGAAAGTAATAGCAACCCGCAACGCTTATCGGCATGGCTTATCTCGTTGGACGAAGCCCTTCTCGGGCTTTGCTGGTTCGATGCAGTTTTGCCGGGGAGCTCAAGGGCGCGAATATGGAAGCCGCACTTAGGGCCTGACTCAACTAAGGAGTCGACAGCATCGACCGCGAGCTCCTCAGGCCAGGTCTGATCCTGGTCGTGGTTGAGGGCGCTGGACAAAGGACATGAGATTCCTGTCGAACTTGGAGCGGTATGAGAAGGCTCCGCTTTTGCGGCAGCGGCGGGGCTCAAACGCTTGTAGCGGCACAACGTATGAGGATCACAAGCGGGTCAGGACCGTAGAGGCGGGACTCAAAGCGCGCGCGCAAGCCGGGGAACTCCGTTCGATTGGACAGCTGGCAATTCGCTGCTAGTATTTTCATAGCCTTGGAGGGTGCATGAACTACATTTTCCCACTACTGGCCGTCGTCATTACCCTCGGCCTTTTTGTGCTCTACGCGATGGTGCGGCAGAACTTTCGTCGATCCCGTCCCACCGATGAGGTTCCTTGTTGGCCTGACTCCAGCCTGAGATAGGCGCCTCAGCGACTTACATTAGCAATTCAGTAGGCTTCGGCCCACAATCCAGCGGTCGCCAAATAGGACGCATCGAAAAAACCGAAATTTCGCTTGCGCCGTCGGGCAAAACAGTGGTTCATGAGATGCTGGTCCAGCCGCTAATGGAGCCCAGCCAATGGCCGACGAATGCAAGGCTTTGTCCGATCTGCCGGAACTAGCCAAGCTTAATGGGGAATTCCGCAGGAACTACGGGAAGCTTCTTGGAGCTTTCTTATATCTGCGTTCGATCAGTGCCGCTCGTGGAAGGTCCTGGTTTTGGACCGCTTTGCTTTCAGCCGTTTGCTCCGCCGCGCTGGCGTGGCTGGAGAAGCGGGGTGTCTCGCTATGAGCCGCAGGTGACGGGCTGGAAAACAGTTGGCCCTTGGCGGTGCATGATTTACGCCCGCGCTCTCTCAATCAAAGGGCCGTGCACCAGGCGAGCGATTTCTCCAAGCGATGCGCGAGATCTCGCTGCAAGGTGAAGACGTGCTGTCGAGGGGCCCGTTAAACCACCCCGCCGAAGTCGATGCCTTCCTTGGCAAGCTCCTCGGCTTCCTCGGCGGAAGCGGTGGGCTTCGTATCGAGGTAAGGATGCTCAGAGGCCGGCAGGATGGTGCGGATGTTCTGGCCATCCGCCCGCGTAATGCGGGCAACCCAACCCCTATGGCCGTGCTCAAATCGCTCGATGTGGTACTGCTTGTACGTAATCATGACTCTCAAACGCAACTGATGCTGAAGGCCTTGTCTATATGAGACGGCGCCGCTGCACAACGGGTGTTAAAGCTAAGTTAATGTCCGACAGTCTGGACCGGCGTCTCTCATCGGTCCTGTTCATAGAAAAACCCGCCGACTTGGGAGCCGGCGGGAGTTAACTGAGATTGCGACCGCGCTAGTGGTCGCCAACTGACCCTAGCACGGTGGCTCGCCAGCGTTAACGGGAGGGCTTGTTTGTTTTTTGCTCATGCGGCCGGCGGCGACGGCGTTGTGATTTACAGCAGCCGATAGCTGAGATTGCTGACCCGGCAGCAGCCCGGTCGGTACCCCCTTTCGAGCCTGACGTGTTCCGCCCTCTGCAACTTGCCGACGGAAGTCGGGCCGGCTCGGAGGCGCCCCAATACTTGCATGGCTGCTCGTCGAAGCAACACAACGAGAAAGAGGCTAGTCGCGATCCGGGCTTACGGAAGCGAAATCACGAGCGGCAAGCTCCAATTCGAGCTCAGTGATCCGCTCGAAGATGCGAGCAGCGATCCTCTCCGACTCCTGGACAGTCAGCGACCGGATACCCAAAGAGGTGAGTTCGTCCCTTAGGATTTTCGCGACAATCGACTTAACACTCATACTGGACACTCGTTGTAGGCATATCCTAAATGCGAGCATCAAAGCTGACCCTGAGCGTCGGCACAAGTTCTTAAAAGCGGTTTGGCGGACGTCGACGTCGTCGGTGGATGTTGCTGGTTTTGAGATGAGGTGCTTTCGGCCGCTTGCTCCTTGGCTTCTGCGTGGCGCGGGAGGCTGGATCCGGCTTTGTTAGTCGTCGGGTGATGGCGTGAACGAGGCCATTGATCGTCTTGAAGCTCGCAATTCCCCGCCGCGCTCGCGATGATTCGGAAAAGCGGATCGTGCGCCTTACTTTGCCGTCGGTCGGCAACAATACGTAATCGAGTACGGTTGTGTTGTGCTCGGCTAGCCGGATAGCGGCAATCCAGCCGTCAGGGAGGCACGTCTCGCGCTGAATGCTCCAGTGGGGGGCATGGCTTGGCTTTCGACCAGGGGTCCAGCGGGCCGCCCTAACGGAGAGACAGGCGGTTCCGTCCACCCGCAGGCAATCGCTCCAGCCGCCCGAACCAATGCGCCCGCCTGCCGCCCTAATCGCGGCGGCGACCTGTTGGACAAGCTTTGACCTCAACTCGGACCAGAGAGGACGAGCGTCGAGATATTCGTAATTCCGCTTCGGTGTGTAACCGAGCAATCGATAGAGGTTTCGAAAATTGCCAAAGTGTATTTGACAGGTCGCCGAGCAGGGCAATCCCGGTGTTCGATCGATGATGGCCGGGGTCAAACGGCCTTCTTTGAGTAGGGTTCGGCGCAGCCGGACAAGCATCTCCTGCTCGGAGAGATCAACGCGGCGTTCCTCGATGATCTTCTTGACTCTGAAGAAGACCTCGCGATCGATGATGGGTTCGATACAGCCCTCGGTTCTGATCCATTGTTCAGGCGGATTCCTCACTGCCGCCTGCCGTAGCTTTTGAGACTTTCGGTTGAAGACGAGGTTTCCGATATAGCTCTCATTTCTAAGAACAATGCCGACCGCAGCGCGGGTCCATGGCACGCCAGTGCTCGAGGCGAGCGCTTTCCGGTTGAGCTCCCAAGCGATGACCGTCTCGGATCTGACCTCCAAGAATCTTTCGAATATCCACTTCACGACCGCGATTTCCTTCGGGGCACCGGGTCTTATGCGAATGTGGTCAGTGAGGATGTACTTTCGCTCCCCCTTCCTCATCACACGTCTGGTTTGCATCTTTTCATCGACGAGCTCTCGCACCAGAGCGTAGCCGGCGCGACCGCATGGCTTGTAGCCGAGCCGCGCAAACCGACATTGACCGGCGTAGACTTTCGCCGAAAGCTCGCGGCTGTACTCGGCCGCCATCACCCGCTTGATGTTCTTGACGATGCTCGCAAGCATGCTGCCGTCGTTTTCGAATTGCTCAGCACAATAGGCAACCTTGATGCCAGCGCGTCTGCACACGAACTCGTAACGCGCGCTTCGTCAACGTCCTGGAAGCGTCCCCACCGGCTGACGCCGTAGACCAGGAGATGGCCAAAATCGGCTTGGTTGCTCTCGACATCCTCCAGCAACTGAAGCAGCCCGGTCCTGTTCTTGATCAGCAATCCGCTCTCGCCCTCGTCCTTGTAGGGGCGAACCAGCGTAAAGTTGTGGGCGTTGGCGTACGCCGCAATGACAGCGGCCTGATTTAGGATCGGGTATTGCTGCCGGGCCGTTGACATCCTGACATATTGAGCTGCGCGAACACTGAGGAGCGATCTTGGCAGATGAGCTTTATGAATGATGAGGTCATTACTCATTCTTCACTCATCCAAACTCGAGGTGGCAGACATAGGACTACTTGTTCGGTTGCTGTTCAAGGATGAATCCCTTGAACGTGCCAGTTGGATTGCTGCGCTTACGAATTGCATTCGCAGCGCCACTCTCCACTGCGCCGTTGGCCAAGCAACGCAGACGAGTCGTGCCGGCCCGATTGATAGAGATGCGCAATGCGCCGTTTGCAAGGGCTGCCGGTTTCTGCCCAGATATCAGTCGCGCTGGCGATCTAGCTTGGTCGCCCTCGGACGAGCGGTCGGCGCATCGCGCGGGTTGGGAGGCGCTGATTCCTGATTATGAATGAGCGCATGCGCTTGGTTTGTGCAGCGTTCAACAACTGCTTGAACAGGACCAGAACCTCGCCCAGCTACGCCTAGGTGGTAATTGCCTGTTTGGTCGAAGCCATAGCTCGCAAGCCGTGCGTCGATCTCGTTCCAGCTATGGGATCACGGGCAGCTTGCGCGTGGTTGGAAGAGCCTTTTCATCGGGCGCTCTCCAAACCAAGCTTTCCGGCAAGCGGCGCGGTCTTGACAGCGGCCTCGGCCGGACCATGGGCGGCCGGACTTGCTGCCCACAGGGCTTGCGCTACCGGCAATGGCGCGATCTGCACGTTCGCCCACCACGCCCTTTCGTTTCCATGGCGGTGCAGCTCTTGATGGTGCGCACGGCACAAGGGCACGGTGAATTCGTCACTGACCTTACGGCCGAGAGCTCTCGGTTGCGCGAATTTGAGATGGTGCGCATCGCAGGGCGTCTGCTTGCAGACGAGACAGGGCTGGGCGCGCACGAATGCGAGGTGCGTCTTGTTGCGCTTGCGGGAGGCTTCCTTGGGGAAGGCCAGCCCAATGCTTGGCTCTGGGGTAGATGGGCCGTCGGCTGCGCCAACTCGCTCTGCATCCACCTGAACCGATCGTTCCGCCGGTACCAGGTCTCCGGGCGCAAGCTCGTCCGGCGCGATGCTGATCTCACAAGGGACGGCCGCCTCGAGCCGCGTCTGATAGGCCGCCTCAATCGCGCGAGCGTCCCGCTCCAACAGGGTGTTCTTGAGCGGCAGGCTGGTCTTGGCCCAATTCAGGAGGTCATCCCCGCTCAACAGTGAACTCAGCTCGCCGAGCAGGCGGTCCCGCAGCTCGGCCGATGCTTGCGCATCTCGCAGCGGCTGGTTCACGACGCCCTTGACCGGCTTCCCCTGGGCCACGGGTGCGCTCTGCGACGTGAGCGATGGGCCAGCCATCAGGTCCGGCGCATCCAGATCGTCCTCGCCGGCAATGCCGACCAGGGTAAATAACGCGTAACGCCGGGCATAGGTCAGGGCGGCGCCCATCCGGTGTGGGGCGGCGGTGTCGGTGACCGGACACACTGGCCAATCGGAGGCAATCCATTCGCCAGAGCTGTGGAGCAGGGTGGTCGTGAGCTTGATCAGCCCGGTGCCGGCATCGATCGCAGTGGCCTGCACGGTCGCGATCTCGTATCGGGTAAGGCACTTGCGCACGATCTCAAGGCCGCTGGCGAGCGAGGCGTAGCGAAAGGTGCGGCTCTCCTCGCGTGGGAACGGCGATATGATCGTCGCGGTCAATAATTTCTCCGGGTTTTCCAGCTCCGCCTGCGCCTTGGCCAACGCGCTAGCGATTTGGCTGATGGTCTCGCTGGTTCGCTGCATGGCGTTCTCCGCTGCTGGGCTATCGGTCGCTGAAGAGATCAACTTGGATCGCGAGCAACAGCCCGGCGACCACCAGCTGTTGCTCCAGGTGCTGAGTTACAGTCAGAAGGACCTGGTCCTGCGCGTAGCTCGATTGAAAGGCGCGCAGTTTAGTCCAGAGCTCGCCAAACAGCTCGACGGCGACCTGGTAGGATTCCGGAGGATCGGAGGAGGGATCGAGATGGACGAAGTCGAAGGTTAGCTGCATCGGCAGAGCCTCCGAAAGCGGGAGGTCGCGCTTGGCAAGCGGCGGTCCCGTGGCTGAGCTCGGGGGGGCGCTTAGGCGGCTTCGACCACTTCAAAGCTGATCGCACCCGCCTTGGAACGCTTGGCCCGCAAGCCGTGGCCGCTCGCCTCTTTGGCGTCTTCCGGCACCAGTGCCTTTAGCTCGGTTTTCGCCCGTTCGTGCTCCAGCGCGGCAGTGCGGGTTTGGCGATAGAGCGCGGCCAGTTCCGCCCAGGCGTTTGAGCCTGCCATGTCGACCACCCGCACCGCCGACAGCCGCGGCCGCGGCGGCTCGATGCCAAACAGCTGCGGCGCCTCGCCGGTCTGCACGCAGCGCCAAAACTTCTTTTCCGCGGTCAGCAACAGATGCTGGTACAGCGGGTCGGCATGGACCTTGATCTCGACCCATTTGCCACCACCGGTGATGATCGACAGCACCGCGGCGCGGGCGGCGACCACCCACATGTTGTGCTGCAGCTGCGCCATGTGTTTGTCCGCCGCCGCTTCCTCAGAGAAATTCCAGGGCAGCGCGAATTTGCTTTCGAAGACATCACCGGTTTGGTGCACCCGCCCATCTAGGGTCGCTCCCATCCAGCGGTGGACCGGGTGCAAAACCCGTCGCTGAACGTGCTCGATCGCGTGGCCGGTTTGCCGCTCGTACCAGGCGCGGTTGAGGGGCTCGGTTGCGGTGCCGAGCTGGACGATGAGATCTCCCGAGAGGTCCGCGGGCTCAGCCTCGCCGCGCTTTTCCTGCCAGAGCCCAAGCAGAGCCGCGGCATCATTGCCCATGATGGTGCGGGCATCGGAGCCGCCTATGAACGCGCGGCGTTTGGCAATTGCATTGGCAAATTCTGGCATCATTGCAATTCTCCTCATTCGATTCGGAAGCTCCACAACGATACTAAAAGTATTAAATGGATCAATCAAAGTCAATACTAAAAGTATCAGTGCGCCAACTCAAAGCCGCACGGGCGCTGCTGGGCTGGTCCCAAGATGACTTGGCCAGAGCTGCTGCAGTGTCGATCCCAACTATCAAGCGGCTTGAGGCATCGGATGGATCGCTTGGGGGACGTGATCAAACGGTTCAGAAGATCGTAAATGCAGTCGTGTCTGCCGGGATCGACTTCCTATTCGAAAATGGAAGCGGACCAGGCGTACGGCTTCGCAAGCCGAACGTTTCAAAGACCTAATATCCGCAGCTCCACGGCCGAGCACTATTGTTTGGATTTCCGAGTCGCCGCATCAAGCGATGCCGGCGGCCGCGTTTTGGCTCACGCGGATCATCAGCGGAAAAGCCAATGCCATCTGCTTTGATGTTACGATTCGCTAAGAAGTTTCAGAGAAGCTCTGGCCTGTTAGCTGGGCCATCGTGTTTGAACGCCGAACGGGTAACCGTCGTGGGCCAGCTACGAGGCGGAGTTCAGGCGGCGTTTCCCTGATTTTGTAGCGGAACAAGGATGTCTGATGTCCTCGGGCATCGGTCTTGCCATTCGTCCGTGAAAAAAGGAGCCGCCATGCGTCATCAATGGAAAATCCTACATCGAGAACTTGATCGATTGATCTTGAAGGGCAGGGGTTCGCCGCGAAGTCGCCGCAAGCGCCAAATCCCGCCGGACCGCCGACAGCCTTATTCCGGCTGTCGTTCTCAACATGCTCATCGCCGCTTGGCCTCGCGCAGGCGGCCTGTCCTCCGCGCATCGATCGGCAGGCAACGATCGTGGGTTGCCGCGCGAGCAACAAGCGTCGGTGCATCGCGCCTGGTCGGCGTCGACCTTGCCATCTGGCGTCAGCAAACGCTGATGGGCAGGTCCGCAGCGCAGGCGCTGACGGGGAAGTGCTTTGATGGCGATGCGGAGGCGGCGAGCCATGTCTGACGGCGATGGAGATGATTACAAAGTTGGGTATCGGAGGCCACCGATGCAGGGGCGATTCAAAAAGGGGCAGTCGGGAAATCCCAGCGGCAAGCGCAAGCCCAGGAATCCATCCAACCGCAAGCCGATGAAATGGATCGCCGAGGTGCTGCACGAAGAGCTTCAACAGGAGATTACGGTGAGTGAGCACGGCAAAGAGTACAAAATCACAAAATTGCAAGCGCTGGTAAAGCAAGCCGTGACGTCGGCGGTCGACGAGGGAGAATTGCGACCGCTCAAGATCTTGCAGGGCCTCGAGCCGCTAGTTGATGGATCTCTCCAAGCGACCGAGGCGAGACATCGGGAGCAGAGCGAAGCCAGGGAGCGGGTCACAGAGAAACTGAATAGGTTGTCGCAACGGCTGCTGGGGCGCAAACTGAACGACTAGTCCATTGCGCCAGGGGCTGCCTTAAGAACCGGGCTGCACAGTAGGCATGCTATTCCGCGGACCGGTCCAGCTGGTCTTTGCGGATCTGCGCGGGGGCGCAATTTGCGACGAGGATATGATTTGGGCTTTTGGAGAAAATGATGCCGCCGACTCCACCAAGTGGACTCACCTCAGTTTTCCTGCTGGGGCCCGAATTCGCTGCTGGAACGCTTGGATTCCCTGCAGTGATCTATGCGAACCGCTGGAGATCCATAGTTCTCAGGCATTTCCGGTGCCCGCTGTCTAAAGGTCCGAAAAAAACGATCTATTCCCTGCAAAATTCCCTGCTCGCAGGGAATTTGACATCCCCTACCGTTCGTCCGCGATCACCTTGCCGTCGTTCGGCAGCGCGCCGGGACTGACGAACTCGACGCTTCCGCCGAGTTTCGTCACGGCGCGCAAGCTGGTCGCAATCTCCTCGCGCAGGGCGTCACTCGTGGCCGCCGTTTCCGCTTTCAGCGTCATCGCGTCGGTCTCGCCCTGCCGTGTGACGACGAGGCGCAGTCTTCCGAGCGCAGAATGACGCTTGCCGATCTCGGCGATCTGCTCGGGGCGGATGAACATGCCCTTGACCTTGGTGGTTTGGTCGGCGCGGCCCATCCAGCCCTTGATGCGCATGTTGGTGCGGCCGCACTTGCTTGGGCCCGGCAGCGCTGCGGTGAGGTCGCCGAGGGCGAGCCGGATCCAGGGATGGTGCGGATCGAGCGACGTCACCACGATCTCGCCGACGTCGCCCGGCGTCACGGGATCGCCCGTGCCGGGCTTGACGATCTCCAGGATCAGGTCTTCGTTCACGACCATGCCCTCGCGCGCCTCGGTCTCGAACGCAATGAGGCCGAGATCAGCGGTGCCGAAGGCCTGGTAGGCATCGATGCCACGCGCCTTGATCTCCGACTGCAGTGAGGGCGGGAACGCCGCCCCGGAGACCAGTGCGCGCTTGATCGAGGAGACGTCGCGTCCCGCGTTCGCTGCGGCATCGAGCAATATCTTCAGGAAGTCCGGCGTGCCGCTGTAGCCGACCGGGCGGTAGGCCTCGATCAGCTCGAATTGCTGCTCGGTGTTGCCAGGCCCTGCCGGGATCACGGCGCAGCCGAGAGCCCGCGCCGAGGCATCGAAAATGAAGCCGCCGGGGGTGAGATGGTAGCTGAAGGTGTTGAGGACGATGTCATCGGGGCGGAACCCGGCCGCGAACAACGCCCTTGCGCCGCGCCAGGGATCGGCCTGCCGTCCCTCCGGTTCGAAAATGGGCCCTGGCGAGGTGAAGAGGCGGGCAAACGACCCCGGCGCCGCCGCCACGAAGCCTCCGAAGGGCGCGGAGGCCTTGTGCAGGGCGGGTAGTTCCGACTTGCGCAACACCGGCAGGCCCGCCAGCGCCTCCCGGGAGGTCACTGTGGCGGGATCGAGGCCTCTCAGCCGCTCGGCATAGGCCGGGGCGGCCATTGCGGCTCGTAGCACCTCTGGCAGGCGGGAGAACAGATCGGCCTCGCGAGCGGCTTGTTCACGCGTCTCGCGGGCATCGTAGTGGGCGGTCATGGCTGTTCTTTCCGTGTTGGCATCCGTTGCGCGCCGCCGCTGGCGTGGGTATCAGACGGCGATTGGCGAGGCCGAGAGAGGACGCGATGGCGGACGAAGGAATCATTGCGGCGGAGGAGGCGACGGACGTCGTCGCGCGCCTGAAGCGCCGCATGATCGAGGAGGCGCTGCCGCTGTGGTCGACCGTCGGCTGGGATCCTGCTGCAGGCGGCTTCATCGACCGGCTGCACCGCGACGGAACTGCGGATGCGGCCGCGCCGCGGCGCGTGTTCGTGCAGGCCCGCCAGATCTATTGCTACGCCAAGGCCGCGCAAATGGGCTGGTACCCTGAGGGCCGCGCCATCGCGCTGAAGGGGCTGGAGCACCTGCTCGGCAACGCCAAGGCGCCTGACGGCCGGCCGGGCTATGTGCACCGGCTGACGCCGGAAGGTGCGGTGCTGGACGGCCGGCGCGATGCCTACGATCACGCTTTCATCCTGTTTGCCCTCGCGACCGTCTACGCGCTCGACCAGGACGCGCAGGTTCGTGCCGAGATCGACGCGCTGCTCGCTTTCCTCGACGGTCATCTCCGCTCGCCGCATGGAGGCGTGCACGAGGGCCTTCCGGTCTCGCTGCCGCGCCGGCAGAACCCGCACATGCACCTGTTCGAGGCGATGATCGCGTGTTTCGACGCGACCCACGACCTGGTGTTCCAGAACCGTGCAGGCGGGTTCTTTGCGCTGTTCCTGGCCAATCTCTACGACAAGCAGAAGCGCATCCTGACCGAGTATTTCGAGGAAGACTGGTCGAAGATAGAGCCGGTCAGCGTCGAGCCGGGCCACCAGGCGGAATGGGTATGGCTGCTGAAGGGGTTCGAGCGCATCACGGGATGCCCGACCGGTCAGCGCCGTGCCGAGTTGCTTGCGACCTCGATGCGCTATCGCGACGAGGCCACTGGCTGCTTGATCGACGAAGGCGACGACATCGGCAATATCCGCCGCAGCACGCGCCGGCTGTGGCCGCAGACCGAGATCGCGAAGGCGTGGATAGCGCAGGCCGAATCCGGCGAGGCGGGTGCGGCGGACGAGGCGCGCGCGGCGCTGGTGCGGCTCGAACGGCATTATCTCAGCCATCCCGTGAGGGGCGGCTGGTACGACCAGTTCGATCGCGACGGCAAATCGCTGATCGACACCATTCCTGCGTCGTCGTTCTATCATGTTCTCTGCGCGGTCACGGAAGCGGAGCAGGTGCTCGAACCCTAAGAGTTCAGAGCCAGCGCTTGCGCCGCTTGAAGCTCTTGAGGTTCTTGAAGCTCTTGCGCTGGTCGCCGGCCCCGCCGAGGTAGAATTCCTTGACGTCCTCATTGTCGCGCAATTCGTCCGCGGTGCCGTCGAGCACGACCTTGCCCTGCTCCATGATGTAGCCGTGGCTCGCCACCGACAGCGCGGCGCGTGCGTTCTGCTCGACCAGGAGGATGGTGACGCCGAGATCGCGGTTGATCTTCTGGATGATGGAGAACACCTCTTTCACCAGCAGCGGCGACAGGCCCATCGACGGCTCGTCCATCAGGATCATCTTCGGGCGCGCCATCAGCGCGCGGCCGATCGCGAGCATCTGCTGCTCGCCGCCGGAGAGATAGCCGGCAAGGCCGGTGCGTTCCTTCAGGCGCGGGAAATAGTTGAACACCATGTCGAGATCGGCATCGACCTCGCGGTCCCTGCGGGTGAAGGCGCCGAGCTTGAGGTTCTCCAGCGAGGTCATGTCGGCGACGATGCGCCGGCCCTCCATCACCTGGAAGATGCCGCGGCGGACGATCTTGTCGGGGTCGATGCCGTTGATCCGCTCGTTCTCGAACACGATTTCGCCGCGTGTGACCTCGCCGTCCTCGGTCTTGAGCAGCCCCGAGATCGCCTTCAGCGTCGTCGATTTGCCGGCGCCGTTGGCGCCCAGCAGCGCCACGATCGCGCCCTTGGGTACGTCGAGGCTGAGGCCGCGCAACACCAGGATGACGTCGTCATAGACGACCTCGATGTTGCGCACGGCGAGGAGGGCGGCGGCGGGCACTGCTGTGGGAGTGGTGCGAGTGGCTTCTGCGATCTGACTCATGCTTCAAAACTCCGCTGCCGTCGCCCGGCTTGACCGGGCGACCCAGTATTCCAGAGACGCCTGACGTTCCCCGAGAGGCCGCGGCGTACTGGATCCCCCGCCTTCGCGGGGGATGACAGTTGTGTGTAGGGAAACAGCGTGCCTCACCAGCCCAGCAATTCCGGCTTGCGCGGCAGCTCGACGGTCTTGACCTTCTCGAGCTTGATCGTGCCCTTGGCCATGAGGTCGTTGAGGTCGCCGTCGGTCGCGCCCGAGACCTTGGTGCGATAGAGATCGACCTTCAGCGTGCCGCGATGGTCCTTGTCGGTCCAGGTCGAGGGATTGCAGACGCCTTCCATGCCGGCCGGAACCCAATCCTTCTTCTGGTAGAAGCCCTTGGCGACGTTGTCTCCGGTGGCGCCGCCGTTCTTGGCAGCCCAGTCGATCGCCTCCTTCATGTAAAGCGCCGAGCAGACCGCCGCGACGTAGTGCACGGGACGGTAGACCTTGCCGCTGGCGTCGGACATCTTCGAGATCTCCATCAGCGTCTTCATGCCGGGCGCATCGCCGCCCCAGCTCACCGCGGTGCGCAAGGGGAAGATCACGCCGTTGGCGGCGTCTCCGGCCGTCTTGGCGGCGTTCTCGTCCATGCCCCAGACATTGCCCATGAACTGGATCTCGACGCCGGCAGTCTTGCAGGCCTTCATCACCGAGATGTTGGAGGCGGCGGTGTTGCCGAGATACGCGTAGTTGGCGCCCGAGGATTTCAGGCTCAGGCACTGGGCGCTGTAGTCGCCCGGCGCGAGCGCGAACACCAGCGGCGGCAGCACCTCGAAGCCGAGCTCCTGCGCCATCGCTTCACCGGCGGCCTTCGGCGCGTTCGGATAGGGATGGTTGGCGCCCATGTGCACGAATTTCGGCTTGCCGGACTTGCCCTTGGCCTTCCAGTCCTCGGCCGCCCACATCAGCATCGCGCGCAGCGAGTCCGAATAGCTAGGGCCATAGAAGAAATTGTAGGGCGCGGGCTTGGCCTTGCCGCTGACGCCCTCGGGGTCGGTGAGGGCGGCGGCATAGGAGCCGGACATGTCGGGAATCTTGTCCTGGGCGAGGAAGCCGGTCAGCGCCTCGGTGTCGGCGGTGCCCCAACCCATGATCGCGGCGACCTTGCTGTCCGGCGCCGACCACTTCTTGTAGAGCGCGATCGCGCGCGGCACCTGGTAGCCATAGTCGTTGGTGTCGACGTTGATCTGCTTGCCGCCGACGCCGCCGTTCTTGTTGACCCAGGCGAAGGTGTCGGCGACGGCCTGGCCATAGGGCGTGCCGACGTCGGAGGTGCCGCCGGAATAGTCGGCGAGGTGCCCGATCGCGATCTGCGCCTGTGCGCCGGCCGAGAATGCGGCGATCGCGACGGCGAGCGATGCGGTGCTCAAAAAGGATTTCATCGTCATGGGTCGGTTCCTCCTGTTTATTGTTTAAGTGAAGTTGCCCGCGCTCAATGCGAGAACGGGTAGAGTTTCCAATACGCCTTGATCTGCCGCCAGCGATGCGCGAGCCCGTCGGGTTCGAACATCAGGAAGGCGATGATGATCACCCCGATCGCGATCTCGCGCAGGAAGGTGATGTTGGTGTTGAGCGATAGCGCCTTGTCGATCGCGCCGCCCTTCAAATAATGGCTGATGAACTCCATCCCTTCGGGCAGCAGCACCACGAAGGCGGTGCCCATCAGCGTGCCCATGATCGAGCCGGTACCGCCGATGATGATCATGGCCAGGAACAGGATCGAGCGCTCGATACCGAAACCTTCCTGCGACACCACGAGCTGGTAGTGCGCATAGAGCGCGCCGGCGATGCCGGCGAAGAAGGCGGCGAGCCCGAACGACAGCGTACGGTATTTGGTGAGGTTGATGCCCATGATCTCGGCCGAGAGATAATGGTCGCGGATTGCCACCAGCGCACGGCCGTCGCGGGTGCGCATCAGGTTGGTGACGAGGATGTAGCTGAGCAGCACATAGGCCAGCACGACGTAGAAATACTGTTTGTCGCCGCGCAGTGTGTAGCCGAAGATCGAGAACGGGTTGGCGCTCGCCGGCACCGAGCCGCCGGTGAACCATTCGGCGCGGGAGAAGAAGTCGAGCAGGATATACTGCGCGGCCAGCGTCGCGATGACGAGATAGAGCCCCTTCAGCCGCGCCGCAGGGATGCCGAAGATCAGGCCGACCAGCGCGGTGACGACGCCGGCGAGCGGGATCGCGAAGAACACCGGGATCGGCGCGTTGTTGGAGATGTAAGCCGAGGTGAAAGCGCCGAGCAGGAAGAAGGCAGCATGCCCGATCGAGATCTGGCCGGTGAAGCCGACCAGGATGTTCAGCCCGAGCGCCGCGATCGAGAAGATGCCGATCTGGATCAGGATGCTGAGCCAGTATCCGCTGAAGAATTGCGGCGCGAGGCACAGCAACAGCACGCCTGCGATGGCGAAGTTGCGGCTGGTCGTGGTCGGGAAGATCGTGGTGTCGGCCGCATAAGAGGTGCGGAAATCACCAGCAGGAATGAGGGCAGGGCCGGCCATGGGTCAGATCCGCTCGATGTCGTGGGTGCCGAACAACCCATAGGGCTTGATCATCAGCACGATGATGAGGACGTAGAACGGCGCGATCTCGTAGAGATTGCCCCAGTGCAGGTACTCGCTGTCGACATACTGTGCGACGTTCTCGAGCAGGCCGATGATGATGCCGCCGAGCACGGCGCCGCCGACGGAGTCGAGCCCGCCGAGGATCGCCGCCGGAAACACCTTGATGCCGTAGGCGGCAAGGCCCGAGGACACGCCGTTCACGACCGCAACGACGACGCCCGCGACCGCCGACACCGTCGCCGAGATCGCCCAGGCCATCGCGAACACGCTTTTCACGGAGATCCCGAGCGATTGCGCGACCTGCTGGTTGAACGCGGTGGCGCGCATCGCAAGGCCGTATTTGGAGGCGCGGAAGAACCAGGCCATGCCGATCATCATGGCGACGGAGACCACCAGGCTCATGACATAGACGGTCTGGATCTGTAAGCCCAGCAAGCTGACCGACTGGCTCTCGAACACGCGCGGGAACGGCTGCGGATTGACGCCGAACATCCATTTCAGCGTTGCCTGGAGCACGGTGGAGAGGCCGATCGTCACCATGATCACCGAAATGATGGGCTCGCCGATCATCGGCCGCAGGATCAGCACCTGGACCGCGATGCCGAACACGAACATGAACACCAGCGTCATCGGCATGCCGATCCAGAACGGCACCTGATATTTGGCAAGCAGCGCCCAGCACACCCAGGCCCCGACCAGCAGCAATTCACCTTGCGCGAAGTTGACGACCTGCGTCGCCTTGTAGATCAGCACGAACGACATCGCGACCACGCCATAGAGCGTGCCGACCACGAGGCCGTTGACCAGGAGCTGGATGAGGAAGGCGGTGTTCATGTCGGTTGACCCAGCTCGTCATTGCCGGGCTTGACCCGGCAATCCATCGATGCGGAAGGAAGATTGTTCGGAAGAGGATGGATGCGCGGGTCAAGCCCGCGCATGACGACCATTTGTTTCACTCCGCAGCCTCCGCCATGTGCCCATGTCCGCCGAGGTCGACCACGCGCAGGGTCGTCCGCACGCGCTGGGTGGTGCCGTCCTGGAAGCGGATCACGGTGTCGACGGGGATGTCGGCATCGCCGCGGTAGATGGCATCGATGATGCCTTCGTATTTCTCGTTGATGACGCTGCGGCGCACCTTTCTTGTGCGGGTGAGCTCGCCGTCGTCGGCGTCGAGCTCCTTGTAGAGCAGCAGGAAGCGCGAGATGCGCTGCGCCGGCGGCAGCGTGGCGTTGACGGTCTCAACCTCCTTCTGCAGCAGCGTATAGACCTCCGGCCGCGAGGCGAGATCGCTGTAGGTCGTGAAGGAGAGGCGGTTCTTCTCCGCCCATTTCGAGATGATGGAGTAGCGGATGCAGATCATCGCCGCGAGCGCATCGCGGCCGGCTCCGAGCACCACGGCTTCGGCGATGTAGGGCGAGAACTTCAGCTTGTTCTCGATGAACTGCGGCGAGAAGCGCTCGCCGCGCGAGGTCTCGGCGAGATCCTTGATGCGGTCGATGACGACGAGCTGCTGGTTCGCGTTGAAATAGCCGGCGTCACCCGACAACATCCAGCCGTCCTTGATGTCGGCGACGCTTGCCTCCGGATTCTTGTAGTAGCCGAGAAACATGTTGGGATGCCGCACCACGATCTCGCCGACGCCGTGGACGTCGGCATTGTCGATGCGGATCTCGACCTGGTCAGACATAGGAACGCCCGTGGTGTCGGGATCGACCTTGCCCTCGGGATGCAGCGTATAGGCCCCGAGCAGCTCGGTCTGGCCGTACAGCGTGCGCAGCGGCACGCCCATGGCCTGAAAGAACTTGAAGGTCTCGGGCCCGAGCGCCGCGCCGCCGGTGGCAGCCGAGCGCAGCCGGGTGAAACCGAGGCGGTCGCGCAGCGCCCGGAACAGGATCGCGTCGGCAAGGCCCGAGCGCTTGCCGTGTTCGAGCGCGGCGAGGCCACTCTTCATGCCGACGTCGAACAGGCGCTGCTTGAGAGGCGTCGCGTCCATCACCTTGGCGCGGACGTCGGCGGCGATCGATTCCCAGACCCTGGGGGCAAAGAGCACGAATGTCGGCGCGATCTCGCGCAGATCGTTCATCATCGTGTCGGGCTCTTCGACGAAGTTGATCTTCATCCGGCAGAGCAGGCCTTTGCCGAGCACGTAGACCTGCTCCATGATCCACGGCAGCGGCAGCACCGAGACGTATTCGTCGTCCGGGCCCTTGGGGTCGAAGGCAAGATAGGTCGCGCAGTGGCCGAGCACGCGTCCGGCGGCGAGCATCGCGAGCTTGGGATGGGACGTGGTGCCAGACGTCGTGCAGAGGATCGCGACGTCCTCGCCCTTGGTGGCATCGACCAGCCTGTCGTAGAGCTCCGGCTCCCGCGCGGCACGTGCCCGGCCGAGCTCGGCAAACCTCTCCGCCGACATCAGCCTGGGGTCGTCATATTTCCGCATCCCGCGCGGATCGGAATAGATGATGTGCTTCAGCTTCGGCGCGCGGTCGGCGAGGGTGAGCAGCTTGTCGACCTGCTCCTCATCCTCGGCGAAGACGAGCTGCGCCTCGCCATAGTTGAGCAGATAGGAGGCTTCCTCGTCCAGCACGTCGCGATAAAGTCCGAGGCTGAGGCCGCCGATGGCGTGCGTCGCCACTTCCGCCGCCACCCAATCCGGCCGGTTATCGCCGATGATGCCGATGACGTCGCCGCGGCCAAGGCCCATTTCGAGAAGACCGAGCGCAAAGTCGCGCACGCGGGTCTGGTAGTCGCTCCAGGTGAACAGCCGCCAGAGCCCGAGATCCTTCTCGCGCAATGCAATTTCGTTGCCGTGCTCCTTCGCATTCAGCCGGAGCATCTTCGGATAGGTGTCGGCCTGCGCGACGCGCCCCGCGTAATCCATCATGCCGCGCTCTCCTGCGCGGGTGCAGCGTCATCAGGGTCGACCAGTACCTCGTCTTCTTCACCAAGATAGGCCCGCCTGACGTGAGGATCGGCGAGCACCGTCGCCGGATCGCCTTCGGCGATCTTCTTGCCGAAATCCAGCACCATGACGCGGTGGGAGATGTCCATCACCACGCCCATGTCGTGCTCGATCATCACCACCGTCATTCCGAACTCCTCGTTGAGATCGACGATGTAGCGGGCCATATCCTCCTTCTCCTCGAAGTTCATGCCGGCCATCGGCTCGTCGAGAAGAATGAGATGCGGCTCCAGCGCCATGGCGCGGGCGAGCTCCACGCGCTTGCGCAGGCCGTACGAGAGGGTGCCGGCGGTGGCCTTCCGCACCGACTGGAGGTCGAGGAAGTCGATGATCTCCTCGACCTTGCGGCGGTGCTCGAGCTCCTCCTTGCGCGCGCCGGTGAGCCAGTACAGCGAGCCCGTGAGGAAATTGTTCTTCAGGAGGTGGTGGCGGCCGACCATGATGTTGTCGAGCACGCTCATGTGGTGGAACAGTGCCAGGTTCTGGAAGGTGCGGCCGATGCCGAGCGAGGCGCGGGCGTTCGGCGTCAGGGCGGTGATGTCGCGGCCCTGGTAGAACAGCTGGCCTTCGGTCGGCTTGTAGCGGCCGGAAATACAGTTCACGATCGAGGTCTTGCCGGCGCCGTTAGGGCCGATGATCGAGAACAGCTCGCCCTCCCTGATGGAGAAGCCGACGTCGGTCAGCGCCCGGACGCCGCCGAATCGCAGGGACACGTCGCGCACTTCAAGACTGGTAGCCACCAAACGAAACCCTCCCGGTGATGGCGCTTTTTAGCGGCGCTCTTCGTCCGTTCCTGCCCAGCGATCCTAGTACGGCGGTGCCGGTGAGGCCATGCAGCAGATGGTCTCGACCGGAGCCGCGCCACTCTCGTTCCCGTCAGGGATCAAAAGCCGCATCGTCCGAGGTGGTCCTCAATAGGGGAAAGCGCTATTTTGAAATGTCTCGCGGCTGACAATTCTGCGACAAAGTTTGCCGGGCGGCGGCGGCCTTCATCTTTCGTCGGATGGCGGTTGGAATCATCATGCTGCAATGCAGCAGAAGACGGAGTGACGAAACGGTGCGGCTGGCCGCGAGATCATGATTTCAGAAGATCAACTGAAGCGCGTCGCCGCCTGGTCGCGCGAGCTCACGCAGGCGGAGATCGAGGTCGCGCGCGCCGGAATTACGGAGCGGTCCTACGGCACCGGCGAGACCGTGTTCATGCGCGGTGATATTTTTGGCTACTGGGCCGGCATGGTGGGCGGCCTTGCCCGCATGGGCGGGGTCTCCAGGGACGGCAAGGAGACCAGCCTCGCCGGGCTGACGGCAGGGGCCTGGTTCGGCGAGGGCAGCGTGCTCAAGAACGAGCCGCGCCGCTATGACGTGGTCGCGCTGCGCGATAGCCGCGTCGCGCTGATGGAACGCAGCGCCTTCATGTGGCTGTTCGAGAACAGCGTCGGCTTCAACCGATTTCTGGTGCGTCAGCTCAATGAAAGGCTCGGCCAGTTCATCGGCATGCTCGAGGTCAACCGCACCCTGGATGCCACCGCGCGCCTCGCCCGCAGCATCGCCTCACTGTTCAATCCGATCCTCTATCCGGAATCGACCGCTCATCTGGAGATCACCCAGGAGGAGATCGGTGCGCTCTCCGGCATGTCCCGCCAGAACGCCAACCGCGCGCTGAACCGGCTCGAGAAGGAGGGGCTGCTGCGGCTCGAATATGGCGGCGTCACCATCCTCGATATCGAGCGGCTGCGCGGGTATGGCGATTAGGCGGTCATCGCGCGTTGGCGGGTGCGTGCACCGGCCATAGATCGGCGCGCCAGCGGATCGCGATCGCCAGCATCGCGATGAAGCCGGCGGCGGCATAGAGCGAACCCGTCGCGGAATAGCCGATGACGTCGATCAGGCTGCCGGCCGCGAGCAATCCGATCGGCAGGCCGTAGATCACCATCATGCGCACGCCCATCACGCGGCCGCGAAGGTGTGCGCTTGCGGTGCGCATCAGGATCACGGCCGCCGAGATCATGGACATGCTCTGGGCGATGCCGGCGAGCACGAGGCAGGCCATCGCCACCGGCATGGTCCTGATCTCGACGAATACCAGCAGCATGGCGTACCAGGCCAGCGTCGCGCCGATCAGAAGCCGGGCAATGCGCAGTCCGCCGACCAGGCTGAGCGTGATGGAGCCGATCAGCGAGCCGACGGCGAAGCTCGCCGAGAGGTAGCCGAGGCCGGTCTGGTCGGTATGAAAGATTTCTCGGGCGATGTAGGGCAGCAATCCGCCGGTGAAGGGAAATGCGGTGAGATTGGCCAGGAAGGCGACGCACAGCGCCGCACGCATTCCCGGGCCACTCCAGGCGTAGACGATCCCTTCCTTGAGGTCTCCCAGCAGTCGCGAAACGGCATGGCTATTCGCCGGAAGATCGCTCGTGGTGACCGTCCTCTTCGGCCGGGTCAGGCAGAGCATGAGAAGCGCGGCCACGAAGTAGAGACAGGCGATCGCCACATAGACGAGGCCAATGCCGAGGACGGCGAACAGGCCGGCGCCCGTCAACGCTCCGGCGATGCGCGCGCTGTCCTGGGTCGTGCGCGCAACGCTGATCGCGCCCACCAGCTGCTCGGCCGGCATGATCTCGGCGAGCAGCGCGCCGCGGACGCCCAGATCCGAGGGACGAATCAGGCCCATGACCGCGACGATGATCATGACGCTCAGCGGCGACAGATGACCGGTCAGCGCCAGAACCATGATGGTCGACGAGAGCACCGTATAGGCAAGACGCATCGCGACCAGCAGATCGCGATGGCCCATGCGGTCGCCGATCATGCCGAACACCGGCGCGACCAAGGTCCCGACGAACTGGAGCGAGGCAAGCACGGTCAGCAGCAGCACCGAGCCGGTCTCGACCAGGATGTACCAGCCCAGCACCAGCGTCTCGACCTCGAAAGCCCAGGAGGTGAGCAGGTCGGACGGCCACTGGAAGCGATAGTTGCGGATGCGGAATGGCGCGAGCGCCGACGCCCGCGTGGCTGCGCTCAAGACGCGATGACGCGTGTCACGGCGAATCCCTTGCCTTGTTGTTTCTTCTTTCGGATCAGCAACGTAGCGTTGGCGACGCGCGTGTCAATCGGACCCGCCGCATGCTGCCATGCATGGCTGCATCAGCACGGCCGCCCGCGGGCGCGTGACCGTCCGTACGAATGTCGTCCCCTGGTTTCTGCGATCGGTTCGTCCATGGACGCAGGAGGCGGTCATAGTGTCTTCATCTTGCTGTGGCCCAACAGGTCGCGGGCGCGGGGGGATCGGAGCGATCGCAGCATGTGGATAGGGTGGCCGAGGTTTGCCGCGCAGTCTTTTTGTTTTGTACTTCTCGTAAGCGTCATGGTCTCGCCGGTGCAGGCGGGGTCGCAAGACATGTTGGCGCTGATGCAGCGCATTACGGCGCTGGCGAAGGAGGGCCGCTATGGCGAGGCGGTCGGCTTTGCCAGGAAGCTCGTCGTTGAGGCCGAGAAAAGCACGGGGCGACAATCGCCCCTGACCGCGACCACGCTCGTCGTGCTGGGTCAGGCGCTCCAGACGAAAGGCGAGACCGCTGAGGCCGAAAGCGTGCTGAGGCGGGCCCTCGTCATTCGCGAGAAGAGCCTTGGTCCCAATCATCCCGATGTCGCAGCCGTGCTCGCTACGCTGGGCCAGATCGAGCTCGGCCAGAACCGGCTCGGCGATGCCGAACGCGACATGTCGCGCGCGATCGCCATCGACGAGAGCGTGCTGGGCCCTGACCATCTCACCACGGCGCTGGCGCGGATGCAGCTCGGCAATCTCCGTCACCGCCAGTTGAAGGAGACCGAGGCGCTCGATCTGTTCAACCGTGCGCTCGTGGTGTTCAGGAAATCTCCGGGACAGGCTGACATCATGATCCCGGTGACCTTGAACAACATCGCGGAGGTCAATCGGGCGCAAGGGCGGTTGCAGCAGGCCGAAGCGAGTTTTGCCGAAGCGCTTGTGCTTCAGGAGAAGCAGCATGGCCCGGACAGCATCTATCTGACGGCGACGCTCAACAATCTCGGCGAGCTCCGGCGGGCCCAGGGACGGCTCCCGGAGGCAGAGCAATTGGCCCGGCGGACTTTGGCCATCAGGGAGAAGGCGCTCGGACCTGATCATCCCGATGTCGCCGCGAGCCTCAACAATCTGGCTCTGGTGTTCTCGCGCGAGGGCCGGGACGCCGAGGCCGAGGGGCTGCTGACCCGCGCGCTCGCGATTCAGGAGAAGGCCGTCGGCATAGCGCATCCGAACGTGGCGACGGCATTGAACAACCTTGCGGAGGCCTGGGCCCATCTCAATCGCAAACAGGAGGCGGAGCAGCTGTTCCGCAAGTCGCTGGCGATCCGCGAGAAGGCGCTCGGTCCGGCGCATCTGGATGTCGCGATCGCGCTCGACAATCTGGTGACGCTGATGAGCGAGGCCGATCGTTACGCCGAGGCCGAACCGTTCGCGCGCCGGTCGCTTGCGATACGCGAGGCTGCGGTCGGGCATTCTCACCCGCTGGTCGCCAACAGTCTCAACAATCTGGCCGTCATTCTGGACAGCACCGGCCGGCCGCAGGAGGCCGAGCCGCTGCTGAAGCGCGCGCTGGATATCCGCCTGCGCGCTCTCGGCGAGCAGCATCCGGATGTGGCCAACAGCTTTGCCAATCTCGGCGCCCATCATATCGATTTGAAGGATTGGCAGCAGGCCCGCGACGCCTTCGCACGCGCGGTCGCGATCCAGAACGGCCGCCGCGCCGCCGAGCAGGAGAGCCGCGGCGATGTGAAGGTCCATGACGAGACCAATCCCTATCCCGGACTGATCGTAGCCGCCTATAATCTCGCGAGCGCCAATGCGGGGCAGGCCGGCGCGTTGCGATCGCAGGCGTTCGAGGCGGCGCAATGGATCGGTGACGAGCAGGCTGCGCGGGCAATCGCCGGCATGTCGGCCCGCATCGCCGATGGCAGCGGGGATCTCGCCGCGCGCGTCCGCGAGCGGCAGGATCTCGCCGCGCAAGCTGTTGCGACCGACAAGATGCTCGTGGCGGCGATCTCGCAGGCGGATGCTGCGCGCAACCCGGCGGCGGAGCAGGCGCTTCGTGCCAGAGCCTCAACCATCGCAGGTCAAATCCGGGAATTGGATCGCACGATCGCTGCGCAGTTTCCGGACTACGCAGCGCTCGTCACCAAGGCGCCGATTGCAATCGAGGATGCCCAGAAGCAGCTTCGTCCCAACGAGGCGATGTTGCTGTTCACGACGACGTCGCGCGCCACCTTCGTCTGGACCGTGACGCGCTCGGACGTGCGCTGGCATTCGGCGGATCTCGGCGAAAAGCAACTCGATGAGGCCGTCGGCGCCTTGCGCTGCGGTCTGGATACGGATGCATGGCTGGACAAGGCGTCCACATGTCCGCAGAAGCTCGGCCGCAAGACCCCGCTTGGGGCGGACGAGCCATTGCCGTTCGACCAGGAGCGCGCCTTTGCGCTCTACCAGGCGCTGCTCGGGCCTGTCGCGCGCGACATCGACGGCAAGGAGCTGATCCTGGTGCCGTCAGGCCCGCTTGCGACGCTGCCCTTTCAGGTCTTGCTGACCGAGAAACCGGCTGCCGGCCAGGACCTCGCGAAGGCGCCCTGGCTGGTCAAGCGATTTGCCACCACAGTGCTGCCCTCCGTCTCCAGCCTCAAGGCATTGCGGCAGGTCGCACGCAAGAGCGCGGCGTCGAAACCGTTTCTCGGCGTCGGCAATCCCGTGCTCGACGGCGATGGCCGCAGCGATGTCGCGATGGCGCGTGCCAAGCTGGCGCGCCAGATCCAGACCTGCGCCGCTATTCCGACGCAGACGACCCAGGTCGCACAACGGAGCTTGCGCGCCGTGGACGCGCTGTCGGGCGGCACGGCGGACATCGTCCAGCTCAGGCGGCAGATGCCGCTGCCGGAAACTGCGCTCGAACTGTGCGCGGTGGCCAGCACCTTTGTGCCCGTCAAAGGCGACGTCGTCCTCGCCGGCGACGCCTCCGAGACCAGGATGAAGGCGCTCGGCCAAAGCGGCGATCTCGCGAAATACCGCATCCTGCATTTTGCGACCCATGGCGCGCTTGCGGGGCAGGTGCGTGGATCGATCGAGCCGGGACTCATCCTCAGCCCGCCAGCGGCGCCGACGCCCACCGATGACGGCTATCTCTCGTCGTCGGAGATATCCGGCCTCAAGCTCGATGCCGATTGGGTGATCCTGTCGGCCTGCAACACCGCCGGAGGGCAGGCCGCCAATTCGGAGGCCTTCTCCGGTCTTGCGCGGGCGTTCTTCTATGCCGGCACGCGCGCGCTGCTGGTGTCGCACTGGGCGGTGAACTCCGACGCCGCGGTCGCCATCACCACCGGTACGATCGACGCGATGAAGACGCATCCCGACATTGGCCGCGCCGAGGCGCTGCGTCGTTCGCTCTCGGCACTGATCACCAAGGGCGGCGTCAGCGCGCAGCCCGCAACTTGGGCGCCCTTCGTGCTGGTGGGGGCCGGCGCGATGTAGCCGACCAGCGCGCCGGCGCGCGCTGAACCGGGATGAGCGAAGCCGCGCTCGCGGCCGTTAACCAACCACCGCTTGCTCTTCCTGCACGACGAGCCCATGCTTGCCAGGTTGCTGGGCCCATCGGACAGGTCCAGTAGACCGCGTCATCGCGGCTTCCGCGGGGTCTTGACCCATGAACTGCTCTTGCTGCGGTTCCGAGGTTCAGAGCGGCTTTGCTTTCTGCCCGAAGTGCGGCACGAAGCAGCCGAACGCGTGCCCCGGCTGCGGCTATGCTTGCGCTCCGGATTTCGCGTATTGCCCGAAATGCGGTGCCCTCGTCAGTGAGGCTCCCAAAGCCGGGGGACAGGCGCAGCCGAGCCGGCCGACAGCGCCGGTCAGAGCGTCGTCACCGCCGCTGGCGCCGGCGGTCGACGCTCACCAGGCTTTTCGACCGCAGCCGGGCAGGATGGACAACGAAGCCAACCGCCGCACCATTACTGTGCTGTTTGCCGATCTCAGCGGCTTCACCGCGATGAGCGAGCGCCTCGACCCCGAGGTCATGCAGATGCTTCAGAACGAATTGTTCGAGGAGCTGACGGAAGCGGTGCAAGGCTTTGGCGGCTTCGTGGACAAATTCATCGGCGATGCGCTGCTGGCGCTGTTCGGCGCGCCAGCAGCGCACGAGGACGATCCGGAGCGGGCTGTCCGCGCTGCACTCGACATGATCAAGCGGACGGAGCAGCTCAGCGGGCGTGCGAAGGTCTACGCCGGCGCCCCGCTGCAGCTCCACATCGGCATCAATACCGGGCACGTGGTTGCGGGCGGACTGGGTGTCGGCGCTGCCAAGTCCTATTCGGTAACCGGCGACACGGTGAATACCGCGCAGCGATTGCAGTCGATGGCGCCGCCGGACGAAGTGCTGGTCGGGCCGTTGACCCACCGCCTGACGCGGCATGCGTTCTCGTATGAATCGCTCGGAGAGGTCTCGCTCAAGGGCAAGATGGGCAGTGTCCTGGTCCATCGTCTCAAGGGACCGCTCGACATGCCGCGTGCGGCGCGAGGCCTCGACACGCTGGGCCTCAGTGCGCCGCTGATCGGCCGCGACGCCGAGCTTGCCCGCATGATCGGCAGCCTCGATCGCGCGTGCGGCGGTGCGGCGCAACTGGTGCGGCTGGTCGGCGAAGCGGGTATCGGCAAAACGCGCCTGGTGAACGAATTCGTCGCCCGCATCCGCGATGAGGAGCGCTTCGCAGGTGTGGCGATCCGGCAGGCCGCCTGCTCGCCACTCGGCGAACAATCCTACGGCACGCTCGCCGCGGTCCTGCGCAGCGCCTATGGCATCGCGCAAAAGGCCAGCGCCGCGGCGGCTGAGGCCAGGCTGGCTGAGGCGCTGTCGGAGCTTGGCCTTGCGGCCGAAGAGGCAGAGCGGCTGATGCCGCTCTATGTGCATGTTCTTGGCCTCGGCGGCCCCGACGCCGCATTGCAGCACGTCGAGCCGGAACAGCTTCGGCGGCAGATCTTTTTTGCGATCCGGACCGTTTTCGAACGGCGCCTGGCCTTGTCACCGCTTCTGATCATCGTCGAGGATCTGCATTGGGCCGACGCCGTCTCCCTTGAGGCGCTGCGGTTCCTGATGGATCGGCTGGAGCGCACGCGGTTGATGCTGTTGTTTACGCATCGGCCAATGCTGGAGCTGGATCAGTTCGGTTCGGGTCGGATCAGCCACACGACCCTTCGATTGCTTCCGCTCGGTGACGCCGACGGACAGAACTTGCTGGCGGCTTATTTCAGTCACGGTTGGCGTGAGCCGCCGGGAAATCTGTTCAGTCGAATCCTGGAGCGCGCGAGCGGCAATCCGCTTTTCCTCGAGGAAATCATCCGCGGTCTCATCGAGGCCGGCGCCTTGGAGCGTGACGGCTCGCAGTGGCGGATAAAGTCGGATGAGGCCGCCGCCGACATCCCGGCAAGCATTCAGGCGCTGTTGCTGGCGCGGCTGGACCGGCTGCCGCATGAGGTGCGCCGGCTGGCCCAGGAGGCAGCGGTGATCGGCCCGCGCTTCGATGCGGCTCTGCTCGGTGCGACGGCAACCGCGCCGGCAAAGGTCGAAGTGGGCCTCGAACTTCTGTGCGACGCCGAGATTGTCGAGGAGGTTGCGGGCGCAAACTCGATCTCGCTGCGATCCTACCGTTTCACGCAGACCATGCTGCAGGACGTGATCTATCAAAACCTGCTGTTGCAGCGGCGGATCGAGCTCCATGGACGGATTGGTGCCGCGCTGGAGCGGCTCTATGGCAGCGAGCCCGAACGGCTCGAGGACCTCATCCTGCTCGGCCATCATTTCAGCTTGAGCGCGCACAAGTCGAAAGGCGCGTGCTATCTGCGCGCGGCCGGCGATCGTGCACGCGCGACCTATGCCAATGCCGATGCCATCCGTCTCTACCAGCAGGCCCTCGCCATGTTGTTGACCGGCGGCGAATGCGTGCCGGAGCGCCTGGTTCTATACGAGCGGATCGCGGACCTCTGCGCCGCGGCGGGCCGCCGCAACACGGCCGAGGAGCACTACCAGAGCGCACTGGAGGGGCACCGCGCCGCAGAGGACCGCATTGGCGAAGCGCGAATCCTTCGCAAGCTTGGCAGGTTGTTGTGGGACGCCGGCAAGCGGATCAACGCAGAGAGGCATTACGCCGAGGCGGCTGACCTGCTTGGAGGGACCGATGCGCCGATCGAACGGGCGCACCTCTTGCAGGAGCGCGGCCGTCTCGCGTTTCGCATGGGCGATCACGTGGCCGCCGCGACATGGGCGGACGAGGCGCTTGGCTACGCCCGATCCGTCCCGGCGGACGCGGACGAGCAAGCCGGACTCGAGGCGGCGCGCGCCATTGCCGAGGCTCTCAATACCAAGGCGGTTGCACTGGCACGGCTTGGACGACACCAGGATGCGGTGCGCGAAGTGGAGCAAAGTGTCGCGGCAGCCGAAGCCGCCGGCCTTCTCAATGTGGCCTGCCGCGGCTACACCAATCTCAGCGTGCTCTACACGATCGTTGACCCGGCGCAGGCCATGGAGGTTTGCCGGCGCGGACTGGACGTCGCGCATCGTATTGGCGATCTCGGGTTCCAGGCGCGTCTTCTCGCCAATTTTGCCGTTGCCTGTTGCACCTTCACGGACAAATGCACCGACGAAGGTGTGCCGGCTGCCGAAAAGGCAATCGAGATCGACCGTGCGCTCGATCAGCGCGAGCATCTCCCCGTGCCCCTGATCGTGCTCGGGCAAATCCATCAATGCCATTTCCGGCCCGATCAGGCCGCCCGCTGCTACAATGAGGCCATCAAGGTCGCGAGCGAAACCGGCGAGCCGCAGCAGCTTTTTCCGTGCTATGATGGTCTTGCGACGCTGAACCTTGATCGCGGCGACATGCCCGAGGCCGAGCGGTATTTCGCGCTGGCCGATGACGTCTGCACCAAGCACGGGCTTGATCCCGCCGGACTGATTGTATTGCCATTTCTTGACTAGGTCATGTGAAGGAGTTCAACCATGTCAGAACGTCATGTCGATGGACCGCTGCAACCGGGTGATCGCGCACCGAACATCGTGCTGGACGCCATCACCCGCGAAGGGAAGATCGCGCTCGAGGATTTTCGCGGGCAAAGTCCGATATTGGTCGGCCTGTTTCGAGGCCTGCACTGCCCGTTCTGCCGCCGCCATATCGCGGCCCAGGCGCAGCTTGACGCGGCACTGCGCGACAAGGGCGTCGAAAGTCTGACGGTCGTCAATACGCCGATCGAGCGTGCTCGGCTCTACTTCCGTTATCACCCGTTGCCCAATCTGCTTGCCGCGTCCGATCCCGAGCGGATCTCGCACCGCGCGTTCGGCCTGCCCAATCTGGAATTCACCGAGAAGGAAACCGAGTGGCCGCGCAAGGTGGGCATGGATGTGGTCATGAGCATGCAAGTGGACATTCCCGGAGAATTGCCCGGGCCGATGAATCGTTTGGCGGCCGCCGAGCAGCTCAACAACAAGGATGGCTACGAGATGATGGAGGCCGATCAGCGCATGGCGGCAACCGGCCAGGGTCAGCTATTCGGCCAGTTCCTGCTCGATCGGGAAGGGGTCGTGCGCTGGGCCTTTACAGAAGTTCCGGAAGGCGGCCAGCGCATGTTCGGGATGCCGAGCCCGGGTGAGTTGATGTCGGCAGCCTCGCAGGTGGCGGGCTAGGCATCGTCGCGCGGTTGGCGTGGTGCCCCTGACCGCAGCAGGCACGAGCCGGTGCGCGCGAGGTGCCGCCGCCATTTTCCCGACCACGCCTGCGCATGACGAACGATTAATCCGAGCGCACTTAATCCGAGCGCACAATGACCGACATTCAGGAAAGGCTCCTCGAAAGCAAGATGACCGAGATCGAGCGGGCCCGATCCTGGAGCCCCCGCGTGATCTCCAAGTTCGAAACGCTCATCAGGAGCGGTGACGATCTATCGCTCTACCGCGTCAATCCGCTGGCATTCGCGCGCGACCGCGCCATTGCAGAGCCGGAAAGTATTGACCTGTTTCTCTATGCGACGAGAAGCGGGCTATTCGAGATGAGCTGGGACGTTGTTTGTCCCCAATCCGGCATGGTGCTCGATATCTTCGGCGCCTTGCGCACGCTCAAGACGCACTATGTTTGTGGTTTGTGCGACGTCACTGGTGAAACCGATCTCGACGACTTCATAGAGGTCACGTTTACGGTATCGCCCCAGCTTCGGCGGCTTCCGTTTCATGATCCTGCCTCCCTCTCGGTCGAGGATTTCCATTGGAAGCTTCGATTTCTGAATGACGCGCGGATACCTGGCCAACAAATCCGATTTCTCGACTATTTGCATGCGTTCGTTCGCGGCCTTTCGTTCTTGCCGCCAGGCTCCGCCACGACCATTCGTTGCGAACTCGGTCCCGGCGCGCTGGCGGGGGTCAATATCCAAACCCAGGCTGCGTTCGCCGTCGCGGTGGCCGGCGAGCCGACAACCTCGCCGACAATCCTGCGAGTTGGATACGATGGGCAGCGCTTTTCCCCCTCGCTGGCCGCCGTGCCGCCCGGCCCCGTCATTGTCGAGGCGGAGAACCGCGGATCTACGCGAGGCTCCCTGCTCCTGATCAACTGGCCGCCTGAGGTTCTAGCTCAAGCGATCAAGCCGCCGCTTGATTTCGATCCCTACATGTCCGGCGGGATGTTGCTCGCGAGACAGACGTTTCGCCGCCTGTTCCGGTCAGAACGCGTGGACGAAAAGGAGGGCCTGGGTATTCGGCAGGTGACCCTGCTGTTCACGGATCTCAAAGGTTCGACCGCCATGTACGAACGGCTCGGCGATCTCAATGCCTATGCGCTGGTCCGCGAACATTTTGCTTTGCTCGGTGCGACCGTTCAGGAACATTCCGGGGCCATCGTCAAGACGATCGGCGATGCGGTCATGGCGGTCTTCTCCCGCCCGACGGACGCGATTTCGGCGGCGCTCCACATACTGGGGGAAATCGAGCGCTACAATTCAGACCACGGCGATCCGAGCATCATCCTGAAGATTGGAGCCCATTGCGGCCCCTCCATCGCCGTGACCCTGAACGACAATCTGGATTATTTCGGCCAGACCGTAAATGTTGCCGCGCGTGTCCAGTCGCTGGCGGACGCGGGCGAGATTTGTATCTCGGAGGCGCTGTATTCGGCGCCGGGAGTGAGCGATCTCCTTTCCGGGCATGCAATCGCAGTGTTTGAAGCTCCTCTTCGCGGCGTTGAAGGAAATGCCAGCGTGTATCGTGTCGTGCCCGGGTAGGACCCTTACGTCCCTTGCCGGGGCAGTTTCTCCGCGAGCGCGACTGCCATCGCCGAGATCAGCGGCCGCATGAAATAGGCGTCTTCCGCGGGCGAGACGTCCGTCCGCAGTCCATGCGCAGCAAGCTCGCCCGAAACCGCCGGGCCCACCGACGCAATCAGCGTCCGGTCGAAGCCGGCGCGCAGCTTCGCCTCGCTGCCATGCGCCTTCGCGGCCTCGATCAGGCGGCGGACCTGGCCGAGATTGGTGAGCGCGACGGCATCGATCCGCCCCGCGGCCATGTCGTCGATGGCGGTGACGATGTTGGCATCCGCTGCCTTGGAATCGTAGGCATAGGGCAGCACGGCATCGACCTCGGCGCCTTGCGCGGCAAGGGCGCCGATCAGCGCGCCATGGTCCTTGTCGGGATAGAGCTGAAGGCCAAGGCGCCGGCCCTTCAGGTCGAGCTTGCCCAGCATCTCGATCACGCCCTCGGTGGTCGGCTTCTCCGTGGTCTGCTGCGGTTCGAGACCGACCTCGCGCAACGCCTTGCCGGGCTTCGGGCCGCGGGTGAATTTTCGCGATCCGGCGAGCGCCGCGACAAACGCGCCGTCGAGCCCACGCGCCCACGCGAGCTTCATGATCCGCCGAAGGCCTTCGCCGGTCATCAGCACAAGGTCGTCAAGGGGCCTGTCGATGGCGCGGCGGATCCAGGCCTCGACCGGAGCAGGGTCCGGTGCATCCTGGATGGTAAACATCGGGCATTGCACGACCTCGGCGCCTTGCTCGGCCAGAAGCTTCGAGAACTGCGCCTCCTCGCGCGTTTCCAGGATCAGGATGCGGTAGCCGTTCAAGCGCTCGGCCATGGGCGTACTCCGGTTAGTCAAAGCAATCGTCCGTTCATCCTGACTCCGCGCTTCAGGTCGAAGCAAGTCTTGGGATTGGCGCAGGGGGACGTCGGTGATAGAGCAGGGCGCAAATCGCGGGTCGTTCCGCATCATTTGCCCAAACCTTCATCAAGAGCCAAGCCTGTTCATCAACATGCCCGATCATCAATATGTCCTGACCCTGTCCTGTCCGGATCGTCCCGGCATCGTCTCGGCCGTGTCGACGTTCCTCGCCCACAACGGACAGAACATTCTCGATGCTCAGCAGTTCGACGACATCGAGACCAAGAAGTTCTTCATGCGCGTGGTGTTCACCGCGGCCGATCTCGCCGTGGAACTGTCGGCGCTGCAGACCGGCTTTGCCGCGATCGCCGAGCGTTTCGGCATGGACTGGCAGATGCGCGACCGGGCTGCGCATCGCAAGGTGATGCTGCTGGTGTCGAAGTCGGACCACTGCCTGGTCGACATCCTCTATCGCTGGCGCACCGGCGAACTGCCGATGACGCTTGCTGCCATCGTCTCCAACCACCCGCGCGAGGTCTATGGTGGGCTCGATTTCGGCGGCATCCCGTTCCACCATCTGCCCGTGACCAAGGAGACCAAGCGCGAGCAGGAGGCGCAGATCCTCGACCTCGCCGCCAAGACCAAGACCGATCTCGTCGTGCTCGCCCGCTACATGCAGATCCTGTCGGATGATCTGTCGGCGCAGCTTTCGGGGCGCTGCATCAACATCCACCACTCGTTCCTGCCGGGCTTCAAGGGCGCCAAGCCCTATCACCAGGCCCATGAGCGCGGCGTCAAGCTGATCGGGGCTACCGCGCATTACGTCACGCGCGACCTCGACGAGGGCCCGATCATCGACCAGGACGTCGAGCGCATCAGCCATCGCGACACGCCGGAGGATCTGGTCCGCAAGGGCCGTGACATCGAGCGCCGCGTGCTGGCCCGCGCGATCCGCTACCATCTCGACGACCGCGTCATCCTCAATGGCCGCAAGACCGTGGTGTTCGTGGATTAGCGAATAGGGAGTGGCGAATAGCGAGTGGAAGCGGGAGAGCGCCTTATTCGCGATTCCTTATTCGCCATTGCTTCCTTAACGCACCGCGCTGCCCGACGTCGCCCCCGTCGCGCCCTTCTGCGCCTGCTCTTCCTTCTCGCGATCCGCCGCCGGCAACAGCCGCTTGCGTTCGCGCTCCTTCATGTAGGCATCGTATTGCGGCGTGCCCGCTCGCGGCGGGGCGTCGGCCGGCAGCCCGCCGGCCCATTGCGGGACGTAGTCGCCCATGCCGGCGGAGAGTCTTTCGTTGACGGTGCCGCAGCCTGCAAGGTTGGAAGCCAGCAAGGCAACGACGGCAGCGATTGAAGGCAAACGGAAACGCATGAGCATCTTCTGGGTCGAGCTGGACCGGGCGCGGATGGCGGGACGCCCGATGGCGCCAGCGGCGCACTCTAGTCCTCAACAAGTAAAATTGGCTTATTCGGCGGCGAATATGTTTGTATACATTAAGGTAAGATAATACGCTGTTTTTCGCATTGATCGCCTTTGCCAAGGTGATACGGTATACAATCCGTATTCACGTTGCGTTCTTAGAGTGCAGCATCGGCCCCGGAGGGGCCGGCCAGCGCAGCGAAAGGCTTTCTTGTTGACATCGCCATTTTATTTGTACAATCGTACAAATGTCTCCCCCGCCGTCGATCCGATCGCGCGGCTTGCGCCGAATGGTCGCCCAACGTCCGATTGACAACGGGGTTGCAGAGGACGCCATGTGGCCGTGCGGCATGGCTTGTCCGTAGGTTAGAGCGCGGCAAGGACCGGGTACTCGGTCTGGCGCACAACAGGTCAGGAATGAAGGGGAGGGACATCGGATGTTCGTACGCAGAATTTTTTCACGCACCGTCGCAGCAGCCGCTATCGCGGGCGTTGCAGGCCTTACGCCTGCCAAGGCCGAGGACAGCGTCAAGGTCGGCCTGATCCTGCCGATGACCGGCGGCCAGGCCTCGACCGGCAAGCAGATCGAGAACGCGATCAAGCTCTACATGCAGCAGAAGGGTGACACCGTCGCTGGCAAGAAGATCGAGATCATCCTCAAGGACGACGCGGCGATCCCGGACAAGACCAAGACTGCCGCGCAGGAGCTGATCGTCAACGACAAGGTCAATTTCATCGCCGGCTTCGGCGTGACCCCGGCTGCGCTCGCGGCCGCGCCGCTAGCGACGCAGGCCAAGATCCCGGAAGTCGTGATGGCGGCCGGCACCTCCATCATCACCGAGCGCTCGCCCTATATCGTGCGTACCAGCTTCACGCTGGCGCAGTCCTCGACCATCATCGGCGACTGGGCGGTGAAGAACGGCATCAAGAAGGTGGCGACGCTGACCTCGGACTACGCGCCGGGCAATGACGCGCTGAACTTCTTCAAGCAGAACTTTACAGCCGGCGGCGGCGAGGTGGTCGAAGAGGTCAAGACGCCGCTGCAAAACCCCGACTTCGCGCCGTTCCTGCAGCGCATGAAGGACGCCAAGCCCGACGCGATCTTCGTGTTCGTGCCGGCCGGCCAGGGCGGCAACTTCATGAAGCAATATGCCGAGCGCGGCCTCGACAAGGCCGGCATCAAGGTGATCGGGCCGGGCGACGTCACCGACGACGACCTGCTCAACAACATGGGCGATGCGGTGCTCGGCACGGTTACCGCGCATCTCTACTCCGCGGCGCACCCCTCGCAGATGAACAAGGATTTCGTCGCAGCCTACAAGAAGGCGTTCGGCAATCGTCCGGGCTTCATGGCGGTGAGCGGCTATGACGGCATCCACCTGATTTACGAGGCGCTCAAGAAGACGAATGGCGACACCGACGGCACCAAGCTGGTCGAGGCCATGAAGGGCCAGAAGTGGGAGAGCCCGCGCGGTCCGATCTCGATCGACCCCGAGACCCGCGACATCGTGCAGAACATCTACATCCGCAAGGTCGAGAAGGTCGACGGCGAGCTCTACAATGTCGAGTTCGCGACCTTCGAAGCCGTCAAGGATCTCGGCAAGACCAAGAAGTGACCCGCGAAAGCGGGGCATCTCGGGGCGCGCATTAGCGCGAACCCGGGATCTCACACCCCTTGCTCCGCGTCATGCCCGGGCTTGTTCCGGGCATCCACGCGAAGCCAGGAAAACAAAGTCCGGACAAGAACGTGGATGGCCGGGACAAGCCCGGCCATGACGATAACTCTAAGCTGAGACGATGACCTCTATCCTCACCAACCTGTTCGATGGCGTCGCCTACGGCATGCTGCTGTTCGTGCTCGCGTGCGGGCTCGCAGTCACGCTTGGATTGATGAACTTCGTCAATCTCGCCCATGGCGCCTTCGCCATGGCCGGCGGCTATATCTGCATGGTGCTGGTCAACCGGATGGGCTGGCCGTTCTTCGCAGCGCTCCCGCTCGCTTTCGTCTCCTCTGCCGCGATCGGCATCGCGCTCGAACGGACGCTGTACCGCCACCTCTATGCGCGCAGCCATCTCGATCAGGTGCTGTTCACCATCGGCCTGACCTTCATGTCGGTCGCCGCTGTCGATTACATCCAGGGGTCCTCGCGCGTCTTCATCAACCTGCCGGCGGCGCTTCAGGGGCAGTTCGACCTGTTCGGCGTCGGCATCGGCCGCTACCGGCTGATGATCATCGTGATCTGCGGCCTGCTCACCATCGCGCTCCAGATGGTGCTGGCAAAGACCCGCTTCGGCAGCCGCTTGCGCGCCGCCGTCGACGACCCCCGCGCCGCGAGCGGCCTCGGCATCAACGTGCCGCAGGTGTTCGCCTTCACCTTTGCCTTCGGTTGCGGCCTCGCCGGCCTCGGCGGCGCGCTGAGCGCCGAGATCCTCGGCCTCGATCCGTATTTCCCGCTGAAGTTCATGATCTACTTCCTGATCGTGGTCACCGTCGGCGGCTCGTCCTCGATCACCGGCCCGTTCCTGGCCTCGCTCCTGCTCGGCATCGGCGACGTCGCCGGCAAATATTACGTGCCGAAGATGGGCCCGTTCGTGATCTACACCATGATGATCGTGATCCTGATCTGGCGTCCGAACGGCCTGTTCGGACGCACGGCCGCGCGTTGAGTTCGCCGATGAGCGCTTCCTCCGACGTCGGTTTTCACGCCCAGCGCCAGGCGCGCTGGCACTACGGCGAAGTCGCCTTCTGGCTGATCGTGCTGGCCTGCGGCTTTGCATTTCCCACGCGCTATCTGATCATGACCGACATCCTGCGGCTGGCGCTGTTTGCGATGTCGCTCGATCTCATCCTCGGCTATGCCGGCATCGTCTCACTCGGGCATGCTGCCTTCTTCGGCGTCGGCGCCTATGCCGCGGGGCTTCTCGCGCTCCATGGTATCGTGAGCGAGCCCGTGCTGGCGCTGATCGTCGCTGGCCTCGCCGCGATGGTGCTCGGCTTTGCCACCAGCTTCCTGGTGATCCGCGGCGTTGACCTGACGCGCTTGATGGTGACGCTCGGCATCGCGCTGCTGCTGGAAGCGCTCGCCGAACGCTTCTCCAACATCACCGGCGGCACCGACGGCCTGCAGGGCATCGAGATGCAGCCGATCTTCGGCGCGATTCCGTTCGACATGTTCGGCAAGGCCGGCTTCTTCTATTCGCTGGCCGTCCTGTTCCTGCTGTTCCTGTTCGCCCGCCGCGTCGTGCACTCGCCGTTCGGCCTTTCGCTGCGCGCGATCAAGAACAATCCGCTGCGGGCCGCCGCGATCGGCATTCCCGTCAACCGCCGCCTGATCGCGATCTATACGCTCGCGGCGTTCTATGCCGGCGTCGCGGGCGCGCTGTTCACCCAGACCACGGCGATCGCCTCGCTCGATGTGTTTGCCTTCGAACGCTCCGCCGATCTGATGCTGGTGCTCGTCATCGGTGGGACCGGTTACCTCTATGGCGGACTGGTTGGCGCGGTGATCTTCCGCATGCTCCAGGAAGTGTTCTCCACCATCACCCCGCAATACTGGCAGTTCTGGATCGGCCTGGTGCTGGTCGTGATCGTGCTGGTCGGCCGTCAGCGCCTGCACCGCTGGGTGCTGTACCTGCCCAATCTGGTCATCAGGCAGATTGCGGGACGCAAGGCCGTCGTCGCCGTGCCGGAAAGCGACGCATGACCATCGTGCTCGAAACCCAAAATCTCGAAAAGCAGTTCGGCGGGCTGCGCGTCACCCGCGATCTGTCCTTGAAGATCGAGCAGGGCGCCCGCCACGCGCTGATCGGCCCGAACGGCGCCGGGAAGACCACGGTCATCAACCAGCTCACCGGCGTGCTCAAGCCGAATTCGGGCCGCATCCTGCTCGAGGGCCAGGACATCACCGATCTGCCGGTGCACAAGCGCGTGCTGCGTGGCCTCTCGCGCACCTTCCAGATCAACCAGCTTTATCCCGACCTGACTCCGCTCGAGACCATTGGCCTGGCCGTCTCCGAGCGCCTCGGCCATGGCGGCGACTGGTGGCGGCGGATGGGCACGCGCAGCGACGTCAACGGCGAGATCGCCGATCTGCTGGCGGGCTTCCATCTGCTCGACGTCATGAATGAGCAGACCGTGACGCTGCCCTACGGCAAGCAGCGCCTGCTCGAGATCGCGGTCGCGATCGCCGCCAAGCCGCGCGTGCTTCTGCTCGATGAGCCCGCCGCCGGCGTGCCAGAGAGCGAGCGCCACGACATTCTCGCCGTGGTCGGCGCGCTGCCGCGCGACGTCACGGTGCTGCTGATCGAGCACGACATGGATCTCGTATTCTCCTTCGCTGACCGCATCTCCGTGCTGGTTTCGGGCGCGCTGCTCACCGAGGGCCCGCCCGAGCAGGTCGCGCGCGATCCGCAGGTCAAGGCCGTCTATCTCGGCGAGGAGGCGGTCAATGTCTGACCTGCTCGCGATCGAGGCGTTGCGCGCCGGCTATGGCGAGGCGGTGGTGCTGCCCAACATGTCCTTGCGCCTCGCCGAGGGCCAGGTGCTGGCGCTGCTGGGCCGCAACGGCACCGGCAAGACCACGCTGATCAATTCGATCGTCGGCGTCACCCGCCGCTTCTCAGGCAGCGTGGCGCTCGCTGGCACCGATGTCACTTCGCTCCGGCCCGACCAGCGCGCGCGCGCCGGCATCGGCTGGGTGCCGCAGGAGCGCAACATCTTTCGCTCGCTCACTGTGGAAGAGAACATGACCGCGGTGGCGCAGCCCGGTCCCTGGACGGTCGAGAAAGTCTACGAGATGTTCCCGCGGCTGAAGGAGCGACGGACAAACTTCGGCAACCAGCTCTCCGGCGGCGAGCAGCAGATGCTGGCGATTGGCCGGGCGCTCACCCTCAACCCGAAAGTGCTGCTGCTGGACGAGCCGACCGAGGGCCTTGCCCCCATCATCGTCGAGGAGCTCTTGAAGGCGATCGGCAGCATCACGCGGGCAGGCGGCATCTGCTCGATCATCGTCGAACAGAATGCCCAAAAGATTCTGGGGCTGGCCGACCGCGTTGTGATATTGGAGCGCGGAACGATCGTCCACGACGCTCCGAGCGCCGCGCTGAAAACCGACCCCTCGGTCCTGGAACGCCATCTCGGCGTCGCCGGGGCGGCGGCTCACTAAACTAAAATGTCCAGGGAGTAAGACATGCAGCGAACCAAAGCCCCCTTCCGCGCCGACGAGGTCGGCAGCCTCCTGCGTCCGGCCAAGATCAAGGAAGCCCGTAGCCGGCTCGAGAAGGGCGAGATCTCGGCCGACGATCTGCGCAAGATCGAGGACATGGAGATCGAGAAGGTCGTGCACAAGCAGGCCTCGATAGGGCTCAAGCTCGCGACCGACGGCGAGTTCCGCCGCTCCTGGTGGCATTTCGACTTCCTCGCCAAGCTCACCGGCTGCGAGCTGTTTCATCCCGACACCGGCATCCAGTTCGCAGGCGTGCAGACCCGGCACGACGCGGTGCGGGTGATCGACAAGCTCGACTTTCCCGACGACCACCCGATGCTGGACCACTTCCGCTTCCTGAAGAAGGTCGCCGATCAGGCCCACGTGGCCGCCAAGATGACGATACCTTCGCCGGCGGTGCTGCACTTCCGCGGCGGCCGCAAGTCGATTTCCAAGGACGTCTATCCCGATCTCGAGGCCTTCTACGAAGACCTCGGCAAGACCTATCGGAAAGCCGTCAAGGCGTTCTACGACGCCGGCTGCCGCTATCTCCAGTTCGACGACACCGTCTGGGCCTATCTCTGCTCGCAGGATGAACTGCAGAAGGCGCGCGAGCGCGGCGACAATCCGGACGGTCTCCAGCAGATCTATGCCCGCATCATCAACTACGCGCTGGCCGAGAAGCCCGCGGACATGGTGGTGACGACGCATGTCTGCCGCGGCAATTTCCGTTCGACCTGGATTTCTTCGGGCGGCTATGAGCCGGTTGCCGAGACCATGCTCGCCGGCACCAATTACGACGGCTATTTCCTCGAATATGACAGCGACCGCGCCGGCGGCTTCGAGCCGCTGCGCTTCCTGCCCAAGGGCAACAAGGTCGTCGTGGTCGGCGTCATCACCTCGAAGTTCGGCGAGCTCGAGAAGAAGGACGATATCAAGCGCCGTCTGGAAGAAGCCGCCAAGTTCGCCCCGCTGGAGCAGCTCGCGCTGTCGCCGCAATGCGGCTTTGCCTCGACGGAAGAGGGCAACGTCCTCTCCGAGGAAGAGCAGTGGGCGAAGCTGAGCCTTGCGGTCGAGATCGCGAAGGAAGTGTGGGGTAATTGAGCCTTTGTTGGTGTCCCGGACGCGCTGCAACGCCCTTGCGTTGCTGCGCAGAGCCGGGACCCATGCTGCTTGACTTGCTCTCAGGAGATATGGGCCCCGGCTCTGCAGCGCATCGCTGAAGAAGTGCTGCGCTGCGTCCGGAGCACGATAGCGTCTCACCTCTCCGCCAAGTAAACCTCACCCAGCAGCGAAGAATTCGACCACGGCACCTGTTTGCTCTTCGTGCTCGACACCACCTCCGCCCGCACCCGTGTCAGCATCTGCTGCACTTCCAGTCCCGGCGTGCCGAGATGGCGGGAGAGGGCGGCGGAGAACGGCGAGTTGGCGCCTTCGCCGTCGAGTGCGACCTGGCCCGGCGCGGTCGCGAATGCGATCAACGTGCCGGCCCCCAATGTTGCACCGGTGCCGAGACTCGTTGGTGCTGCGAGGCCCGAGGCGCCCTCGATGCCGCGATTGGCGCCGGCGGATGCGACCTGTTGCGCCATCGGATTATTGCGGCAGGCATCGAAAATCAAAATGTTAGTGCGAACCTGGTCGTCGAGGCCGGCCATGATCGTGTCCATGTCGATCATCGCCTCGGTCATGCCCGCGCCGGGCTTGAGCTCGGCGTCGACGGGAATGAGGTAGTTGCGACCGTCGACCTGCACGCCATGGCCGGCGTAATAGACCACCGCGACCTGCGCCCGCGCGGCCTCCCGCAAAAAGTCGCGCGTCATCTTCTGCATCGCGGCGCGGTCGAGATCGATACCTTCCGATACGGTGAAGCCGATCTCGCGCAGGCTCTTTGCGACCGCACGGGCATCGCTGGACGGGTTGGGTAGTGCCTTGACGTGTTGATAGGCGCCGTTGCCGATAATCAGCGCCATGCGCTTGCCGCGGCCGCTCGCGAGCGGAGGCGGCGAGGGCGCCGACGTTGCGGTCGCCTGCTGCTGTGACGGCGTGCTGGGCTGCTGCGCGATCGATGTCGGCGCGTCGCGCGGGACCGATGTGGGCGCTTCGGTCACGAGCGAGAGCCGCACCTTTGCGGTGGCCTGATTGGCCTTGCTGCCGGCGTCGGATGCAGTGATACCGAGCGTTGCCTTGTAGTCCTCGCGCGCGTGCGCGTAGTCGCCCTTGGCCTCATAGGCCAGCGCGCGATGGATGTAGCCCGAGATCAGGACGCTGTTCGGCGGCGTCATGATATTGACCGGCGGCTTTTCCTTGGCGAGCCGGATCGCCTCGCTGCCGTCGGCAATCGCGCGATCGAGGTCGCCCCTCGCGCGCCAGATCGCGGTGCGGTTGATCAGGGGCTGCGGCAGCGTCGGATCGAGCCGGATCGCCTGGTTGATATCGGCGAGCGCGCCGTCGTAATCGCCGAGCGCCTCCTTTGAGATGCCGCGGTTCTGGAACGAGAACGCGGATTTCGGATCGGACTTGATCACGGCGTCATAGTCGGCGATCGCCCTGGCGTAGTCGCCCTTGCCGCGCCAGGCGTTGCCGCGGTTGTGAAAGATGATGCCGCTGGGCGGGCCGAGCTTCAGCGCGTCGTCGAAGTCCGCGATCGCGATGTCGTACTCGCCCTTGTCGTAATAGGCCGATCCCCTGAGATTAAAGGCCGCCTGGCTCGGCTGCAGCCGGATCGCCTCGGTGACGTCGGCGATGACCTTGCTGTAATCCCCCTTCTTGTTCCAGCCGACCGCGCGCCAGAAATAGATCGTCGCGACCTGCTCGCCCCGAAACACCTTCAATCCGATGATCTTGGAGCAGGCGTCGATCATCTTGTCCGCCGGCGTCGTGTCGGTGGTGCAGAGCGGCCCGAGCTGATTGCGCGCCTGTGCGAAGACGGGCGCAGACCAGAGCAGGGCGGCAAGCAGAGCGGGGATCAGCAGCAGGCGGCGCAAGCAGACCTCGGCGACAGGCGGATTTCGACGGTGGTTTCAGCCGTTTGGTCGCGCCGGCCTATGTCCCGGTTCACGCCCGGGCTTACCCAGGCAGCCGCGAAGTCACTTCCTTGGCTGCCGGGTCCGGATCTCCATCGATCCACGCGCCATCTGCACCTCAAACCGCGACAGGAAGCTCATGCCGAGGAGGCCGTCGATGCCTGGCCCATAACTCTTGTCGTCGCTGCTCTGAACCGCGATCGGCACGTTGGTCGCCTCGAGCTTGCCCAGCGCGACCTTGTCGGCTTTGGTGAGCTTAGCCTTGATCTGCCCGTTGGCGGTGTTCAGCGTGATCTCGCTCGCGCCGCCGTCCGCAATCTTGGCCTTGCTTGCGAAGGCCGACTTCACCGACACATAGCTTGCACCTGTGTCGAGCACGAACAGCCCGCGGACGCCGTTGATCTCCGCCTTGGCGGTGACGACGCCTCTCTGTCCCTGCAATGGGAAGCTCTCCTTGCGAAGCTCGTTCGACGAGACGCAATTACCCTGTCGCTCATAGTCGGCGATGATCTTCTGGGTCTTGCTGGTGTCGCGCGTGGCGGGATCGAACGCAACCCAACGGTTGATCGGCGCTGTCGCCTCGCAGAACTGCTTCAAGGCGGCGTAGGCGTTGGCCATGCGCAGGAACACGCTGCTGGACACCATCTTCTTGTCGCCGGCGAAAAGCTCGATCGTGTCGGAGTAGTCGGTCAGCGCGCGGCGATAGTCGCCGGCGCCATCCAGCGCCATGCCGCGCAGGTAGCGCGCGGTTTGGTCGGATGGGGCGCGCCTGACGTACTCGTCCGCCGCTTCGACGGCTTTCGGGTAGTCGGTCAGTCTTATGTAGATGCTGACTGCCTTGTTCAGTGCGGTCAGCGGCGCTCCGCAGTTCTTGACGAAATTGAAGAGTCCGTCAGCGGCCTGTCGCCGATAGCCGAGCTTGTCGAGCCACTGCGCAAGATCATCGATGCTCTTCTGGTCGCAGGGCTCGCGCTTGAGCTCTTCCAGCTTCAGCCAGACGGATGGGTCGCGCGCGGCGGCGACCGGGAGTGGCCCGATGCGCGCATAGACGGACTGGAAGACTTCGTCGGGATTGTCGGTCAGGTAGCCCGCGTGACCAATACCTGTGAGCGCAGTGAGCAATATCGCTGCAAGCCAAAACGACCTGAACATATCCAGCCCCGAACATCCTTGTCCGCCATGTATACCGATAAGTGTAGGCACGGAGTGTCCCCATTCGGCGCAGCGCCGCCAATCAACAGCACGTGGAGCAATTCCAGGGTATTCCCTGAGTGGGCAGAATTTGTTAGAGGACAGTGCCCAACAGCTCTGCCCACCAAGTTCCCACCCATGAAAAACGACGAAATCCTGAGCCAGATCACAGAGTTCTGCCGCAAGGCGGACATGGCGGAATCGACGTTCGGCCGGCGCGCAGTGAACGATGGGAAGCTGGTGCATCGCCTGCGCGAGGGCAAGCGCATCACCATCGATACGCTGGACCGGATCCAGGCCTATATGGCGGCGTCCATGGCCGGCGGCGTGCCGCCGCCGCGCGGGCTTCAGGTGCCGCCCGAAAAGCGTGATCCACGCGGCAATTTCCGTTTCTTCGAGAACCGCCAGAAATACCTGCTGTTCGTCCACACCTGCAGCGAAAAGCGGGTGATCGCCGACAGGGTCGCGCTGGAGCTTTCCTCCATCCATCCGCGCCCGCCGGCCCTGCGCGTGTTCGACGCCGGCGTCGGCGACGGCACGGTGCTGGCGCGGGTGCTGCGCGCGACGCACCAGCGCTACCCGCACATGCCGTTCTATGTCGCCGGCAAGGAGCTCAGCCTGGAGGACCTGCGCCTGACGCTGGAGAAGGTGCCGGATCGCATTTTCGAGCATCCGGCGTCGGTGTTCGTCTTCACCAACATGTTCTATTCGGAGGCGCCCTGGCTGACGCCGGCATCGCCTGCGGCGGCGGCGGCGACCGTCTGGCACGAGGTCCCGCTGCGGGGCGCCTCATCGGGCGAGTTCGAGCAGCAGATCGCGGAGCTGAGGCCGTTCCTCGAGCAGAACTGGCGTGCCGCGATCAGCCCACGCACCGCCATGCCGCTGTACGAGCGGCCGGTCGTCCTGGTGCTCTATCGCGAGGACCACAGGTTCTTGCTGGATTCGACCATTCCGCGGCCGGGCCAGACCGAAGCCAATTTCGACCTCGTCATCGCATCCCAGCCCTACCGCGCCCTGTCCTCGGTCAACTTCCGGGCCAAGCGGATCATCGCCCCCCTGGCGCGGGCGCTTCGGCCGGGAGGCCGTCTGATCGGAATCCACTCCCATGGCCAGGATCCGGGCATGGAAATGATCCAGGCGATCTGGCCCGGAGAAAATCCTTTCGCTGTGAGCCGTCATGAGCTATTGCGCGCCGTTAAGTACGAACTTGGTTCGTTGGGCCGCGACTTAAATTTTAATGCATATGCGGATAACCGCTCGATCTTCAGGTATGATATGGAAGCGCTGCCCAACGAGGTAACCGGGACGATCGGAACCTCGACGGCCTTTGCAGCGTGGAATGCGGCGGTGTATGTCGCTCAGATTGAGGACGACCGGTTGACAGAAATGACTCAAAACGGCCGCACTCTGGATGCCGCCAGGGACGTGCTGCGGAAGTACAATGGGCTCTGGTTTCTCGACGAATCCTACGTCATCTCGCGCCGGCGTGATTGACATCATCCACAGGTAAACATCGCAAACGCCCGCCGGTTCAGCGGCGGAACAAGGGGTTACTGATGCGCGCGTCCTATCTCTTCACCAGCGAGTCCGTGTCCGAGGGCCATCCGGACAAGGTGTGCGACCGGATCTCCGACGAGATCGTCGATCTGTTCTACCGCGAAGGGCCGAAGGCCGGCATCGACCCCTGGCAGATCCGCGCCGCCTGCGAAACGCTCGCGACCACCAACAAGGTGGTGATCGCCGGTGAGACCCGCGGTCCGAAGTCGGTGACCAACGAGCAGATCGAGGGCGTCGTCCGCGGCGCGATCAAGGACATCGGCTACGAGCAGGAAGGCTTCCACTGGAAGACCTGCGACATCGAGATCCTCTTGCATCCGCAGTCGGCCGACATCGCCCAGGGCGTCGATGCGCTGCAGCCGGGCGAAGTCAAGGAAGAGGGCGCGGGCGACCAGGGCATCATGTTCGGCTACGCCACCAACGAGACGCCCGATCTGATGCCGGCGCCGATCTTCTACGCCCACAAGATCCTGCGCCTGATCTCCGAAGCCCGTCACTCCGGCAAGGAGAAGGTGCTCGGTCCGGACTCCAAGAGCCAGGTCACCGTGCAGTACGAGAACGGCAAGCCGGTCGGAGTGCGCGAGATCGTGGTTTCGCATCAGCACCTGGTCGAGGACATCTCGTCCAAGCAGATCCGCGACATCGTCGAGCCCTATGTGCGCGAGGCGCTGCCGAAGGACTGGATCACGCCGAAGACGATCTGGCACATCAACCCGACCGGCAAGTTCTACATCGGCGGTCCGGACGGCGACTCCGGCCTGACCGGCCGCAAGATCATCGTCGACACCTATGGTGGCGCGGCCCCGCATGGCGGCGGCGCGTTCTCCGGCAAGGATCCGACCAAGGTCGACCGCTCGGCGGCTTATGCTGCGCGCTACGTCGCCAAGAACATCGTTGCCGCCGGCCTTGCCGACCGCTGCACGCTGCAGCTCGCCTACGCGATCGGCGTGGCCCGTCCGCTGTCGATCTACATCGACACCCACGGCACCGGTAAGGTGCCGGAGGAGCAGCTCGAGAAGGCGGCGGCGCAGGCGATGGATCTGACGCCCCGCGGCATCCGCAGCCATCTCGACCTCAACCGCCCGATCTACGCGCGCACCTCGGCCTACGGCCATTTCGGCCGCACGCCTGACAACGAGGGCGGTTTCTCCTGGGAGAAGACCGATCTCGTCGAGCAGCTCAAGCGCGCGCTCTGATTCACTTGCGTCATTCCGGGTTCGCTCGTTTCGCGAGCGGGTCCGGAACGACGAGCCAAACAAACAGGAACCTCCAATGAACGCGAAGCCCGGCTTCACCGATTACATCGTCAAGGACATTTCGCTCGCCGATTTCGGCCGCAAGGAGCTCTCGCTCGCCGAGACCGAGATGCCCGGCCTGATGGCCACCCGCGAAGAGTACGGCCCGAAGCAGCCGCTGAAGGGCGCCCGCATCGCCGGCTCCTTGCACATGACGATCCAGACCGGCGTGCTGATCGAGACGCTGGCAGCCCTCGGCGCCGACATTCGCTGGGTCTCCTGCAACATCTATTCGACGCAGGACCACGCTGCCGCCGCGATCGCGGCCGCCGGCATCCCCGTCTTCGCCGTCAAGGGCGAGACGCTGACCGAGTACTGGGACTACACCGCAAAACTGTTCGACTGGCACGGCGGCGGTCACCCGAACATGATCCTCGATGACGGCGGCGACGCCACCATGTACGTCCATCTCGGCCTGCGCGCCGAGAACGGCGACGCTGCGTTCCTGGACAAGCCGGGTTCGGAAGAAGAGGAAGTCTTCTTCGCGCTGCTGAAGAAGCAGCTCAAGGAAAAGCCCAAGGGCTACTTCGCCGAGATCGCCAAGAGCATCAAGGGCGTGTCCGAAGAGACCACCACCGGCGTGCATCGTCTCTATGACATGCAGAAGGCCGGCACGCTGCTGTGGCCCGCCATCAACGTCAACGACAGCGTCACCAAGTCGAAGTTCGACAATCTCTATGGCTGCCGTGAATCGCTGGTCGACGGCATCCGCCGCGGCACCGACGTGATGATGTCGGGCAAGGTCGCGATGGTCGCCGGCTTCGGCGACGTCGGCAAGGGTTCGGCGGCCTCGCTGCGTCAGGCCGGTTGCCGCGTCATGGTGTCGGAAATCGATCCGATCTGCGCGCTGCAGGCCGCGATGGAAGGCTACGAAGTCGTGACCATGGAAGACGCCGCGCCCCGCGCCGACATCTTCGTCACCGCGACCGGCAACAAGGACATCATCACCATCGAGCACATGCGCGCGATGAAGGATCGCGCCATCGTCTGCAACATCGGTCACTTCGACAACGAGATCCAGATCGCGGGTCTGCGTAACCTGAAGTGGACCAACATCAAGCCGCAGGTCGACGAGATCGAATTCCCCGACAAGCATCGCATCATCATGCTGTCGGAAGGCCGCCTCGTGAACCTCGGCAACGCGATGGGCCATCCGTCGTTCGTGATGTCGGCCTCCTTCACCAACCAGACGCTGGCGCAGATCGAGCTGTTCGCCAACAACAATGACGGCAAGTACAAGAAGGAAGTCTACGTGCTGCCGAAGTCGCTCGACGAGAAGGTCGCGCGCCTGCACCTCGCCAAGATCGGCGTCAAGCTCACCGAGCTGCGCAAGGACCAGGCCGACTACATCGGCGTCAAGCAGGAAGGTCCGTACAAGTCGGACCACTACCGCTACTGATCCGCACGCAGTTGCGACACAAAGGCCCCGGCGTGATCCGGGGCCTTTTTTTGTTGGGCCTTCCTGTGGTACGCTTTCAGGTAGAGCCGAAACAAGCCTGCCACTTCCGGAGCGGGCGGCCGCTTTTTCCTACGTTCATTGTCAAAATGCATATGGAGGGAATGCGATGTCCAGCGAAGCCAACGTTCAGCTTCTGAAGGAAGCCTATCGCGAGTGGAGCGAGAGCAAGGGCAAGAACGTCGACTATTGGTTCGACCATGTCATTGGCCCGCAAATCAAATTCGATTCGATTCCGCAGGGAGCTGCGGCGGTGCCTTTTGCCAAGCGTTATGACGATCGCAATGCGCTGCGCAGCTATTTCGACGGCCTGCTGGCCGACTGGAGCATGCAGTACTATACGATGAACGAATTCGTCGCGCAGGGCGACACCGTCTTCGCGCGCGGCGAATGCGCGTGGACGAACAAGAAGACCAACAAGGTCGCGAAGACACCGAAGGTCGACTACTGGCGCTTCAAGGACGGCAAGGTGGTCGAATTCCACGAGTATTTCGACACCGCCACAGTGTACGGCGCCACCGTCCCGTGATGTTGCAATTCGGTGCGGCGCTGCCCATGCTATGACGAGGGAGAACGCCATGACCGAAGCCAAAGAACATTTCGACGTCCTCATCGTCGGTGCCGGGCTGTCCGGCATCGGCGCGGGTTATCACTTGCAGACCAAGTGCCCCACCAAGAGCTACGTCATCCTGGAGGGGCGCGACTGCATCGGCGGCACCTGGGACCTGTTCCGCTACCCCGGCATCCGCTCCGACAGCGACATGTTCACGCTCGGCTATTCGTTCAAGCCGTGGACCGATCCGAAGGCGATCGCCGACGGGGCGCAGATCCTGAACTATGTGCGTGAGACGGCGGCCGAGAACGGCATCGAGAAGCACATCCGCTTCCGCCATCGCGTCAAGCGGGCTTCGTGGTCGACGCCGGACGCGCGCTGGACCATCGAGGCCGAGCGCATCACGGGCGAGGGCGCGACGGAGCTGGTGCGCTTCACCTGCAATTTTCTCTTCATGTGCTCGGGCTATTACAAATACGAGGCGGGCTACACGCCGGAGTTCAAGGGCTCCGCTGATTTCGCCGGCCGCATCGTGCATCCGCAAAAATGGACCGAGGACATCGACTACGCGGGCAAGCGCGTCGTGGTGATCGGCTCGGGCGCGACCGCGGTGACGCTGGTGCCGGAGCTCGCCAAGAAGGCGGCACTGGTCACCATGCTGCAGCGCTCGCCGACCTATGTGGTGTCGCGCCCGGCGCAGGATCCCGTCGCCAACAAGATCCGCCGAAATCTGCCGACGCGGCTCGCCTATCATGTCATCCGCTGGCGCAACGTGATGTGGGGGATGTTCTTCTTCCAGCTCAGCCGGCGCCGGCCTGCGAAGGTCAAGGAGCTCGTCCTCAAGGGCGTGCAGATGGCGCTCGGTCCGGACTACGACGTCGCCACCCATTTCACGCCGCGCTACAATCCCTGGGACCAGCGGCTCTGCCTGGTGCCTGATGGCGACCTGTTCAAGGCGATCCGCGAGCAGCGCGTCGCCGTCGTGACGAGCGAGATCGACACGTTCACGTGCGAGGGCATTCGCCTGAAGGATGGCAACGAACTTGCGGCCGACATCATCGTGACGGCGACCGGGCTGGTGCTTCAGGTCGTCGGCGGTCTCGACGTCAGTGTCGACGGCCGTGCCGTCGATTTCGCCAATACGCTGACCTACAAGGGCATGATGTATGCCGACGTGCCCAACATGGCCTCGGCCTTCGGCTACACCAATGCGTCCTGGACGCTGAAATGCGACCTCACCTGCGAATACGTCTGCCGGCTCATCAACTACATGGACCGGCACAATTTCCGCCAGTGCGTGCCGCATAATGACGACCCCGAGATCACCGCGCAGCCGTCGCTGGACTTCACCTCGGGCTATGTGCAGCGCTCGGTGGCCAAGATGCCGAAGCAGGGCTCCAAGCAGCCGTGGCGGCTGTACCAGAACTACGCGCTCGACATCGTATCCTTGCGCTTCGGCCGGATCGACGACGGCGTGATGCGATATTCCTGATCGCGCCGCCGCCGGTCGTTACGCCTTGCGCCTGGCAAGCGCCATTGCAAGGTCGACCGCGAGCGCCAGCACCACCGCGCCGCCGCCGAGTGCGAACAGCACCTGATAATCGCCGCCGGTCTGCGCGTAGATCCAGGAGAAGCCGTAAGCGGCCGCGGCCTGGAACAGTGCAAAGCTGGTAGTGGCATGGCTCCAGGTCGCGCGCTGCTGCTCGCCAGAGTGCGGAACGAGTTCATGGATGCGTCCGAGCACCAGCGGCACGATGCCGGGCGTGAAGCCGCCGATCACGATGCTCGATACGATCAGCGAAAGAGGCGCGGTGCTGACGGTCGGCAGCAGCACGGCGGCCGCCTCGATCAGAAAGGCCGCCCGCAGCGCCGGACCGAACCCGGCGCGGTCACCGAGATGGCCGGTGACGAGCGGACCGACGATGGCGCCGAGGCCGTACAGCACCCAATAGCGCGATCCAGCGGCAATGCCCTGGCCGAGGCCGCGCGCTACGAAATCGACGATGAAGACCATGTGCGGCACCAATGCCACCGCGTTGAGGCCGTACTGGATCATCAGCGCGCGGGCGATGGACGAGGTTTGGTGCTTGGTTTGAGAAGGCGCAGTGTCGCTGTTCGCTTTGGCAGGCCAGTTCCACCAACTTGCGAGGGTGAGCAGGGCGGAGAGCACGCCGAGCCCATACCAGCTCTGCTGCAAGCCCTGTTGCAGCAGCAGCGGCACCAGCGTGCCTGATGCGGCGACGCCGAGGCCGACGCCGGCGAAGATCACGCCGCCGACGATGCCGCGCCTTGCGGCCGAGGTGTGCGGCAGAATGACGGAGGCCGCCAGCACCATGATGATTCCGCCGGTGAGGCCGGAGAGGAAGCGCCAGGCGAAGAACCAGGTGAACGACACCGGCGATGAGCTGGCGAAGAAGGAGAGGGTCGCAAGCAGCATCATCGCCCGCAGCGCGCGAACCGCGCCGATCCGACTGGCGGCACGCCGTGCGGTGAGCGCGCCAGCGAGATAACCGGCGAGGTTCGCAGCACCGAGATAGACGACATCCGATGCGCTGAACCAGTTTGCAGCGATCAGGGCGGGGATCAGCGGCGTGTAGGAAAAGCGGGCGAGGCCAAGTCCGACGAGTGAGGCGGACAATCCCGCCACCGCGTATCGCCAGGTCTGTTGCGAAGAACGTTGCTTTGACGAAGCCTCTCGTGAAGCCGATGCCGTCCTCGGATGCGGCCGAGCCTCGGCGTGTGGTTTCAGATCTGCGCTGGTCATGTCATCCTCCTGCGCGCACGATCGCGCGCGGATCATCCTGTCTGGGCGGCGCGACGGCGCCGGAACTCCGGCACGGGCAGGCCGCCCCAGCCCCAATTGTCGGTGTCGACTTCCTCGATCACGACGAATGTCGAATCGAGCGGCTTGCCGAGCACGTCGAGCAGCAGCTGGCTCGATCCCTTGATCAGCGCGGCCTTCTCCTCCACGGTGAGCGACGCCGCCCCCGGCGTCGTTCCTTCGCGGGTCACTTGGATGGTGACGATGGGCATCGTGGCTCTCCTCTCACGCTCAGTGGCCGGCGCTCTGGCCGCCGTCGACATGCAGGATCTCGCCGGTGACGAAGGAGGCGCCCTCGAGATAAAGGACGGCTTCGACGATGTCGGACATCTCGCCCATGTGACCGACCGGGTGCAGCGCGTTGAGCTGGGCATGCGTCGCGACCGGATGCATCGGCGACTTGATGATCCCCGGCGAGACCGCGTTTACGCGAATGCCGCGCTTGGCGTATTCGATCGCAAGCGACTTGGTCGCGGCGTTCAGGCCGCCCTTGCTCAGCGAGGCCAGCACCGAGGGGACGTTCGAATTGGCCTGATCGGTCAGCGTGGTCGTGATCTGAACGACATGGCCCGAACCCTGCTTCTCCATCTCGGCGATGGCGAGCTGCGTGATGTGGAAGAAGCCCGCGACGTTGGTGCCCATCACCGCCGCGTAATCCTCGGCCGTGTACTGCGTGAACGGCTTTGCGACGAAGATGCCGGCATTGTTGACCAGCGTGTCGACGCGTCCGAAGCGGGCGACGGCCTGCGAAACCACACGCTCGGCGGTGCTCCGCTCGGCGATGTCGCCCGCCACGGCGAGGACGTCGTCGTCACCCGACGGCTTGATGGAGCGTGCCGTTGCGACGACGCGGTAGTTGCGATCGCGAAAACCCTGGACCAGGGCGGCGCCGATGCCCTGCGAAGCACCGGTGATGATGGCGACTTTCTGCTCGATACCCATGACGGGCTCCTGTTGTTGGCCTTGAGAACCTGCGTCAGCACTCGGCTGGCTTGGGTCCTGAGGTACGCTGTGGCAGCCCGGCCGCGAATGCCCGCCGTCCGTCAGACACTCTTTCGCGGCGCGTACGAATGCCGGGTCGGCGCCTGGCGACGGTTGTCGCCGCGGAGGGGAACGCCTAGCCTGCGGCCGGAATCCAAGGGGGCAACGGGAAGGCATGGATCGTCTGGATGCGATGAAAGTGTTCGTCCTTGCGGTGGACGAGGGCAGCTTGGCTGCCGTCGGCCGCAAGCTCGGCCGCTCGCCGGCGGCGGTGAGCCGCGCCATCGCCTTTCTCGAGGAACGCGTCGGCGCGGAGCTGCTGCACCGGACGACGCGCTCGATCAAGCTCAGCGAGGAGGGCGAGCGCTATGTCGCGATCTGCCGTCGCGTGCTCACCGAGCTGGAGGAGGCCGACGACATTGCGGCCGGACCGCGGTCGGCGCCGCGCGGCCTGCTCACGATCACCGCTCCCGTGGTGTCGGGCGAGATAGTGTTGCGGCCGATTCTGGATGCATTTCTCGACGCCTGTCCGACGGTGTCGGCCAAGCTGTTGCTGTTCGATCGCGCGGTCAATCTGATCGAGGAGGGCATCGACATCGCGCTTCGCATCGGCCCTCTCGCGGACTCGGCAATGGTGGCGATGCGGGTCGGCGAGATCAGCCGCGTGGTCGTCGCGGCCCCGCGCTATCTGAAGCAGCATCCCCGCATCACCGAGCCCGGCGATCTTGCCAAGCATCAGATCGTGGCGATGGCCCATCTGCCCAATTCCTGGACCTTCGCGCCGCAGGCCGGTGGGTCGGTGCCGCGTACGGTGCAGTTCACGCCGCGTCTTATCGTCAACAGCACCTACGCGGCCGTAGCCTCCGCCGTTGCCGGCCGCGGCGTCGCGCGGATGTATTCGTACCAGGTGGCCGAGCAGGTTGCGCGCGGCGAGCTCGAGATCGTGCTGGCCGGCGAGAAGGATCCGGAGATGCCGGCGCACCTGATCTGCCCGCAGGGTCGGCTCTCCGTGCCGAAGGTGCGGGCCTTTACTGATTTTGCCGTGCCGCGGCTGAAAAAGCACTTTGCGCAGCTGAGGAAGAGCGTGAGTGCGCACTGAGCTACCGCGCGCCCGGCAATGCGTCGTTTTACGTATTCGGCCGCGAGGAGGAATCGGCGACGCTGCCCCGAACGGTTAACGCCGGATTAACCGCGGACTCCTAGCCTGTCCCGGCCGGGGTTACTCGCATGGCCGAGGTGAGCCTAATGGAAGCCCAGAAGATCGCGGTCGACGCCGTCGTCGCGCTGACCGATTGCGACCGCAGCGCTGTCGTAGCCTTTATCCGCCAGCTCTATCTCGCCGGGGTGACCGACCCCAAACGCCTGACCTTCAAGGGTCTGCAGGCACTGTCGCGGGCGTAGCCGGCTGGTTTCGGCGGGCCATCCCTGCGCTCTCGCCAGTGTGACCGCAGCGCAGCGGTGAATATATTGCCGCTCGGCCCGGCTCAAGGTAGATGACGTCCTCAGCTAAGTCTCTGGGGAACGGGGATATGCTGAAACAGCTTTTTGCACCGCAACTTGTCATCCTTTATGTGCTTGCGGCCTCGACGATTTACGTTCACTTCCGCGGCAAGCAGCGATTGCGCTTTGCGCGCCAGCTCGGCGATCACTCGACCTATCTCGCGCCCTACAATGTGCTGATGTATGCGGGCTCGGCGGTGCCGAACAAGCCGGTGATCCCGGTCGAGCAATTTCCGGAGTTGAAGCCGCTCAACGAGAACTGGGAGACGATCCGTGACGAGGCGGTTCGCCTGTTCGACGAAGGCTTCATCCGTGCCGCCGCGAAGAACAACGACTGGGGCTTCTATTCGTTCTTCAAGAGCGGCTGGAAGCGGTTTTACCTGAAATGGTATGACGACTTCCTGCCTTCGGCGCGCACGCTGTGCCCGAAGACGGTGGAGCTGCTCAACGCGATCCCGAGCGTGCACGGCGCGATGTTCGCGATGCTGCCGCCGGGCGGCAAGTTAGGGGCGCATCGCGATCCGTTCGCGGGCTCGCTGCGCTACCACCTCGGGCTCGTCACGCCGAACTCGAACAAGTGCCGCATCCTGGTCGACGGCGTCGAATGCGTCTGGCGTGACGGCGAGGCCTTCATGTTCGACGAGACCTTCATCCACAGCGCCGAGAATGCGACCGACGTCAACCGCATCATCCTGTTCTGCGACGTTGAGCGCCCGATGAAATTCGGCTTCATGACCGCGATCAACCGCTGGGTCAGCCATCACATCGTCAAGGCGTCGGCGACCCAGAACGTCGACGGCGAGAATGTCGGCGTGCTCAACAGGGTGTTCGGCAAGCTCTACGAGATCCACCTCGCCAGCCGCAAGGTCAAGGCGTGGAATCGCAACGTCTATTATGCGCTGAAATACTCGCTGACCGCGCTGATCCTCGGCCTCATCGTGTTGTCGGCGCTGCGTTAAGTGCGGATGTGTAGGATGGACTAGCGAAGCGTAATCCACCATTCGGCATATCGGCGATTGACGATTCCCGTGTGGCACGATGCGTTGGCGGATTACGCTACGCTAATCCGCCCTGCGATCCCTGCGGTGATCCCGCGCGTGTCTAGTGATGGTGTTTGTGCCCTGCGGAGCATCAGGGCGCTGATAACCTCGCAGTTCTGCGTATCTTTGCATTTGGCTCTGATTGAGCAAGGCCGCGGTCGACAGGTAAGTCCATATCTTGCTGGAAGGTCTGTCCCATGGCAACAAGGCTTGCCGTGATCACGTAGCCGAAGATGGAGCAGGTGATGGCCCTCTTGCCGACCGCCGACAGCGAGACGAAGCAATTCTTCCTGGCGTGGCTGGAAACCTTCGCGGGCTACGTCCGCGAAGTCGACTACGCCTCGGCGCGGCCGCTCTTCCATCCGGACGTGCTTGCCTTCGGCACGCATAACGACGTCATCCCCGGCCTCGATCAGTGGGTCTCGACGCAATGGGACAATGTCTGGCCGAAGACGACGGACTTCCGTTTTGTGCTCGATCAGACCTCGGTCCTGGCATCCCGCGACGGCACGATGGCCACGGTGATCGCGCCGTGGACGAGCACGGGCTATCATTCCGACGGCGGCGCCTTTCCGCGCCCGGGCCGTGCGACCATGATCTTTGCGAAGAATGCCGATGGCTGGCTGTGCGTGCATTCGCACATGTCGCTCAATCGCGGTGTGCCGCAGGTGAGCCACGCCAATCGGCCGGTGAAGGCCTGGTAGATCCACCCCGTCCGCCCGAAATGCAAAAGGCCCCGGACACGTCCGGGGCCTTTCGATTTCCGGATGTCGTGCGGCCTATTCAGGCTGGCCGATGCTCACCTTCAGCGTGCCGACGCCGTCGACGCCGCATTCGAGCTTGTCGCCAGGCTGGAGCTGGGAGACGCCGGCGGGGGTGCCCGTCATGATGATGTCGCCGGCGGCGAGCTTCACCTGCTGGGAGAGCTGCCAGATGATCTCGGGCACGTTCCAGATCAGCTCGGTCAGGTCGCCCTTCTGGGCTTCCTTGCCGTTGACCGTGAGCCAGATCTTGCCCTTGGCGGGATGGCCGATCTTGGAGGCCGGCTGAATCGCGGAGGACGGCGCGGAGCCGTCGAACGACTTGCCGATCTCCCAGGGACGCTCCTTCTTGCGCGAGGCGATCTGGAGGTCGCGGCGGGTGAGATCGATGCCGACGGCATAGCCATAGACGTGATCCAGCGCCTTGTCGGCGGGAATGTTCAGGCCGCCGCTCTTCATCGCGACGATCAGCTCGACTTCGTGATGCAAATCCTTGGTCAGCGGCGGATAGGGAATGGTGGCGCCATCAGGCACCAGCATGTCGGCGTGCTTGGCGAAGAAGAACGGCGGGGCGCGCTCGTCATTGCCCATCTCGCGGATGTGCTCGAGATAGTTGCGGCCGACGCACCAGATGCGGCGCACCGGATAGCGGCCGCTTTCGCCGACGACGGGAAGTGAAGCCTGGGGCGGAAGCGGGATGACGTAGGAGGCGGCGTTCATGCGGGTCTCGCTGCTCTTGAGGTGAAGTGGAACTCTATGCGGTTGCGCTGATCGGCGCCAGAGCGCCGGCATCGTAGTGTTGCAGGCGGAAGAACGAGGCATAGCGGCCGCCGCGGCGGAGCAGCTCGTCATGCCGGCCCTGCTCGACGATCTCGCCGCCCTCGATCACCAGGATCGCGTCGGCATGCATGATGGTGTGCAGGCGATGCGCGATCACGATGGTGGTGCGGTTCTGGCAGAGATGCTCGATCGCCTCCTGCACCTGCCGCTCGGATTCGGAATCGAGCGCAGCGGTGGCTTCGTCCAACAGAATGATCGGTGCATTCTTGATCAGCGCGCGCGCCACGGCGATGCGCTGGCGCTGGCCGCCTGAAAGCTGCGTGCCGTGCTCGCCGACCGGCGTGTCGTAGCCGAGCGGGAAGCCCATGATGAAATCATGCGCGCAAGCCGCTTTCGCCGCCTCGGTGATCTCGTCCTCGCTGGCGCCGGGCCGGCCGAAGGCGATGTTGTTGCGGATGGTGTCGCGGAACAGATAGACGTCCTGCCCGACATAGGCGGTCTGCGCCCGCAGCGACTTGCGAGAGACTGCGCCGATCGACTGGCCGTCGATCACGATGTCGCCTTGCGTCACTTCATAGAAGCGGAGCAGCAGCGCCAGCACGGTCGACTTGCCGCCGCCGGAGGGGCCGACCAGCGCGGTGACCTTGCCGGGCTCGGCGGTAAAGCTCATCCGGTTGAGCACAGTCTCATTGGCGCGATAGGAGAAGCTGACGTCGCGCAGCTCGATCCGGGCGTCGGAGAGCTTCAGCGCCGGCTTGTCGTCGTCGGAGTGCTCGCTCGCCGGGCTGTCGACCACTTCGAGCAGCATGCGCGCGCCGACGAGCTGGCTGTTCAAATCGATGTTGAGCCGCGCCAGCCGCTTGGCCGGCTCGGTCGCCATCAGGAACGCGGTCATGAAGGAGAAGAACGCGCCCGGCGTGGCATTGAGCGCGACCACGCTGTAGCCGCCATAGAGCAGGCAGCCGGCGACCGCGAAGCCGCCGAGCATTTCCATCAGCGGGTTGGAGCGGTTGGCGACGCGCGCCATCTTGTTGGCGTTGCGCTCGACGATGGCGATGTTCTCGTCGATGCGGCTCTGCATGGTGTCTTCAAGCGTGAAAGCCTTCACCGTGCGGATGCCTTGCAGCGATTCCTGCATGGTCTCCATGATGTCGGCGGTGCCGGTGAACTGGTTGTAGGCGAGGCCCTTGATCCGCTTGACCAGCTTGCGCAGCACCAGCATCGCCGGCGGCACCACGACGAGGCCGATGAACGACATCACCGGATCCTGCCACACCATCACGCCGATCATGGCGAGCAGCATCAACAGGTCGCGCCCGACAGCGTTGACCAGCATGTTGAGGACGTCGGTGATCGACTTGGCGCCGGCCGTCAGCCGCGCCAAAAACTCGGACGAATGCCGCTCGGAGAAGAAGCCGACGCTTTCGCGCATCAGCTTTGCGAACAGCTGGCGCTGGTTGGTGGCGAGGATGGCGTTGCTGATCTTGGTCAGGATCACCATGTGGCCGTAGGTCGCCACGCCCTTGATGAAGAGCAGGATCACCGTGATCCCGGAAAACATCGCGATGCCCGGGATGTTCTTGTCGACATAGGCCTGGTTGATGACCTGGCCGAGCACATAGGTCGCGCCTGCCGTTGCGCCCGCGGCGACCGCCATCAGTGCGAAGGCGACGAGGTAGCGCCGCCAATAGACGACCCCCTGTTCCGTGACCAGGCGGCGAATCAGGACCGCTGCCGCATAGGGATCGTCGGTGATTTTCTTTGGAAACTGGGCCATCCGGTGTCCATTGACGGCGCAGGACAAAGCCTGCCCGCACGTCAGGGATCGAAGGGCCTCTGTGCCCGCTCAAGCGGGGTTTTTCAAGCCCAATTAAGGGCTTGCGCTCAGATGGAATCTAGGCCGAGGCGGCGTGGCGGAGCTCGCCATGGCGCTCATGGAACAGCTTGTCTTCCCACGCCAAGGCGTGAGCCGCGATGGTCTCGAGGTCCTCGTATTGCGGCTTCCAGTCCAGCAGGCCGCGGATGCGGCTGGTGTCGGCGACCATGGTCATGATGTCGCCGGGGCGCCGCGGGGCGTATTGCACGGCGAAGCTGCGGCCCGACACGCGGCGCACGGCGTCGATGGTCTCCAGCACCGAATAGCCGCGGCCATAGCCGCAATTGAGCGTCGTCGAGGCGCCGCCGTTGCGCAAATAGGCCAGCGCCGAACGATGCGCCTGCGAGAGGTCCGTGACATGGATGAAGTCGCGGATGCAGCTGCCGTCGGGGGTCGGATAGTCGGTGCCGAACACGTCGATCTTGGCGCGCTGGCCGGTCGCGGCCTCGACCGCGATCTTGAGCAGATGGGTGGCGCCGACGGTGGCAAGCCCGATGCGCGCCTGCGGATCGGCGCCGGCGACGTTGAAATAGCGCAAGGTGACGTACTGCATGCCGTAGGCGGCGGCGACGTCGTGCAGCATGATCTCGGTCATCAGCTTCGACGAGCCATAGGGCGACAACGGCCGCGTCGGCGCGAGCTCGGGCACCGGCACCTGGTCCGGATTGCCGTAGACGGCGGCGGTCGAGGAGAAGATGAAGCGGCCGATGCCGCGCTTGACGGCGACATTGAGCAGGTTGCGCGCGGTCGTGAAATTGTTGCGGTAGTAGCCGAGCGGATCGCGCATCGAATCCGGCACGACCACCGAGCCTGCGAAATGGATGATGCTCTCGATGTTGTGCTGCGCGATCACGCCTTCGAGCAGGTTCTCGTCGCCGGCATCGCCGATGAACAGCGGCACGCCCTCGGGCAGATAGGCGGAGAAACCGGTCGAGAGATCGTCGATCACGACGACATCCTCGCCGGCTTCCGCCAGCGCAAGGACCGTGTGACTTCCGATATAGCCGGCGCCGCCGGTGACTAGCACAGTCATGATCTCACCCGTCTTCGATCAACGCGCAAAGTTAGCGCTTGCGTGGTGAAGAGGGGGTATCGGCGCGGCTGAACTGGTCACTATGCTTAATGTTGCGTATAGGGACTTTGCGAAACGGAGCATGACGTGGCCAATTCCCCCGGCGATCTCGAAGTGATCGTGCCAAATCTGCACAGGCGCTATTCCGGGGTCACCGCGACCAACCGGATGGTGGCGCCGCGGCTGGCGAAACTGTACCGCGCCGCCTGGTTCGGCTCGCACGCGCCGGCTGGGATTGCGCGGCTGAGCGTTGCCGATTTCCTCAAGCTATGGCGCCGCAAGGCGCCGCTGATCTGGCATGCGCGGCGCAACAACGAGATGATCGCGGGTGTCGCGCTACGCGCGCTCGGCTGGCCGTTGAAACTCGTGTTCACCTCGGCGGCGCAGCGGCACCACAGCTGGATCACGCGCTGGCTGATCCGGCGCATGGACGCGATCATCGCGACGTCGGATCTCTCGGCCTCGTTCCTGAAAGTGCAGGCGACCGTGATCCCGCATGGCGTCGATACCGACATCTATGCGCCGCCGACCGACCGCGCTGTTGCGTTCACGGAGGCCGCGCTGCCCGGCCGTTACGCCATCGGCTGCTTTGGACGCGTGCGCGCGCAGAAGGGCACCGACGTGTTCGTCGACGCGATGTGCCGGCTGCTGCCGCGCTATCCCGATTTCACCGCCGTGATCGTTGGTCAGGTCACGGCCGAGCAGATGGCCTTTGCGAACGAGCTGAAAAAGCAGATCGAAGCGGCCGGCCTGCATTCGCGCATCGTCATCACCGGCGAGCTGCCGATCGAAGCGGTGCAGCGCTGGTACCAGCGGCTGACGATCTACGCCTTCACCTCGCGCAACGAGGGTTTTGGACTGACGCTGATCGAGGCGATGGCGGCCGGCAGCGCGCTCGTCGCCGCACGCGCCGGCGCGGCCGAGCTGGTGGTCGAGGATGGCGTGAGCGGCGTGCTGGTCCCGACCGGCGATGCCGATGCGCTGGCTGCGGCAGTGGAGCCGCTGATGCGCGATGTGGATGCCGCGACGGCGATGGGCGAGAGGGGCCGAGCGCGGGTGCTCGCAAAGTTCAGCCTCGATGCGGAAGCGGCCCGGATCGGCGAGGTCTATCGGCCGCTGCTCTGAGCCACGCCGCGAGGGCCGAAAGCAAAAAACGCGAAAACAACCCCATGCACAGTAGCCGGGATGAGCGGAATCAATGGCTTGGCGATGGGTTCGTCCGGCTGCCGATTTTACGAAATCGATTTGACTCGTTGGGCAAAACATCTCTAGACAATCCGATCCTGTTCGCGCCCAACAGTCAAATTGCGCCTTCTCGGTTAGCGTTAAGGCCAGCGGAAGTCGATTTTGTTCCCGTAATGGGAATTTTCGATTGATCCCATTTCGGGAACGTGCTATGGCAATGAACGTTATCGCAAGAAGGGCACTGAAGGTCTTCTGTGAGCGATACCCCAAGGCGCGGACCCCTTTGGGGACTTGGTATGAGATCGTGTCCAAAGGCGATTGGAGCGGTCCGGCCGACTTGAAGAAGGCGTTCGGAAACAACGTGGACTTCGTTGGCGATAACAGAGCGATCTTCGACATCGGCGGCAACAAGTATCGCCTTGTGGTTCATTTCTCCTACACATTCAAAACTGCTCTCATCAAGTTCGTCGGCACGCACAAAGAATATGACGGAATAGACGCGGAGACCGTGTGATGATGGACGTAAGGCCTCTTCGCAATGAACAGGATTACGATTGGGCTATCGGCGAAGTATCTCGTTATTTCCAGGCCGAGCCGGCGCCTGGCACGCCCGATGGTGATCGCTTCGAAGTTTTGTCTTCACTCATCAAGGAATACGAAGACAATCACTTCGCGACCTCGCGCGGCGATCCAGTCGACGTTCTCCATTTCGCGATCGAGTCCATGGGACGGTCGCAGTCAGAGTTGGCGGGTCTGATTGGTCGCAACAGAGCGTCCGAGATCTTGAATCGTGTCCGTCCGCTGACGCTGGACATGATCCGCATCATCAGCAAGGAATGGAGCATTCCAATTGATGCTCTCACCGCTCCCTACGAACTGACGCGCGCGCATGCTTGATCTCATGCCCGGCTTCCGCGGGCGCCACGCTCAATTCTAAGCCGGCTTTCCAGCCTCCCCCAGCACCCGCTGCGCGATCGCCACCACCTCGCTCGCTGCGATATCGCGCATGCAGCGGTGGTCGTTCATCTTGCAGACCGTGCTTTGGCAGGGCTGGCAGGGCAGCACTTCCTTGTCCTGGACCACGGTCGCGGCGAGACCGTTGAGGGGGGCCCAGAGATAGGGGCTGGTCGGGCCGAAGATGCCCATGGTGGGCGTGCCCAGCGCAGCGGCGATGTGCATCAGGCCGGAATCGTTGGAGATGGCGACGCCGGCCGCCGCCATGGCCAGCACGCCGTTGCGCAGATCGTTGCCGGTGAGGTCCCGCACGCCTGAGCCGCCGGCCGCGACGATCTCCTGGGCCAGCCCCTTTTCCGCGGGGCCGCCGACCACCCAGACCTCGAGGCCGCGCTCGACCAGCAGCCGGGCGGCCTCCGGATAGTAGGTCCAGCGCTTCGAGACGCCGACCGAGCCGGGGGCCAGCGCCACTGCCGCGCCGGCGCCGATTCCGTTGGCCTGCCGCCAGCGGACGATATCGTCGGCCGGGACCCGCAATTGCGGTACCGGCCATTCCGCCGGCAGCGGGGCGCCGTCGGGCTGGGCCAGGGCGGCGTTCTTGTCGATGAAGCGCGGCAGCTTCTTCTCGCCCCAGCGCCAGCGGTTGAGCAGGCCGAACCGGAACTCGCCGACGAAGCCGACCCGTTCAGGAATGCCGGCGAGGGCGGGGGCGATGGCCGCCTTCCAGGTCCGGGGCAGCACCAGGGCCGTGCCGTAGTTCCGCTCGCGCAGGAGTTTCCCCAGGGCGAGCTGGCGGGCGACGGCGAGGCGTCCGCGCGGCAGGTCCCAGACGATCCCCTCGCGCACGCCAGGCATGTAATCGACCAGCGGGGCGCACAGGGAGGTGGTCAGAAGATCGACCGGCCGGTTCGGCCAGCGCTCCTTGAGGACCCGGACAACGGTGTGATTCCGGACGAAATCGCCGATCCACATGTAGGGAATGATCAGAATCGGGCGGGTGTCGCTCCGATCTGCATCTCCGCTAAGTGTCGAATCTTGGTTCATTCGTTAATAGGGCCGAGACGATCTGATTGTGGCGGTTCGGTAGCCGCTCCAGGCCGGCAGGTAAAGCCGGCAGACCACTCAATCCCAAAACCGCTTACACTTTGGCGGCTCATGCGCTACGGCAGGACCGGGCCGCAAAGATCGGGCAGGGATTTCGGAATGTTGCTGGTGACCGGCGGGGCCGGTTTTATCGGGTCGAATGTCGTGGCCGCGCTCAATGACGCGGGCAGCAGCGACGTCGTGGTCTGCGATTTCCTGGGCAACGAGGGCAAGTGGCGGAACCTCGCCAAGCGCCAGCTTGTGGATATTGTCCCGCCGGCCGAGCTGATGGACTGGCTGAAGGGCCGCAAGCTCGAGGCTGTGATCCATCTCGGGGCGATTTCCGCGACCACCGCGACCGACGGCGACCTCGTGTTCGAAACCAATTTCCGCCTGTCGATGCGCCTGCTCGATTGGTGCACGGCGGGCGCGGTGCCGTTCATCTACGCCTCCTCGGCGGCAACCTATGGCGACGGTGAGACGGGATTTGACGACGACGCCTCGCTGCCGGCACTGAAGAAACTGCGGCCGATGAATCTCTACGGCTGGAGCAAGCACATGTTCGATCTCGCGGTCGCCGGGCGCGTAGCGAACGGCGATCCGCTCCCGCCGCAATGGGCGGGCCTGAAATTCTTCAACGTGTTCGGCCCCAACGAGTATCACAAGGGCTCGATGATGAGCGTGCTGGCGCGCCGCTTCGACGACGTCAAGGCAGGCCGCGTGGTGCAGCTGTTCAAGTCGCATCGCGAGGGCATCGCCGACGGCGATCAGCGCCGCGATTTCATCTATGTCGACGACGTCGTGCGCGTCGTGATGTGGCTGCTGGCGACGCCGTCGGTATCCGGCATCTTTAATGTCGGAACCGGCAAGGCGCGCAGCTTCAGGGATCTGATGTTGGCGGCCTATGCGGCGCTCGGCACCAGGCCCAACATCGAATATATCGACATGCCCGAGCAGATCCGCGGGGCCTACCAGTATTTCACCCAGAGCGAGGTCGATCGCCTGCACCGCGCCGGCTATAACGGCGGCTTCACGACGCTCGAGGATGCGGTGAAGGCCTATGTCGGGGATTACCTCGACCGGCCCGACCGCTTCCGCTGAGGCCTTTTGACCATGCCGACGCCCATTCTCGATTTCGACGCCCTCGCGCAGGCCATCTCAGGCCGCACGGTGCTGTGCATCGGCGACATCATGCTGGACGAGTTCGTCTATGGCGAGGTGTCGCGGATCTCGCCGGAAGCGCCGGCGCCCGTCATCGCGGCCCAGCGCAGCGAGATCCATATCGGCGGCGCCGGCAATGTCGCGCGCAATGTCGCCTCGTTGGGCGCGCGCTGCATCTTCGTCGGCCTCGTCGGCGAGGACGATGCCGGTGCACGGCTCAAGGCGGCGCTGGACGGGCACGCCGGCATCGAAAGCGTGCTGGTGTGCGATCCCACGCGCCCGACCACGCGAAAAGTCCGCTTCGTCTCCGAGTATTTTTCCACGCACATGCTGCGCGCGGACTGGGAGCAGGCGGCGCCTGCTTCCGATGACATCGAGACGAAGCTGATCGAGGCGATCCTGCCGCAGATCGCGCGCGCCGACATCGTGCTGCTGTCGGACTACGCCAAGGGCGTGCTGACGGCGCGCGTCATCCGCCACGCCATCGATGCCGCGCGAAAGCTCGGCAAGCCCGTGATCGTCGATCCCAAGAGCCTGAACTGGGCGATCTATCGCGGCGCCACGCTGCTGACGCCCAATCGCAAGGAGTTCTCCGAAGCGACCCGCAGCCGCGCCGAGACGGTGCAGAGCATCGTCGAGGCCAGCGAGGACGTGATGCGGCTCGCCGATTGCGAGGCGATCCTGGTCACCCAGGGCGAGCACGGCATGACGCTGGTGCCGCGCAATGGCGCGGCGGTTCACGTTCCGGCTTTCCCGGTGAAAGTGCGCGACGTCTCCGGCGCCGGTGACACCGTCGCCGCCGCGCTCGCGGTGTCGCTTGCTACAGGCGCGGATTGGGACACGGCGCTGCGCATGGCCAATGCCGCTGCCGCCGTCGCCGTCGGCAAGCAAGGCACCGCCAGTGTGAGCGCGGCCGAGCTGCGCCGAAAGATCCTGCCGCATGCCACTCTGGCGGCCGAGGAGAAGATCGTGCTCGAGCCGGCCGCACTCGATGCGCAACTCGCCGAATGGAAAACACAAGGCCAGCGCGTCGGCTTCACCAATGGCTGCTTCGACATCCTGCATCCCGGCCACGTCAAGGTGCTGACCGCGGCGCGCGCCGCCTGCGACCGCCTGATCGTGGGGCTCAACAGCGACGACTCGGTGCGGCGGCTCAAGGGCGCCGAGCGGCCGGTCCAGGACGAGCGCGCGCGTGCCGAGGTGCTCGCCGCGCTCGAGGCCGTCGATCTCGTCGTCATCTTCGAGGAGGACACGCCGATCGACCTGATCACCCGGATCAAGCCTGGCGTGCTGGTGAAGGGCGGCGACTACACCCGCGAGCAGGTGGTCGGCCACGAGGTCGTCGAGGCCGCGGGCGGCACCGTCGTGCTGGTCGACATCCTGCAGGGCTTCAGCACGACGGCGCTGGTCCATCGCGCCCGGGGAGGAGGCAAGTGACGGCACTGGCACGCGAGACGACCGGCGGAATGTTGCTTCGCCGCCTGCGCAGCCCGGCGGCCTGGCGCGAGACCGTCGATATATTTGCGGTCCTGACCGCGGCCTCGCTGCCGTGGTCGACCTCGCTGGCGGGGATATTCAGCGCGCTGATGCTGATTTGCATGGTGCCGTTTCTCGACGTCCGCGCGTTCCTGCAATCCTTGACGCGTCCGATCTGCGCGGCCCCGATCGCGCTGGTCCTGCTCGCGCTGGTGGGGACGCTGTGGTCGGACGCGAGCTGGGGCGCCCGCTTCTATGCGGTCAATCCGACCATCAAGCTGCTGGTGCTGCCGGTGCTGTTCTATCATTTCGAGCGCTCGCCGCGCGGGCGCTGGATCTTCATCGCCTTCCTGGCGTCCTGCGCCCTGCTGTCGGTGATGTCCTGGCTGGTCGCCTTCTACCCGAATCTCGCGCTCAAGACCGATCCGGCCGAGCGCGGCATCTTCGTCAAGAATTACATCAACCAGAGCCAGGAATTCGCGCTTTGCGCGGTCGCGCTCGCCTATCCGATCGTGATGCTGCTGCGTGAGAAGCGATACTGGTTCGCCGGGCTGCTGACGGCGCTGGCACTGAGCTTCTTCGTCAACATGACGTTCGTGGTGGTGTCACGCACAGCGCTCGTCACCGTTCCGATCATGTTCGGCGTGTTCGCGCTGCTTCATCTCAAATGGCGCAGCATCGCGCTCATCTCCGCCACATTGCTTGTCGCCGCTGTTCTCGCCTGGCAGGCCTCGCCATATTTGCGCCATACCGCCGAGAGGTTTTCCGACGACTACACGCGTTACATGGAAAAGGGCGAGCCGACCTCGGCGGGGCTGCGGCTCGAATTCTGGCGGAAGTCGCTCGGCTTCTTCGCCGAGGCGCCGATCATGGGACACGGCACCGGCTCGACGCGCGGATTGTTCGAACGCGTTGCGACGCCCGCCGGTCAGTACCAGGCGTCCGCCGAGGTGATCGGCAACCCGCATAACCAGACACTGAACGTTGCCGTGCAATGGGGCGTGATCGGCATCGCCGTTCTCTACGCGATCTGGATATTGCATCTACGCTTGTTTCGCGGCGACGGGCTGGCCAACTGGATCGGGCTCCTGGTGGTGGTGCAGAACGTCTTCACCTCGCTGTTCAACTCCCATCTGTTCGACTTCCACGAGGGCTGGATGTACGTCATCGGCGTCGGCGTTGCCGGCGGCATGGTGATCCGGGCGCAACAGGCCAAGGCGAAGACGGGGGAAGCCGGTTCCTGAAAGGCCGCGCGGCTGGCAAGTCCTGTCCAGATGGGCTATCAGCGCGGTCAGGTTGCATCTAACTGGGTTTTCATCGGTCGGCGGATGACGCGTCTTTCGCATCTCACCTTGCGCAATTTCCTAATCGCGCTCCACGACCTGCTGGCGACCGCGGCGGCGCTTTTTGCCGCCTTCTATCTGCGATTCGAGGGTGGCGACGGCTTCTTCGAGCGCCTGCCGCTGCTGTTTCAGATCCTGCCCTACTTCCTCGCCTTCAGCGTGGTCGTGTTCTTCATCTTCAACCTGACCACGACGAAATGGCGCTTCATCTCGCTGCCTGATGCGCTGAACATCATTCGCGTCTCGTCCGTGCTGACGGTCGCCCTGCTGGTGCTCGACTACATCTTCGTCGCCCCCAACGTCCGCGGTGCCTTCTTCCTCGGCAAGGTGACGATCGTCCTCTACTGGTTCCTCGAGATCTCGTTCCTCAGCGCGCTGCGCATGACCTATCGTTACTTCCGCTATACGCGGGTGCGGCGTCACGCCAGGGGCGAGGAGGCCGCGCCGACGCTGCTAATCGGCCGCGCCGCGGATGCGGAGGTACTCCTGCGCGGCATCGAGAGCGGGGCGATCAAGCGCATCTGGCCGGTCGGCGTGCTGTCGCCGTCGAGCTCGGATCGGGGCCAGTTCATCCGCAACGTGCCGGTGCTGGGCGGCATCGATGACGTCGAGGACGTCGTCGCCGACTTCGCCAAGCGCAATAAGCCGATCGCGCGCCTCGTCATGACGCCCTCGGCATTCGAGCCGGAAGCGCGTCCGGAATCGATCCTGATGCGGGCGCGCAAGCTGGGTGTGATCGTCAACCGGATGCCCTCGCTCGAGAGCGGCGATACGCCGAGGCTCACGGCCGTCGCGGTCGAGGACCTCCTGCTGCGGCCGAGCGAGACGATCGACTATGCGCGCCTGGAAGCGCTGATCAACGGCAAGGCGGTGATCGTCACCGGCGGCGGCGGCTCGATCGGGTCGGAGATCTGCGAGCGTGTCGTCGCCTTCGGCGCCGCGCGGCTCCTGATCGTGGAAAACTCCGAGCCTGCGCTCTACGCCATCACCGAAGCGCTCGCCGCGCGAGGGGCGGCTGCCGAAGTCGAAGGGCGGATCGCCGACATCCGCGACCGCGAGCGCATCATGCGCCTGATGGCCGGGTTCAAGCCGGACATCGTGTTCCACGCCGCCGCGCTCAAGCACGTGCCGATCCTCGAACGCGACTGGAGCGAGGGCGTCAAGACCAACATCTTCGGCTCGATCAACGTTGCGGATGCCGCCGTTGCCGCCGGCGCCGAAGCCATGGTGATGATTTCGACCGACAAAGCGATCGAGCCGGTGTCGATGCTCGGCCTGACCAAGCGTTTTGCGGAGATGTACTGCCAGGCGCTGGATCACGACCTCGCAGCCGGGGCGCACGGCGCCAAGCCGCCGATGCGGCTGATCTCGGTCCGGTTCGGCAACGTGCTGGCTTCGAACGGCTCGGTGGTTCCGAAATTCAAGGCCCAGATCGAGGCCGGCGGCCCGGTGACGGTGACGCATCCCGACATGGTCCGCTACTTCATGACCATCCGCGAGGCCTGCGATCTCGTCATCACCGCGGCCACGCATGCGCTCGGAACGCACCGTCCTGACGTCTCCGTCTACGTGCTCAACATGGGCCAGCCGGTGAAGATCGTCGATCTCGCCGAGCGCATGATCCGCCTTTCCGGGCTGCAGCCCGGCTACGATATCGAGATCGTGTTCACGGGCATGCGGCCGGGCGAGCGCCTGCACGAGATCCTGTTCGCCACCGAGGAGCCGACCCGCGAGATCGGCGTTGCCGGCATCATGGCCGCGCAGCCGAACGAGCCGCCGATGCAGACGTTGCGCAAATGGATCGCGGCGCTGGAGCAGGCGATCGCACGCGACGATCGCGCCACAATCAGGACCATCCTGAAGGATGCGGTGCCCGAATTCGGGTCGACCGCGGCCTGACCATGCAGCCTCGGGGCAAGATCGTCGTCGCGAGCCAGCATTATCCGCCGGATACGAGCACGACGGCGGCGATCATGGCCGACATCGCCTGCCGTCTCGCCGCCGAGCGCGAGGTCGTCGTGCTCTCGGGCTGGCCGGGCGCATTGCCAGCCTTGCAGACCGGCCCGGGCAAGCCGCGTGTCATCGCAATCAAGAACCGCATGGCGGGCAAGGCGGCGCTGGTGCGGCGCGGGGTCTCGGAGCTGCTGTTCGCGGCGCGCACGTTCTTTGCCTTGCTGCGCGAGCTTAAGGCAGGGGACGTTGTGCTCACGGTCACCGCCCCGTTCATGCTGCCTTACGCGGTGGCGGCGGCAGCCAGGTTCAAGAGCGCGCGCTCGGCGCTGATCATGCACGACCTCTTTCCCGACGTGCTGGTGATGGCGGGCCTGCTGAAACCGGGCTCGTTCGTGACGCGGACGATGCGCGCCGCCAACAGCCTGATGTTCCGCGCCCTCAATGCCGTCATCACCATCGGCCGCGACGCTGAGCGGCCGCTGCTGAGCTATGCCGGCATGACGGGGAACAAGATCCGTTTCATCCCGAACTGGGCGACGCTCGTGCCCGCGTCGCGGCCGGTCAGTTCGGACAACCCGTTCCGCAAGGCGCTTTCGGCGCGCTTCATTGTCGGCCTGTCGGGCAATCTCGGGTTCACCCATGATCCGGAGATCGTGTTCGAGGCGGCGCGGCTTTTGAAGGACGAGACCGACATTCGCTTCCTGCTGTCCGGCTGGGGCATCGGCTTCGAACGGCTGAAGCAGTTGCAGGCGGCGGCGAACCTGCCCAATGTCTCCTTTGTCGGGCGGGTCGAGGATGCCGAGCTCGAGGCGTTCCTGGCGTCCGCCGATCTCTGGATCATTCCATACAGGAAGGACGTTGCGGGGGTGTCGGTGCCGAGCCGGTTCTACAATCTGCTGGCTGTCGGCCGTCCCGTGGTGCTGGTGTCCGAGCCGGAGGCCGAGGCCGCCTTGACGGTGGTGGAGAACGGGCTCGGCTGGGTCGTGACGCCGGGCCGGCCGGACCAGCTCGCCGCTGCGATCCGCGCGGCGTCCCGTCCACCGACGATGCGATGACGGAGCGCGCGGTGAGGACGGCATTGCGATTCGACCGGACGACGGCGATGAACGCCTATGCCGGTGTGATCGACGAATTGTTGCACACCCCGAACCTTTCGGAGCAACGATGAGCGAGAAGAAACCGGTGGTGCTGGTGACGGGAGCGAGCGGCTTCGTCGGCCGTCATGTCGTGCCGGCGCTCCAGCGCGAGGGATGGTCGGTCCGCCGCGCGGTTCGCCGCGCGGAAGGTGCCGACGACGAGGTCGTGATCGAAACGATCGGTCCCGAGACCGATTGGCAGGCCGCGCTGGAAGGCGTCAACGCCGTCGTTCATCTCGCCGCGCGCGTGCACCACAAGCACGAGGAGCATGCGGTCCAGCTCTACCGCAACGTCAACATCGCCGGCACGCTGCATCTGGCGCGCTGTGCGGCGACGGCCGGCGTGCGCCAGTTCGTATTCATCAGCACCGTGCTCGTGCACGGCCGCAGCAACGAGGGCCGCGCCCCGTTCAGCGAGAGCGACATCCTGACGCCGCGCGGCCTCTACGGCATGTCCAAGGCTGCGGCCGAAGCGGGCTTGAGGACGCTGGCGCGCGACAACGACATGAAGATCTCGGTGATCCGGCCGCCGCTGGTCTATGGCGCCGGCGCCAAGGGCAATTTTGCGCTGCTGACGCGCGCGGTCCAGCTCGGGCTGCCGCTGCCCGTTGCCGCGATCCGCAATCACCGCGCCTTCCTTGCCGTGCAGAACCTGTCCTCGTTTATCCTGCGCCGGCTCGGCCATCCCGATCCCACCAGCAATTTCGAGATCTTCCTCGTCGCCGACAGGGAGCAGGTCTCGACGCCCGAATTCATCACCCGTCTGGCCGAAGCGTCCGGCAAGAACCTGCGACTGTTCGGTGTGCCGCCGGGCCTGCTCAGCACGCTGCTCAATGTCATGGGCCGGCAGGATACGCATGACAGCCTGATCGGCTCGCTCGAGCTCAACATCTCGAAGGCGCTCGCGACCGGTTGGCAGCCGCAGGTCTCCCTCGACGAGGGGTTGCGGCTGGCGCTGTCGGCTCAGGATGCCTGAGGGCGGGAAAAGCGTCGCAGCACGAAGGCGACCCCGAGCGCGCCTGCGATCACGGAGACGATCGTGACGGTCGTCGAGCCGGCGCGAACGCTGACGATGGCAAGCAATGCCAGCACGAGATTGAGTGCGAACACCTCGCCGATCACCTGCTTGACCGTGAAGCCATTGTCGGTGGCGCGCTGATAGAAGTGCGTGCGGTGTGCCGACCAGAATGGTTCGCGCCTGATGATGCGGCGAAACAGCGTGATGGTGGAATCCGCAAGATAATAGGCGGGCAGCAGTAGCGCCGCGGCGGGCTGTCCGTGCCAGGCGAGCTCCAGCAGGCACCAGCCGAGCAAGAGGCCGATCGGCAGGCTGCCGACATCGCCCAGGAAGACCTTTGCGGCGGGACGGTTGAACGGCGCAAAGCCGAGCATGGCTCCGCACAGCGCGGTGGCGAGCAGCGCCGCGGACGGCGAGAGGTCGCCATACCATCCGAGCAATCCCAGCGCGGCCGTGACAGGCACCACCTCCGCCACGGTCATCAGGTCGAGCCCGTCCATGAAATTGACGAGGTTCACGAACCAGATGCCGGCGAGCAGGACGAGGCCGCGCTCGAGCGCGAGCGGCAGCGCCGGCACGATGCGCGCGGTCTCCGGTGTCGTGAAGACGACGGCGGCCACGGCTCCCGCCTGCAGCACGAGGCGGAGCAGCACGGGCAGGGGCCTGATGTCGTCGACGAGCCCGACCATCGCGATCACGACGGCGGAGCCGATCAGAGGCAAGGGAATCGCGCCGTAGGTCCAGGCCGCCCAGGACGCAGCCACCAGCAGCGTGGCCGCGACAACCGCGATGCCCGCACCCTGCGGGGTTGGTATCTTGTGCGACGAGCGTGCGTTCGGACGCGCCAGTGCATAACGCTGCAGCAGCGGCATGCTCTGCCAGGTGACGCAGGCCGAGATCAGTGCAGCCAGCACGGCCGGCGCAAGCGCGAACAGCACCAGCCCGGCCGCAAGGTCCGGACCCGCGACGAGGGTCGTCACTCCGGTACTCCGATCGGCTTCGACCCCTGCGCGGCTTTCTCCGCGCTGAGGATCCAGACCAGGCCGCCGAACGCACCGACGATGAAGGACACGGCGCCGAACAGCAGCGAGACGTTGACGCCCTCGTTGGCGGCAAGTCCGGCGAAGCCGAACGCCAGGCCCATCGTGGCTTCACGCACGCCCCAACCGGCAATCGAGATCGGCATCATCGTGATCAGCATCACGGGCGGCACCAGCAGGAAGACGTCGCTGAAGCGAACCGGGGCCGCAATCGACTGCACGACGCACCAGGCGATGACGACGGCGAGCACGTGAACGAGCACCGACAGGATTGCGATGATCGGTCCGCGGCTGCGGCTGAAGATCACGCGGTTCGCGATCACGGCACAGGCGTGAATGTGATGCGTGGCCCACCAGGTCTTCAGCCAGCGCCATTTCAGCGCGCCGAAAACCAGGAAGCCGAGGCCGCCGGCGAGCGCCAGGAAATCGATGAGCAGCAGCGCCGAGCGCCCGTGCGGATCGGTGATGAGGGTGTAGCTCCAGGGCAGGCTCGCGACGATGAGAATCGCGAGCGCGATCAAGCCGATCGCGCGGTCGACGAAGATCGAATAGGTTGCCGCACGCCAGCCGGCGCCGGCGCGCGCCACCAGCCAGAGCCGGACCGCGTCGCCGCCGATCGCCGACGGCAGGGTCTGGTTGAAGAAGGAGCCGATCACGTTGTAGCGCATGGCGCGGCCGAGCTCGAGCGGCGCGCCGCAGACGGCGCTAATCTCGCGCCAGCGCAGCACGCCGACGAAGATCTGCAGGAAGGTGACCGCGATCGCGGCGCCGATCCAGAACAGGCTGGTCACGGTGAAGCGCGAAAACAATTCGGACAGATCGACCTTTCGCAGCGCCAGATAGAGCAGCGCCGCGGAAATCACGATTTTGGCCGTCGACAGCAGGATTCGGCGCATCTCGCCCGCATGAACAGGGTTTGCGAAGATTTGAGGCAACCCGACGCGAGCGCCGAATTCGGCCGCTTTGGTATGGTTTTGGCGCCGATCTTGCAATAGCCCTCGTGAGGCTCTCGTGAGCCCTCGTGGGGGGCATTATGGAGCGCATACAGCGGGCCTATTGCGATCACCTTGAGGTGACGGCTAAACAGGATCGGGCTAGGGATCCCCAGGGAACAGGATGACGGATCAGGCGATTTTGGTCACCGGGGCCGCCGGCTTCATCGGCTTTCACGTCGCCCGGCAGCTCCTGGGCGAAGGCCGCACCGTCGTCGGGCTCGACAATCTCAACGCCTATTACGATCCGGCACTGAAGCGGGCGCGCCTCACGCTATTGCAGAACGAGCCCCGCTTCTCCTTCGTCGAGGCCGATCTTGCCGACCGCGAGACGATGGCGGCGCTGTTTGCGCAACATCGTTTTACGGAGGTCGTGCATATGGCGGCGCAGGCCGGCGTGCGCTACTCGATCGAGCAGCCGCACGCTTATGCCGATTCCAATCTGGTGGGCTTTCTCAACGTGCTCGAAGGCTGCCGCAACAGCGGCTGTCGTCATCTCGTTTACGCCTCGTCATCCTCCGTTTATGGCGCCAACACAAAATTGCCATTTGCGGTTGCGGACCGGACCGACCATCCCGTGAGCTTCTACGCCGCGACCAAGAAGGCGAACGAGGTGATGGCGCAGTCCTACAGCCATCTCTATCGCCTGCCGGTCACGGGCCTGCGCTTCTTTACCATTTACGGGCCATGGGGACGGCCCGACATGGCCATGTTTCTGTTCGTAAACGCCATCATGGCGGGCAAGCCGATCCGGCTGTTTAACCATGGCCGAATGCGTCGCGACTTCACCTATGTTGATGATGTCACACGTGTAGTATCCAAGCTGATCGATCTTGTGCCTGCGGACGATCCGGCTGCCGCAAATGCGCCGTTTAAGCTCTACAATGTCGGCAATCACCATCCGGAGGAACTGATGCACGTCGTCGGTCTTCTGGAGCGGGAGCTGGGCCGGACGGCGATCAAAGAATTGCTGCCGATGCAGCCGGGAGATGTGCTGGAAACGTTCGCGGATGTCGAGGATCTGATGCGCGACACCGGCTTTGCACCGTCAACGCCGATCGAGCATGGGGTCCATAATTTTGTCACCTGGTATCGGGACTACTTCAAGGTTTGAGATGACGATGGACAAACGCATTATCCCCCTGATCATGTGCGGCGGTGCCGGCACGCGGCTGTGGCCGGCTTCGCGCGAGGTGCGGCCAAAACAGTTCCTGCCGCTGTTCGGCACGCGCTCGACTTTCCAGGACACGCTGCTGCGCGTTTCCGATCCCTCCCTGTTCGACCGGCCGATCGTCATCACCAATGCGTCCTATCGCTTCATGGTGCTGGAGCAGCTCGCCGAGATCGGCATCGAGGCCGACGTGATCCTCGAGCCGATGCGGCGCGATTCCGCACCTGCGATCGCGGCCGGCGCCGTGTTCGCGCAGAACCGCGCCAGTGAAGCCATCGTGCTCGCGCTCGCCGCCGATCACGTCGTGCAGGACAATGCCGCTTTCGTTGCCGCCTGCCGCGAGGGCCGTAACGCCGCGAGCACCGGCCGCATCGTCACCTTCGGCGTCAAGCCGGAGCGGCCGGCGACCGAATACGGCTATATCAACCCGGGCGAGGTGATCTCCGGCGAGGTGCATGCGGTCGCGCGCTTCGTCGAGAAGCCGGACGCGGTGAAGGCCTCCGACTACGTCAATTCGGGCTATCTCTGGAACAGCGGCAACTTCATGTTCCCGGCCAGCGTGCTGCTCGATGAGTATCGCAGGGTCGATGCAGGAAGCGTCGAGGCCGTCACCAACGCGGTCAACAATGCCGGCCGCGATCTCGGCTTCGTCACGCTGGAGCCCGAGGCGTTCGGCGCGGCCAAGGCGATCTCGATCGACTATGCCGTGATGGAGAAGACCTCGCGCGCAGCCGTGGTGCCGGTGTCATGCGGCTGGTCCGATGTCGGCTCCTGGCACGCGGTGTGGGAGCTCTCCGACAAGGACGCGCAGGGCAATGCCTCGCACGGCGCGGCGGTGTTCGAAGACTCCCGCAACTGCAACGTCACCACCGACCAGGCGCTGGTCGCGCTCGAGGGCGTCGACGATCTCGTCGTGGTCGCGACCGCGGATGCGGTGCTGGTCTCGCGCCAGAAGGATGCCAACGGCCTGAAGCGTCTCGTCACGAAGTTGAAGGCGGTCGCGCCGAAGGTCACCGAGGAGCATCTCAAGGTGCATCGGCCCTGGGGCAGCTATCAGTCCGTCGACAATGGCGAGCGCCACCAGGTCAAGCGCATCGTGGTGAAGCCGGGCGGGCGGCTGTCGCTGCAGAAGCACCATCATCGCGCCGAGCACTGGATCGTGGTCCGCGGCGCCGCCCGCGTCACCGTCAACGAGGCCGTGAAGACCGTGCACGAGAACGAGTCGATCTACATCCCGATGGGCGCCGTCCATCGGATGGAGAACCCCGGTAAAATCATGCTGGAACTGATCGAGGTCCAGACTGGAAGCTATCTCGGGGAAGACGACATCATCCGGATTGAAGACGACTATCAAAGGTCGTAACCAGCAAACTCCGAATCACGTGACCCGGGCCAAAGACGCGATATTTTTCGGCTTAAGGCCCGGGGAACGTGTAACTTTTTGAATCAAATCGTGTCCGGGCCGCCAAGGCGGCATTCGCCACAAATGTGGCGTCCGTGCTAGAAGCGCGCCGGGGATTTGCGTTGAATCGGGGTTTACTCAGATGAGTTCCAAAGGGTCTGCACCGGCAAAGGCCGGCTTGCGCGTCGGCGTCATTGGCGCCGGCGTGATGGGGAGCAACCACGCGCGCGTGCTTGCGGGTCTTCCCGGCGTCAGCCTCGTCGGCGTCGTCGATCCTTCGCCGGCACATCGCACACGCGCGACGGAACTTGCCAATTGCGCAAGCTTCGAGACGCTCGACCAGCTCTTCGCCGAAGGCGTCGACGCCGTCACCATCGCAGCTCCCACCCATCTGCATCACGAGGTCGCGCTCGCCTGCATCGCCAGGAACATTCATGTTCTGGTCGAGAAGCCGATCGCATCCACGGTGGAGGAGGGCCGCGAGATCGTCGCTGCCGCGCAAAAGGCCGGCGTCACGCTGATGGTCGGCCATGTTGAGCGCTTCAATCCGGCGGTTGCCGCCGTCAAGCAGGCGATCGCGGGCGAAGACATTCTTTCCATCGCGATCACGCGCGTCGGCCCGTTTCCGCCGCGCATGTCCAATGTCGGCGTCGTCATCGACCTCGCCGTGCACGACATCGACCTGATCCGCTGGTTCACCGAATCCGACATCGTCGAGGTGCAGCCGCAATTGTCGAGCGCGGTCGCCGAGCGCGAGGACATCGCGCTGCTGCAGTTCCGCACCGAGAGCGGCGTGCTCGCCCACATCAACACCAACTGGCTGACGCCGTTCAAGGCGCGCAGCGTCACGGTCGCGACGCGCGGCAAATACGTGATGGGCGATCTGCTCACGCGCCAGGTCACCGAGTGCTTCGGCTTCAAGCCTGACGGCAGCTACTCGATGCGGCATCTGCCGGTCGGACATGACGAGCCGCTGCGCGCGGAGCTGATCGCGTTCCTCAAGGCGGTGCGCAACGGCGAGACGCCGGCGGTCACCGGCGACGAAGGCGTCGCCAGCCTCGAGATCGCGACGCAGTGCCTGGAGACGCCGTCGCGGCCCGCGGCCAAATCGCCCGCCCTCAAGGGCCCGCGCCGCGTCGCCGGCTGAACCCTTCATCCATGTCGACCATTCAAGAAGGCGCCAAGAGCCAGGTCATGAACCAGCATCTGCGTTCCGAACCCATTCCCTTCATCGACGTCGCCTCGCAGCGCCGCCGGCTCGGCGCTTCGCTGGATGCCGCGGTCAAGCGCGTTCTCGACCACTGCCAGTTCGTCAATGGCCCTGAAGTCGCCGAGCTCGAGAAGCAGCTCGCGACTTATAGCGGTGCCAAGCACGTGATCGGCTGCGCCAGCGGCACCGACGCGCTTCTCATGGTGCTGATGGCAAAGAACGTCGGCCCCGGCGATGCCGTACTGTGTCCGTCCTTCACCTTCATCGCGACCGCGTCGCCGGCGGCACGGATGGGCGCGACCCCTGTCTACGTCGATGTCGACGAGACGACCTTCAACATGAGCCCGGAGTCGCTCAAGCGCGGCATCGCAATCGCCCGCAAGGCCGGCCTGAAGCCGGTTGCGGTCATTCCGGTCGATCTGTTCGGCCAGCCCGCCGACCACGATGCCATCGCCGAGATCGCCAGGGCCGAAGGCCTGTTCGTGATCGACGACGCCGCGCAAGGGTTCGGTGCGAGCTACAGGGGCCGCAAGCTCGGCACCTTCGGGCTCGCCACCACGACCAGCTTCTTCCCCGCAAAGCCGCTCGGCTGCTTCGGCGACGGCGGCGCGATCTTCACCGATGACGACGATCTCGCGGCCACCTTGCGCAGCATCCGCGTGCACGGGCAGGGCGTCGACAAATACGACAACGTCCGCCTCGGCCTGACCGGCCGGCTCGACACCATGCAGGCCGCGATCCTGATCGAGAAGCTGAAGATCTTCGACGACGAGATCGCCGCCCGCAACAAGGTCGCCGAGCGCTACGCGCGGGGCCTGAGCAACGTCGTGACCGTGCCGCGCCTGGCACCCGGCAACACCTCGGTCTGGGCGCAGTACACGATCCGCCTCCCTGAGGGCACCGACCGCGACGGCTTCGCTGCCGCGCTGAAAGCCCAGGGCGTGCCGACCGCGATCTATTACGGCAAGTCGATGCATCAGCAGACCGCCTACAAGCAATATCCGGTCGCCGAGGGCGGCCTGCCCGGTTGCGAGAGCCTGTCGCAGGACGTCATTAGCCTGCCGATGCACGCCTATCTGACCGAAGCCGATCAGGAGCGAATCATCGCCGCCGTCCGCGGCGCGATTGCGGGCTGATCGCTTACCCTCTCCCCCTGTGGGAGAGGGTGGCTCGCCGCATAGCGGCGAGACGGGTGAGGGGTCTCTCTCCACGCGGTATGCGCTGAGAGATACCCCTCACCCGATTGAGTTTGCATCTACCAGCCTCGCTGCCCTCTCCCACAAGGGGAGAGGGCACGGCAATGCGCATCGCAGGCCGAGCGCCCGTCTTTTTTGATCACGTCAAACTTCAAAGCCTTATCGTTAGGCTGATTAGTCTCTAAAACAGACGCATGCTCGGACGCATCTTCACAGTCGGCGGATACACGCTGCTCTCGCGGCTGACGGGGTTTGCCCGCGACATCATGCTCGCGGCGATCCTCGGCGCCGGCCCCGTGGCCGATGCCTTTTTCGTCGCGCTGCGGCTGCCCAATCATTTTCGCGCGATCTTCGCCGAGGGCGCCTTCAACGCCGCCTGGGTGCCGGCCTATGCGCATGTCCATGGCGAGAAGGGCGCGGCGGCGGCGCGCCTGTTCGCCGACCGCATCTTCACGCTGCTGCTGGCCTCGCAGGTGGTGCTGTTGATCGTCGCCTGGCTGTTCATGCCGCAGGCCATGAGCATCCTGGCGCCGGGCTTTTCTGAGGACGCCGAGCAGCGCAAGCTCGCGATCGAGCTGACCCGGATCACCTTTCCCTATCTCCTGCTGATCACGCTGGTGACGCTCTACGGCGGCATGCTCAACGTGATGCAGCGCTTTGCCAGCGCCGCGGCGGCCTCGATCTTCCTGAACGTTTCGATGATGATGACGCTGGCGGTCGCCGTCTGGTTTCCGAGCGCGGGCCATGCGGCCGCCTGGGGCGTCCTGATCTCCGGCTTCCTGCAATATTTCCTGCTCGCCGGCGATCTCGCTCGCCATGGCGGCCTGCCGCGATTTGCGCCGCTCAAGCTCGACGAGGACGTCCGCGGCTTCTTCAAGGCACTCGGCCCCGCGACGCTGGGCTCGATGGGCACGCAGGTGGCGCTGTTCGCCGACACCATCATCGCGACCTTCCTGCCGGCCGGCGCGCTGTCGGCGCTCTATTACGCCGATCGGCTCAACCAGCTTCCGATTGGCGTGATCGGCATCGCCATCGGCACCGTGCTGCTGCCGGAGATGTCGCGGCGGATCACCGCCAACGACCATGACGGCGCGATGAAGGCGCAACGCCGCGCTTTCGATTTCACGCTGCTGTTCTCGATCCCGTTCGTGGCCGCGTTCCTCACCGTGCCCGACGAGATCATGCGCGCGCTGTTCGCGCGCGGCGCGTTCTCCAAGGCCGACGCGGTCGCCGCCGGCGGCACGCTCGCGGCCTACGCCATCGGCCTGATCCCGTTCGTGCTGATCCGCAGCGCGGTTGCGACCTTCTATGCGCGCAAGGATACGGCGACGCCGGTGCGGGCGTCGCTGACCGGCATCGCCGTCAACGTCGCGCTGAAGGTTGCTTTGATGGGATCGCTGGCCCAGATCGGCCTTGCGCTTGCGACCGCCATTGGCGTCTGGACCAATCTGTTGCTGGTGCTGTTCTTCGCCGTGCGGCGCGGCTTTCTCGTGCTCGACCGCGCCTGGCTGATGTCGCTGGCCAAATTCCTGCTGACAGGGATCATTCTCGCCGCCGCCTTCTGGCTGATCGCGCACTTCAGCGCTTCAGCTCTCGCCTCGATGCGCTTCCACGACGAGTTGACACTGGTCCTACTGGCCGTCGGTGGCACGATCGTCTACGCGCTTGCGATCCTCATCCTGTTCGGCCGCAGCTGGCTGGTCTCGCTGGTGCGCGGCTAGGCGTGTGCCGAGAGCCAACACGCCCAGCCCGCCGTCACCGCGCCGAAGAATCGCTTTGAACGCGGCCAACGCCGTGAGCGGATGGACCGTTTGTTGGGCCTCGGATGCACCAGGGGTCTACAGTGCGTCATGCCTCGCGGGGCGGCCTTCATGCGGTTCGCCAATCGTGATACGATATTCAGGTACCGTCCTCAGGTAGCAACGCGATGAGGCAGTGACCATGTCATTTCGCTCTCCCTGGTCCACATCTTGGATCGACCAGTTCGCCACCAGCAATGCCGACCTGCTGATCCTGATCGGCCGCATCCTGCTTGCATGGGTGTTTGTTGGAAGCGTGTATGGAGCACTTTCCAACTTCAGTGGCTCAGTGGGTTATTTTCGATCGCTCAACCTTCCAGTGCCGCAGCTGTTCACGACGACCACCGTCATCCTGGAAATACTGATATCGGTTGGTTTGATACTCGGCATTGGTACGCGCTACTGCGCAATTTTGATCTTTCTGTTTGTATTGTCGGCGACTGCAATCGCACATCGTTACTGGGAATATCCCGCCGGTCCGCAACAGATCGGGCAGTACAATAATTTCCTGAAGAACATCTCGATATCAGGAGGCGCTCTGTTGATCCTGGTCACCGGAGGAGGCCGGTTCTCCCTCGATCGGAGGCCGGCAGGCTAAGCAGCGTTGTTCGTTTCAGCCGTTTCCTCAGCCTGATAGCCAATAACTTGCTTCGAGTGAGCATCGTCGGTCCCAGTAGGGTTGCGAGAGGTTGCAGCCGCACGATGTGCCGCTTGGTCCGTTCGTCTTGACGCCATCAACGCGAGGCGCAGCTCTGCCAGCTCGGCAGCTGCCAAGCCGTGCCTTTGCGGCCGTTACTACGTCACTTCGCCTTGTGCCTGAAAGCAACTTCGAGCAGATGGCTGACGAGATCTGAGAGCGGCTTCAGGCGCTCGCTTATTATCCTGAAGGAAAGCATCAGCCACGTCGCGAGCGCGGCACACCACAACAGGATTTCCAATGTTTCGGGCATGAGGACACCCATCAAAGCAATTACTGGAAATCCAAGCAGTGTTGCCGATCTGAACCCACCCGACAAGTCCTCCTAAAAGTGGCAACATGCTGAAACACTCGGAAGAACCGTTAGCTCGCCATGACATCGCCCAAGCACGGCGTCTGAGTGTACGCCGGGAAGCTGGACCATTCTGCTGCTGGTGCTCTTCTTTGCCGCGCGGCGCGGCTTTCTCGTGCTTGACCGCGCCTGGCGGATGTCGCTCGCAAAATTCCTGCTGACCGGGATCATCCTCGCCGCATCGTTCTGGCTAATTGCGCGCCTCAGCGGTTCAGCTTTCGCCTCGATGCATTTCCATGATGGGTTGACACTCGTCCTGCTCGCCGTCGGCGGCACGATTGTCCATGCTCTCGCGATCTCATCCTGTTGGCCGCAGCTGGCTTGTCTCGCTCGTGCGCGGCTAGGCAAGCAGGTGCTCGCCCCCAGGGTGCAACGGACATCGGCACATCTCTTGATTTTGCGCGATTGGCGTGCTAAACACGCTGCATGATTAAATGCTCGCGCACCGTCAACCGCAACCACATGACCCGCTTCGGCTGGGCCGTGGAAGGAGTCGTGCGCTAGCAATTCGACGACGACATCTTTTCCACCAGGCCCCGCCGGCATCGGATGGGGCCTTTTGTTTGGCCACGCTCCCTGCCGGCTCAACAGCAGGAGCATCCGATGCCACCACAACAGACCAACATCACAGCCGCGACGGAGGTCGACGCCGCAAGGCGTGGCCTCGACCTCTCCATCGTCCAGAGCCTGCTCAGGCGATACTGGCGGGCGTTTCAGGATTTGCGGCCGCGCGCAGGGGTCGCCTTGCAGGACCTCAGCGACAGGGAGCTGATGGATATCGGCTTGACGCGCGGCGAGATCGACCGCATCGCGCCTGAACGCGCCATTGACAGACTGAGAGATAGCACGAGGACTCTGTGGGGCCGCGGCGGGATGTAAATGATCAACCACGCGACGTGGACACGCGCTTTGCGAACAAGCGGCGGTAAGCACCACTGCTTGTTTTCGGGCGCGCGTTTGTGGTGCAAGTTCGGTAACGATCCTGCCGTCGTGCCGCCTGGCCGGGACCATGTGCGCCGAGGCCGCCCGAGGGACCATCAATCTTCACACGGAAATGACCGGACTGCGGCCTGCCGGCCCCGCCCCGCTCTGACCGACGAGGCGGTTCTTCGCGGCTCGTGCCCGCCTAAAGCCGTTTGCCTTGCCAGTTTTTCCACGGCAATATGCCGGCAAAACAACCATGAGAACGGGAAGATAAAATGGCGGCTCCCATCAAGTTCGGCGTTGGCCAAAGCGTGCTGCGCAAGGAGGATGACGCGCTCATCCGCGGCAAGGGCCGCTATACCGACGATTACGCGCCGCAGGCTGCGCTCCGCTGCCTGATGCTGCGCTCGCCGCACGCGCATGCCAAATACACCATCGATGTGAGCCGCGCCCGCGGCTTGCCCGGGGTCGCGCTGATCCTGACCGCCGATGACGTCAAGGATCTCGGCAATCTGCCCTGCCTGTTCAACCTCGAGACCGATCCGTTCACCGGCCCGCCATACCCGATCCTGGCCAAGGACGAGGTGCGCCACGTCGGCGATGCCGTCGCCTTCGTCGTCGCCGAGACCATCGACCAGGCGCGCGATGCAATCGAGGCGATCGACGTCAAATGGAGCCCGCTCCCGGCGGTGACCGGCGTCGTCAACGCCGTCAAGAAGGGCGCGCCGCAAGTCTGGCCGGACAAGGCCGGCAACGTGCTGTTCGACGTCTCGATCGGCGACAAGGCGGCGACGGAAGCTGCTTTCGCCAAGGCGCATGCGGTCGCCGAGATTGCCATCGTCAATCCGCGCGTGGTTGCCAGCTTCCTGGAAACGCGCGCAGCGGTCTGCGAATATGACGCCAAGCGCGACCATCTGACACTGACGATCGGCAGCCAGGGCAGCCATCGCCTGCGCGACATCCTCTGCCAGAACGTGCTCAACATCCCCACCGACAAGATGCGGGTGATCTGCCCCGATGTCGGCGGCGGCTTCGGCACGAAGCTGTTTCCGTACCGGGAATACGCCCTGATGGCGGTCGCCGCGCGAAAACTGAAGAAGGCGGTGAAGTGGGCGGCAGATCGCTCCGAGCATTTCCTGGGCGATGCGCAGGGCCGCGACAACGTCACCACTGCGAAGATGGCGCTGGCCGAGGACGGCAAGTTCCTCGCGATGGACTGCGACCTGATGGGCGACATGGGCGCGTATCTGTCGACCTTCGGCCCCTACATCCCGCATGGCGGCGCGGGCATGCTGCCGGGCCTCTACGACATCCAGGCCTTCCACTGCCGGGTGCGCACCATCTTCACGCACAGCGTGCCGGTCGATGCCTATCGCGGCGCCGGGCGGCCGGAGGCGGCCTACGTGATCGAACGTCTCGTCGACGCCTGCGCGCGAAAGCTCGACATGACGCCCGATGCCATCCGTCGCAAGAATTTCATTCCGCCGAAGGCGCTGCCTTACAAGACCGCGACGGGCAAGGTCTATGATTCCGGCGATTTCGCCGCGCATCTCAAGCGCGCGATGGAGATCGCCGAGTGGAAGGAATTTGGCAAGCGCGCCAAGGCGGCCAAGAAGAACGGGCTGATCCGCGGCATCGGGCTAGCGAGCTATGTCGAGATTTGCGGCGTGATGGGTGAGGAGACGGCCAACGTCCGTCTCGATCCCAGTGGCGACGTCACCGTGCTGATCGGCACGCAATCGAGCGGGCAGGGCCACCAGACCGCCTATGCGCAGATCGTCGCAGAGCAGTTCGGCCTGCCGCCGGAGCGCGTGCATATCCGCCAGGGCGACACCGACGAGATCGCGACCGGCCTCGGCACTGGCGGCTCGGCATCGATTCCCACCGGCGGCGTCTGCGTGGAGCGTGCTGCGGGCGATCTCGGCAAGAAGCTGAAGGAGATCGCCGCGCAAGCGCTGGAAGCAAGTGCGGGCGACCTCGAGATCACCGATGGCGTGATCCGGATCGCCGGCACTGACCGCTCGATCTCCTTCGCCGACCTTGCCAAGCGGCCCGGCGCCGATCCGTCGAAGCTGAACGGCAGCGCGACCTTCGCCAGTGCCGACGGCACTTACCCGAACGGGACGCATCTGGCTGAGGTCGAGATCGATCCGGCCACCGGCATCATCAGAATCGTCAACTACGTGATCGTCGACGATTTCGGCAAGACGCTCAACCCGCTGCTGCTGGCCGGCCAGGTGCATGGCGGCGCCATGCAGGGCATCGGCCAGGCGCTGATGGAGCAGGTGGTCTATGGGCCCAATGACGGCCAGCTCATCACCGCGACCTTCATGGACTACGCGCTGCCGCGCGCGGCGGACGGGCCGGCTTTCGTGTTCGAGACCGCCAACGTGCCCTGCAAGACCAATCCGCTGGGCGTGAAGGGGGCGGGCGAGGCCGGCGCGATCGGCTCCTGTCCGGCCGTCGTCAACGCCATCGTCGACGCCCTCTGGCGCGAGTACAAGATCGACCACATCGACATGCCCGCGACCCCCGAGCGGGTGTGGATCGCCATCAGCGAGCACCATCGCCGCCACAGCCTCTAGGCGGGATTCTTCCGCGGCGGGAATAAATGCCCGCTGCGGGGTTCTATCCATGGATGGGCCCATCCTCACCTCTGCGAGCCGGAGACGTTAGCCAATGAAAAGAACGATGATTGTCGTGGGCACCCTTTTGCTGGGGGCCGGCGCCGTGATGGCGCAACAGGAGATTGCCGTCCAGCAGGACAATCTGATGCGCTCGATCGCCAAGAACCAGTATGGCGTCATCCAGAAGATGACGAAGGGCGATATCCCCTTCGACCGGAAGGCTGCCGATCAGGCCATTGCCAGCATCGAGGCCGACGTCGCCAAGATCGCCAAGACCTTCGAGGTCAATCCCAAGCAGGACGTGGTGAACGCGACGTACGGTGCCTCGCAAAAGGTCTGGCAGAACAAGGCCGATTTCGACTCCAAGATTCCGCCAGTGCAGAAGGCGATCGCCGACGTCAAAGGCAAGATTACCGACGTCGCGAGCCTGAAAGCGGCCTATACCGCGATCAATGATCGCTGCAACGATTGCCACGAGACCTATCGGGTGAAGTTGAAATAGCGGGTTACAGAGTCCCTTGCCCGGATGAGCGAAGCGATATCCGGGGAGTCCAGCCGAGTTGATGGTCTGTCCCGGATGTCGCTTCGCTCGTCCGGGCTACATACTGCATTGGAATTATGAAGGGTGGTTGCGAAAGCGACCGCCCTTTTTTCTGTGCGCAAGGTCTGACGGATCGCTGCCGGAGCAGCTATCTTCGAGCCGACGGCCGTGGCGTTGATGCGACGAGGCGCACCTCTTTCCCGACTGCCTCATTACATCAGGAGTTCCAACGCGCGGCGAAGACCCCAATCAACAGCGAGACAGGCCATGGCAAAACCGTTTCCGTCGAAGATCCACATCGGCAATCACATGCTGCACCCTGAAACGCTGATGCTGACCTATGGCTATGATCCGCAACTGTCGGAAGGCGCCATCAAGCCGCCGGTGTTCCTGACCTCTACCTTCGTGTTTAGGACGGCCGATGACGGGCAGGACTTTTTCGATTTCGTCGCCGGTCGGCGCGAGCCGCCGGAAGGCATGGGTGCGGGTCTGGTCTATTCGCGCTTCAACCATCCCAACAGCGAGATCGTCGAGGACAGGCTCTCGATCTACGAGCGCACCGAGAGCTGCGCGCTGTTCTCGTCCGGCATGGCGGCCATCGCCACCACGATCCTGGCTTTCGTTCGCCCGGGCGACGTCATCCTGCACTCGCAGCCGCTCTATGGCGGGACGGAAACGCTGCTGACGAACACGCTGGCCCGCCTGTCGATCGGCGCCGTCGGCTTTGCCGACGGGATCGACGAAGCCGCCGTCAAGCAGGCCTCGGAGGAGGCCATGGCCAAGGGCCGCGTTTCGATGATCCTGATCGAGACCCCGGCCAACCCGACCAACGGCCTGGTCGATGTCGCCATGATCCGCCGCATCGCCGACGCTATCGGCAAGGCCCAGGGACACACGCCGATCATCGCCTGCGACAACACGCTGCTCGGACCGGTGTTTCAGCGGCCGATCGAGCACGGCGCCGACATTTCCCTCTACTCGCTCACGAAGTACGTCGGTGGTCATTCCGACCTGATCGCGGGCGCCGCGCTCGGTTCGAAGGCGCTGATGAAAGGCATCAAGGCGCTCCGCGGCGCCATCGGCACCCAGCTCGATCCGCATTCCTGCTGGATGATCAACCGCTCGCTCGAGACTCTGAGCCTGCGCATGGAAAAAGCCGATGCGAATGCGCGCCTCGTGGCGGATTATTTGCGCGATCACCCCAAGGTGGCCAAGGTCCACTATCTCGGTCATCACGAGGAGGCCTCGCCGGCCGGGCGTGTGTTCGCGCGGCAATGCCTGGGGGCGGGATCCACCTTCTCGTTCGACATCGTCGGCGGCAAGGGTGCTGCGGTGAAATTCCTCAACGCGCTGCAGATCCTCAAGCTGGCGGTCAGTCTCGGCGGCACGGAATCGCTCGCCAGCCTGCCTGCGACCATGACCCATTCCGGCGTCCCCGCCGACATCCGCCGGAAAATCGGCGTGCTCGATTCCACGATCCGGCTGTCGATCGGCATCGAGAATCCCTCCGACCTGATTGCCGACCTCACGCAGGCGCTGAACGCGGCTTAAGGCGCGGCCGGAATCGAAAAGGCCGGACGCCCCTCCTGCGCCCGGCCCTCACGCAACGAAGCAGCGTCGCGGCTTACTTCGTCACCTGGCCGCGGATCTCGCCGCCCGGGTTCGCCGCGGTGTGGATGTTGATGTAGAGCTTGCCGCCGAGCAGATCGGCGGCCTGCGCGTCGGTGAGCGTCGCTTCGCCCTTGACCGGGCTCGCGGCCGCATTCGGGATCGCAACGGCCACGCCTGCGTTCTTGCCGGCCTCGGCCGGGCCGTGGAAATGCGCGGCGGTGGCGGGGCCGGAGAGCCCGGAATAAGTGACGGTCCACGACAGCTTCTTGCTGGCGGCATCATAGTCCAGATCGGCGGTTCCGGTGCCGCTGGTGGTCGTTGCCGGCACCTCGGACTTGCCGTCGAGCGTTGCTTTCAGCTTTTCGGCGCTGGCCGGGCCGGCAAAAGCAACGGCACCGAGCGCTAAGGCGGCAATGACGGTCTTGTTCATGACATTCTCCCTGCTGAGCCCGTTCGGGCTGCCAAACTTTCAACAGCCGGCGTTTCAGTTTATTCCCGTTTCCGGCCGGGGCTGGCTAAATTCTTCGTGGTTGGAGTTGCGACGGCATCAGTCTTAGATTCTCCGCGACGAGTGATGGATCCGCATGTTGCAACGAACAATTCTCGTGGGGCTGCTCGCCGCGGTCACTGCTGCCGTGGTCTATTGGTGGCTCAGCGCGCCAGTGGTGGCGGCCGCGGGCAATGCGCCGGCCCACGTGGCAAACCTTGCCAACGGCGAGGCCATGTTCAACGCCGGGGGCTGCGCGTCCTGCCATGCCACTCCGGACCAGCCCGACCGTGTCAAGCTCGGTGGCGGCCTCGCGATCAAGTCGCCGTTCGGAACGTTCTACGCGCCGAACATCTCTCCCGATCCGAACGACGGCATCGGCAAATGGACCGACGCCGACTTCGTCAACGCGGTGATGCACGGGGTTTCGCCAGGCGGACAGCATTATTTTCCTGCCTTTCCCTATACGTCCTATCAGCACGCAAGGCGCGAGGACGTGCTCGATCTCTTGGCCTATCTGAAGACGCTGCCGTCTGTTGCCGGCAAGGTGCGTGACCACGATGTCGGCTTTCCGTTCAATATCCGGCGCAATGTCGGCATCTGGAAATTGCTGTTCATGGACGGCAAGCGCTTCGTCGCTGACGGCACCAAGTCGCCGCAATTCAATCGCGGCGCCTATCTCGTCAACAGTTTTGGCCATTGCGCCGAATGCCACAGCCCGCGCAACGCGCTTGGCGGCATCATCTCGGGCGAGCGCTTTGCCGGCGGGCCCAATCCGGAAGGCGAGGGGTGGGTCCCCAACATCACCCAGAAGCGCCTCGGCGAGTGGAGCGCCAAGGATATCGCCGATTTGCTTAAGACCGGCGACTTGCCCGACGGCGACAGCGTCGGCGGCGCGATGAGGCGGGTGATCAAGAACACCTCGCAATTGTCCGACGCGGATATTGCGGCGATGGCGGACTATCTCAAATCGCTGCCGCCGGTCGACGGTCCGCCGCGGCCCAAGCGCAAGGAAGCTGGTTAGCTCAGCTGGCGCCGAACGCCTTGAAGGTGATGATGGTGAGGGTGTCCTGGATGCCCGGCAGCACCTGCACCTTCTCGTTGACGAAATGGCCGATGTCGGTGTCCTTGTCGACGTAGAATTTCACCAGGAGGTCATATTGGCCGGCCGTGGAGTAGATCTCGGACGCGATCTCGGCTTCGGCAAGCGCATTGGCGACCGTATAGGACTGACCGAGCTTGCATTTGATCTGGACGAAGAAAGGAACCATCGCGGGCACTCCGAAAGCGTATCTGGCGGCTAATAGGCCAAACCCGGCCCGATTTAGCAAGCGGACTTGCCGGCCGCCAGATGCCGGTCCCTCGTTTAGGACGTCACCACGGCCGCGGCGAATGCGTCTCTGAGCCGCTGGGCGAGCTCGACCTTGCGGTAGGGCTTGGTCAGCACGATCGCCTGCGCATGCGCGTGGCCCTCCTCGACCAGGGTCTCCAGCGCGTAGCCCGAGGTGAACAGGACCGGCAGACCGGGGCGAATCTGCCGCGCCTGGTCGGCGAGCTCCCAGCCGCTCATGCCGCCGGGCATCACGATGTCGGTGAACAGCATGTCGATACCGGGCTCGGTACGCAGCTGCTGCAAGGCCTCCTTGCCGTTGACCGCGGCAATGACGCGATATCCGAGAGCTTCCACCCTGCGAATGGCGGAGGAGCGAACGAACGGATCGTCCTCGGCGATCAGGATCGTCTCGTATCCTCGGGGCGCCGCGTCCTCGCCATCGGAAAGCTCGGCGTGCGATGATCCAATGTCCGCGCGCGGCAAATAGATCCGGACCGTCGTCCCAAGGCCCGGCTCGCTGTAGATCGTGACATGGCCATTGGATTGCTTGGCGAAACCATAGACCATGCTGAGGCCGAGGCCCGAGCCCTTGCCGACCTCCTTGGTGGTGAAGAACGGCTCGAACACGCGCCGGGTGACGTCCGGCGTCATGCCTTCGCCGTCGTCGGTGATCGAGATCAACACATAGCTGCCGGATGCGACTTCGGGGTGAAGGGCGCGATAGTCGTCGTCGAGTGTCGTCAACTCCGTGCTCAGGGTCAGATGACCACCGGCCGGCATGGCATCCTGCGCATTGAGCGCAAGGTTGAGCACGGCGGATTCGAGCTGGGCCCGATCCGCGAAGGCCACGATCGTGCCGGGCCTGGAGGCCGTCCTGATCTCGATGTCCTCGCGCAAGGTGCGCTTGAGCAGCTTGAACATGGACTCGAGCAGGCCGCGGCAATCGATCGTCTGGGGCTGCAGCAACTGGCGGCGACTGAACGCGAGCAGGCGCTGCGTCAGCTCGGCGCCCCGCTCGCCCGACTGGCAGATGTCCTCGGAAAAGCGGCGCAGGTCGGGCCTCGCCTTGAGCTGCTCGCTCAGATGCTCGGCGTTGCCGATGATGACGGTGAGCAGGTTGTTGAAGTCGTGGGCGATGCCGCCGGAGAGCTGACCGACCGTCTCCATCTTCTGCGCCTGCTGGAGCTGCTGCTCGGTCAGCTTGCGCGCGGTCAGGTCGTGGACGATGCCGACGAAGATCAATTCGCCGTCCTGCCGGGTCCGGCCGACCGACACGTCCATCGGAAAGGTCGAACCGTCCTTGCGCAGGCCGATGGCCTCGCCGGCGGTCGCGAAATGCCTTGCGTGGCTGTCGGGCGCGGTGCCCGCCTCGGGCATCAGCATCCTGACGTTCCGGCCCATGACCTCGTCGGCAGAGTAGCCGAACAAGCGCTCGCAGGCTGGATTGAACAGCAGAATATGGTCCTGCGCGTCGAGCAGGATGACCCCGTCGACCGCAGTCTCGACGATCGCGGTGAGGCGCGCCACGCTCTCGCGCATCGCGCGCTGGGCGTCGCTGACCTGCTTGAGCAGCAGCGTCGCGTCCCGGCTCTTGATCTCCTCCTCCTCGAGCGCGGCCTGGACCTGCCGCAGCTCGAACGGCGAGGGGATCGTCAGGATCTTCGGCAGCAGCGGCCAGAGCGCGCCCGCCGTGACCACGGATGCCACCGCGGTCGCCGCCTTGACCATGCCCTCGATGCCATAGACCGGGACCCAGAGCGTGTAGATCGACAGCACATGGGTGAGGCCGCACGCCATGATGAAAATCGCGAAGGCCCAATAGACCCAGCCGAACTTGAGGTCGCGCCGCTTGGTGACCAGGATCGCAAGAGCAAACGGAATCGAAAAATAGGCGGCGGCGATGCAGGCGTCGGAAACGACGTGAAGCCAGATCAGCTCAGGCTCCCACAACAGGCAGATGCCGTGCGGCGACAGCATGGACGAGTCGAGGAGACGTTCAAAAAAGGCCCACATCATTCCCACCCCAAGATTCCGTTCCAGGCGGCTTGCGGGCCGTGAGCCCGCAACATGGGTGTCGCTGGACAGTTCCACTCTCACCTCGCGCTCTTCGGCGAAGCAGGTGAGGTTCGAGACTATACCAAGGGTCCGGCGCGGTTGCATTTTCAAGTCCGCACGATTGCGGGGCGAGCCGGCCCGCTGTTTGCCTGATTCGCAGGGAATGCACGGCGTCGCGAATCACTATCGGACACGGCTCGGCGCGCTTGCCGGTGTTCCACGGCCGCGCTAGGACAGGCCATGGCGGTGTCTGTATCCAGCAAAGGTGTCCGGCGATGACGACCCCGGTCGCACTCACCATCGCGGGCTCCGATTCGAGCGGCGGCGCCGGCATCCAGGCCGACCTGAAGACGTTTGCGGCGCTCGGCGTCTACGGCGCGTCCGTCATTACGGCCTTGACCGCGCAGAACACGCGCGGCGTTACCGGCATTCATGCGGTGCCGGCCGAGTTCGTCACCGCGCAGATCGATGCGGTGTTTTCCGATCTCGACATTGGCGCGGTGAAGATCGGCATGGTGGCCCAGGTCGCCAGTATCGATGCGATCGCGGCCGCGCTGTCGCGCTGGGCGCCGGGGCACGTCGTGCTCGATCCCGTGATGGTGGCGACCTCCGGCGACCGCCTGCTGGCATCCGAGGCCGTCGACGCGCTCCGCACAAAACTGATACCGCTGGCGTCGGTGATCACGCCCAATCTGCCGGAGGCCGCGGCTCTGCTCGACGAGCCGGTCGCGGCAAGCGAGGCCGAGATCGAAACCCAGGGGCATCGCCTGCTGGCGCTCGGCTGCGGTGCGGTCCTGATCAAGGGCGGACACGGCGAGGGCGCCGAGAGCACCGACTATCTCGTCACGTCCGAAAGCACGATCGCGCTTGCAGCGCCGCGCGTTGCCACACGCAACACCCATGGCACCGGCTGCTCGCTGTCCTCGGCGGTCGCGGCGGGGCTCGCCAAGGGCGAAGGTCTGGAGCTTGCCGTGCGCAACGCCAAGACCTGGATCAGCGCGGCCATCGCAGCCGCTGACCGCTTCAGCGTCGGGCACGGCCACGGCCCGGTCCATCATTTCCACAAGTTCTACTGAGGCGAGCGGCCAGCGGGAGCGCAGGCGTTCGTCTGTTCAGCGCTGCTCGTGTGGGTAGTTCACCCTCCCCTGGAGGGGGAGGGTAGGATTGCTGCGGCGCCCCCTGCGGCGCCATGTCGCCTGATTGTCGCATGCGACTGATATTCGCGGAGAGGGCGAGGCAAGGCGTGATTCGTATCTGAAGGTGCCTCAAAAGTTCAATCGGTCATCCCCCTGTCACGGGACATTGTTACAGGCTGGCGCATGGGAAGTTACGATGTGAGTGACGAGAGCCCGGAGCGGCGCTTTCGCACGTTGTTCATCTCCGACGTTCATCTCGGAGCCCGCGGTTCTCAAGCCGATCTTCTGCTCGACTTCCTGCGTTACCATGATGCCGACACGATCTATCTGGTCGGCGACATCGTCGACGGCTGGGCGCTGAAATCGAGCTGGAACTGGCCGCAATCCCACAACGACCTCGTGCAGAAGCTGCTGCGCAAGGCGCGCAAGGGCGCCAAGGTCGTCTACATCCCCGGCAATCACGACGAGTTCCTGCGCAACTATTACGGCACGCATTTCGGCGGCATCGACGTCGTCGAGAACACCGTCCACACCGGCGTGGACGGCAAGCGTTATCTCGTCATCCACGGCGACATCTTCGATCTCGTGGTGCAGAACGCGCGCTGGCTCGCCCATCTCGGCGACAAGGCCTACGACTTCGCGATCCAGATGAATCGCTTCGTCAACTTCTTCCGCCGCCTGTTCGGCGTGCCCTATTGGTCGCTGTCGCAATGGGCCAAGCAGAAGGTCAAGAACGCCGTCAACTATATCGGCGCGTTCGAGCAGGCGCTTGCCGCCGAGGCGCGGCGCCACGACGCCGACGGCGTGATCTGCGGCCACATCCACTACGCCGTGATCCGCGACGAGGGCGGCATCCGCTACATGAATTGCGGCGACTGGGTCGAGAGCTGCACGGCCCTGGTCGAGCACGACGACGGCCATTTCGAGATCATCACCTGGGCGGATCATTTGCAGAAGCCGGCACAAGTCCCGCAGGTCGCAGCCAGAGCTGCATAACAGAGGCCGCCTGATGCGCATCCTGGTCGCGACCGACGCCTGGCACCCGCAAGTCAACGGTGTGGTTCGGACGCTGACCAAGCTCGCCGACGCCGGCAAAAGCCTCGGCGTCGAATTCACATTCCTGACGCCGCAATCGTTCCGCACCTTTGCGATGCCGAGCTATCGCGACGTGCGTCTGGCGATGCCGCGTCCGGCGCGCATTGCTAAGCTGATCGCGGAGGCGCGCCCCGACAGCATCCACATCGCGACCGAAGGGCCGATCGGCCTGATGGTCCGCCGCTACTGCCGCCAGCGCAGACTGCCGTTCACGACCAGCTTCCACACCCGCTTTCCCGAATATGTCCGCGCCCGCGTGCCGGTGCCGGGCTCGCTGATCTGGCGGGCGCTGCGCCGCTTCCACAGCGCCAGCCGCGCCGTGATGGCTGCAACGCCTGCGCTCGCCCGCGAGCTGACCGAGCGCGGCTTCGACAATGTCGTGCTGTGGCCGCGCGGCGTCGACACCCAGCTGTTCCACCCCCGCGCCATCGATCTCTGCCTGCCGGCGCCGGTGTTCCTGTCGGTCGGCCGCGTCGCCGTGGAGAAGAATCTCGAGGGCTTCCTCGACCTCGATCTGCCCGGCACCAAGGTCATCGTCGGCGACGGCCCCGCGCGCGCCTCGCTCGAAGAGGCCTATCCCGATGCGATCTTCCTCGGCGAGAAGCACGGCGAGGAACTGGCGGATATCTATGCGGCCGCCGACGTCTTCGTGTTTCCGAGCAAGACCGACACGTTCGGCCTGGTGCTGCTCGAAGCGCTCGCAAGCGGCCTGCCGGTGGCCGCTTTCCCGGTGAAGGGCCCCCGCGACGTCATCGGTGATGCCCCGGTCGGCGCGCTCGATCACGACTTGCGCAGCGCCTGCTTCGCGGCATTGGATATCTCCCGGCAGGACTGCGTCGCGTTCGCGGCCAATTACACCTGGGAAGCCTCGGCGAGGGCCTTTGTGGCCAGCATTGAGGCGGTCGGCGCGGTGCTGCCTGGCCGGAACGGCGCGGAACAGCCGCGCTTCGTGGCCTAGAGCTATCTCGATCCGATGGATCGAAATAGCTCTAGATTCTTGTTTTGACGCGTTTTCTTCACGCGAACCGGTTTCCACTTCGCTCGAAAACGCTATGGGGAAAATCCTCGCGCGGAGGTGTCTTGCCCGGGCCTCATCGGCCGCGATAACATTCGGCCATGACCGAACAGCTCCTCCCGATCGGCCCCGCCGATATCGACGCCGCAGCGCGTGTGATCGCGCCCTACGCCATCCGCACTCCGCTGTTGTCCTTTCCCGTGCTCAACGAGCGCGTCGGCGCGAAGGTGTTCTTGAAACCGGAGATGCTCCAGCGCACCGGCTCGTTCAAGTTCCGCGGCGCCTTCAACAAGGTGTTCTCGATCCCGCAGGACAAGCGCGCCGGCGGCGTCGTGGCGTTCTCCTCCGGCAACCACGCCCAGGGCGTGGCGGCCGCGGCAAAAATCCTCGACATGCAGGCGACCATCGTGATGCCTGCGGATGCGCCGTTGTCGAAGCGCGAGCGCACCAAATCCTATGGCGCCGAGGTCGTGCTCTATGATCGCGACAAGGACGACCGCGAGGCGATCTCGCGGGGCATCGCCGAAAAGCGCGGCGCGACGCTGGTGAGGCCCTATGACGATCCCTTCGTGATCGCGGGGCAGGGCACCGCCGGCCGCGAGATCGCGGAAGACTTGGCGGGCCTCGGCCTTAGCCCCGACATCGTGGTGGCACCGGCCTCCGGCGGCGGCCTGATCGCGGGCGTCGCGACCGCCGTGAAGGCACGCTATCCGCGCGCCGAGATCGTGGTGGCCGAGCCCGAGGCGTTCGACGATCACGGCATCTCGCTGAGCGCAGGACATCGCGAGCCGCATCCACCCGCGGGCCGCACCATCTGCGATGCGCTGATGGCCCTGATCCCCGGCGAGATGACCTTCGCGATCAACAGCAAGCTGCTCGCGCGCGGCGTCACCGCGTCGGACAAGGAAGTCGGCGCCGCCGTCGCCTTCGCCTATCGCGAGCTGAAGCTCGTGGTGGAGCCCGGCGGCGCTGTCGGCCTCGCCGCGCTGCTGGCGGGCCGGCTCGACGTCGCCGGCAAGAACGTCGTCATCGTGCTCTCCGGCGGCAATGTCGACGCGGATCTGTTCGCCGAGCTGGTGGCCTAGCCGTCATTCCGGGCCTGCGCCTCTCGGCGCATCCCGGAATGACCACGTCTAAGGGTTTATGAAGAAGGGGCAGAGCTTTGCCGCTCTGCTGTGTTTGTCGATCTTGTGGATCGAACTAACCGCTTGCTCGGTGAAACCTCTCCCGCTTGCGGGGGAGGTCGGCGCGAAGCGCCGGGTGGGGCTCTTTCCTCTTGGGGATTGTCCCGTTGCGGAGAAACCCTCTCCCCAACCCTCCCCCGCAAGCGGGGGAGGGAGCGCACCTTCTCCTTGCACAATCAGTGCATGAAGCCGCCGCGACGGTTGCCGCCGCCATTCATGCTCGGCGCCTGGTTCATCGACTGCCGGAAGTTGTTGTTGCTGTTGACCATGCGGCTCGGCATCGTGTTGAGCTGCGGGCGGTTGTTCTGGACGTTGTTCTGCACCTGCACCTTGTTCACCGGATTGTTGTTGAGCTTCACGATGCCGGTGTTGCCGTTGTTGACGCGGATCGGGTGGTTCTGCGTCTGAACGGGCTTCACGTCGACAGTCGAGCCGCCCTTGCCGACATTCACCGGCATGCTCACGATCTTGCCCGGCTTGCCATTGGCATTGCCAGCGTCCGGCTTGTTGTTGGTCGCCGGCAGGGTGACGATCTTGCCGATGCCGCCATTGCTGGTGGTCGTGTTGGTCGGCGCAGGCAGGGTGACGATCTTGCCCGGGGTCTGTGACGACGTGCCGTTCGGCTGGTTGTTGCCCGAGGGCAGGTTGCCGATCTGGCCACCATTGCCGAGCTTGCCGATGACATTGCCGTCGACCGGCTTCTGCACGACCGGCAGATTACCGTTGATCTGGCCGCCATTACCCTGCTGCAGCGGCATGTACTTCGGCTGGCCGAGATTGCCGATCTTGAAGGTCGGAGCAATGTTCTGCGGAGCCAGGAACTTGGTCGCCTGCATCAAGGGGATCTGCTTCGGCTGCATCTGCAGCTTCAGCGCCATTTGCGCGTAGGGGCTGGTGCCGTAGCTGTCATAGAAGGTCTTGTAGGCAACCGGCGAATTCACGAGCACCGCCTTGTGCCAGGCCTGCGAGAGCAGGATGTTGTTGAGCAGCCAGCGGACGTGGTCGCACAGCGGGTCGTGCGGGTACATCCGGATGAACTCCTGATAATATTCCGGCCGGCCCTCCGACACGACATAGTCATAGGCCTGACGAGTCGAGCGGCTCGGCAGGTTGGAGGCCATCTGCACCACCGGTGCCCTGACCGGCGCGCGATTGGCGGCAACCGCGGTGTCGCCGAAGAAGGTGAAGTCCGAAGTCAGCGAGGAGCTCTCCCACGGGATCTGCGCACCGCTGGTGGACTGGTTCACTTGCAGGCGAACGCGCTTGAACAGCTGCTCGATCGGCACGTTGGGTTCACGTGCGACGTTCAGGAAGGCCTGCGTGTAGGGGCTGTGACCGCCGGTGCCGTCGAGCGCTTCAGCGCCCGGTGCGGTCGAGTAACCGACGATCGAGCCGTTCGGCGCATCGACGATGGCAAGGCCGCGGCCGGCGTCATTGACATCAGGGAACGGGTTGTTGCGGCAGGCATCGAGGATGACGATGCGCATGCGGCTCGGGATCGTCTCCAGCGTCGACATCACGTCGACCAGGCGCACCGAATTGTTGACGAGCTCGGTCTGGTTCGACACCTTGGCGTCGACGGGAACGAGATAGTTCTCGCCGGCGAGCTGCACGCCGTGACCGGCGTAATAGACCATCGCCACGGTGTTCGGACCGCGCGCGGACACCTTGGCGGAGAAGTCCTGCACCACGCGGAGCATGTCGTTCTGGGTCAGGTCGGTCGCGGCAACCACCTCGAAGCCGGCCGAGTTCAGGAACTTCGCCATCGACTCGGCGTCATTGTCGGGATTGGCGAGCTGCGGCGCGTTCTTATAGTTCGAATTGCCGATCACCAGCGCCACCCGCTGCTCCGGGCCCTGCAGCGCGGTGGGGGCCGGCTCGACCGGGGCAACTTGCGCGGAAACAGGGCCGCAGGCGAAGCCGAACAGGCTCCCCACAAGGCTTGCTGTCATCAGGAAAGGCTTTAGGCGGAACATGGCGTGCTCCTTTGGCACTGGTCTCGATGCGAGATTGGTTGCCGGGGAGCCTCGCCGCGTTCGAGCTTGAGGTCCGTGATCCCCCTCACCATGGTGGCCTTGCGTGATCTGAATCACGCTCGGAACCTGCTATGGTTAGCGATCGATAATGGGAACTGCCGTCACATGCTGAAATCGATCGATCCGATCCTCACGCCCGACCTGCTCTGGCTGCTGGCCTCCATGGGCCACGGCGACGATCTCGTCGTCGTCGACGCCAACCACCCGGCCACGCACATCGCCCGCTCGACATCGTCGCAGCGCCTGATCCAGCTGCCGGGCATGACGATGGAGACGGCCGTTCGCGCCATCATGACGCTCTACCCGCTCGACGATTTCGATCCCGACCCGGTGCGGGTGATGGCGCCGGTCGACGATCCCGACCGCGTGCCCGACGTGCAGCGCGCCGTGCTGGCTGAGATCGAGCGCGCGGTCGGACGCGCCGTTGTTCCCGGCAAGCTCTCGCGGGCGGATTTTTATCGCGCGGCCGCGGCGGGGTTTGGTGTCGTGCAGGTCGGCGACAGCAGGGGGTACGGCTGCTTCCTGATCAGGAAGGGCGTGATCAGCTAGCCGGATTGGCGCATCAGCGCCGAGGGCCAGCCAATCCGGACGAGAAGGCCATCGGGGCCGTTGATGCCGACTTCATACATGCCCCATTCGCGGTGGCGCAGCACGCCGCCGGGCCGGATGATGAGATCGTCCACGCGCGCGGCAATGGCCTCGACCTCGGGCGTGCGAATGAAAATGCCAAAGGGATTGTGCTCCGGCACGCGCCACGGGCCATCGCCGGCTTGCGTGAGATGCACCTCGCATCCCCAGCCGCTCATGATGACATAGCCGGCATCGCCGCCGATGCGCGCAAAGCCGAGCCGTTCCCAGAATGGAATTGCGGCGGGAAGATCGTTGCTGGGAACGATCGCAAAGGCGCCGACGCGCGGGCTCTCAGGCATTCGGTCACTCCGGCACATGCAAGCGGTCCGCGCCGCGTTCACGCTACGCGTTGCGAGCTGAGCTTATCGAGAGTGGCCGCTCGGCAGAAGCGGCGAAACGTCCCGCACTCGAATTTGAATGGCGCGGCGGGAACTGACTGTCTATGGTTTCACCATGTCCCGCTTTATGTGTCTGTCTGTTGCCATTATCCTCTCGCTGCTGCCGACTGTGGCGTCCGCTGAGCCCGTTCAAAAGCGTCCCAAGCCCGTCTGGAAGGGCTACGGCTTCCTGCCGGGCTATCGTCAGCCGCTGAGCAACAGCATTCCGCTCTACAAGCAGAAGGACGCGATGCGTCGGCTCGCGCGCAACGACCGCCGCCACTGGTACATCGATCCGGTTCCACAATATTATCGCTGGGACGGCGAGTGGCACTATTTCGGCCGCCCCGGTTTCAACGGCGGCCGCTACAACGGCGGCAGTTTTGGCCCGTGCTGGACGCGCACGCCGATCGGGGCGGTGTGGAATTGCGGATGATCGGGCGCGCGACGGCTCGGGAAAGCTGCGGACGACCTCGATCGGTCCGACGATCGCTTCATTGAAGGCATCGAGGTTTTCGGCCGGAATCCAGTATTCCAGATGCGACCGTCCGCCAGCTTCCTGCACGTCATACTTCGCGATGAAGTCGCGCTTGACCGCAAAGCGCGTCACGAAGCCGGAGCCGCTCGCCGGGACATTCCAGTCGCGCGCGATCTTGATGGCGTAGTCTTCCGTCAGCACCGGATAGAAGATCGGCTGGTCCGGCAGGCGCGGCGGAAACGCGCGCATGCCGGATTGCTGGATCAGTTCCAGTTCTTTCGGGCCGACGGGGCGCCAGAGGGTGAGGGTGTCTTCGGCCACGGACATCTGTTGAGAGGACTAGGTTCGAGCTCGTACATACACCTACGGCCAGATGGGCAACAGCACTTGGCAGCCCGGCCACGAGATTGAGCCGCGAGCACCCGTCCATCACCGTCACCCTGAGGCGCTCGCCTCTTCGGCGAGCCTCGAAGGGCGACGGCCTGGCTGCATCTCGGCCGTTCATCCTTCGAGGCTCCCCGCACGATGCTGAGCATCGTGCGTCTCGCGCCTCAGGATGACGGAGTTGGCAGTCTCGCTGTCGCTTCGTTGCTCGCAATGACGCGGAGAGAGCGCCCCCCTTTACGAGAAGAACGCGATCTTCTCGGCCTGGGTCATGCGGCGGATTGGCGCGAGCGGGTCGTTGGCGGGCGCGCGGGGTTTTTGCAGGATGCCGCTGGCGAGGATGGTGGCGCCGAGCGAGGGCTCGGGGAGCGGCGTGGGCATCGGAGGCGTTGCGGCCGGTGCTGCGGCGAGCGATGCGGTGGCTGCCATCGCCGGGGCCTGCTGCTCCATCACTTCGGCGGCGGCCTCCGCGATGGCTTCGGTGAGGCGCGCGAGCGAGTCCATTGCGATCGGCGCGTCGGCGGCGGGCTCTTCCACCATGGGAGCGACGACAGGCTGAGGCGCGATCGGTTCCGGAAGCTCCGCAGCAATGGGCGCTGCAGCCTCCGCCACCATCGGCTCCGGAACGGCCGCTTCCATTTCGACCGGCGCGATGATCTCGTCGAACTCCGGATCGGGCGCGGCCATCTCCAGCGCGATCGCCTCGAGGATGGCCTCGTCCTCGGCTTGCGCAGCCGCGTCGAGCGCGAACGCGTCAGCGGCTTCCGCGAAGGCGGCGGTGTCCGTGGCCGGCTCTTCCAACGGGACGGCTTCGGGCGCGACGTCTTCTGGCGCGACTTGGTCGAGCGCTGTGCTCTCGACGGCGATCTGGCTCTCGGCCGCAATCTCCGGCGCGATGGCCGCGTCCATTGCCTGTTCCGCCTCGGCGATCGCTTCGCCGGCGACGGTCGCTTCGGGCTCGGCAGCCGCGGCGACGTCCCGCTGTGACTCCGTAAAAGCCACGGATGCTTCGCTCGCCATCGCCGCGGGCGCGGCCGCGACGGGCGGAGCGTCGGCGGCGGATGATGGCGCCTGCTGCATCGGAGCCGACGTGGACGGCGCCGCCTGCGGCGATGCGCCGCCGTCGGTCTGCTCCACCCGATCCCTCAAGAGATCGAATGCGGCTTTGAGCTCGACGCGGGGGTCGATGGTCGAAATCTGTCCGCAGGCGGCCTCGATAGAGGCGAGTTGCGAATCAATGAGGTCGCAGATTCGTCCGTCGGCGCCGATCTCGCGCCAGCGCCAGGAGATCTCCTTGATGATGCGCACGCCGCGCGGGATCGCGGCGAGGCTCGTCTCTATCGCGGCGGGGTCGACGGCGGCGATGGCGATCGTCTCGGCCTCGCGGATCGCGCGGCGGATCTCGACCAGCGCTTCGGGCAGGCGATCTTCGACGACGGGTTGTCGCTGCGCCGCAAGGGTTTCTTCGATTTTCGCGACCGCGTCGAGCACCATGCGCGTGTCGGCATTGCGGTTGCGCTTGGCGTATTCGCCGAGGAACCAGCGGCCGCGCGCCGTCTCCATGAAGGCTTCGCGGATCGCGTCGTAATCCTGCTCGTTCGGCTCGGCCGCGCGGGCAGACATGGGCGAAAGGGCGAATGCTTCGTTGGCCATTGCGATCTCGTCGCGCAAATCACCGCGCGTTACAGTAACGATCACCACGATATCGTCCGAATCGCAATTGGTTTGATGGCACCCGAATCACAAATCCCCACGCCAGCATCCGCGAAACGGCGATTCGCCGTCAGCCTCGCCCTGTTCTATTCGGCCGTCTTCGCGGTCTCGGGCACGCATCTGCCGTTCTTCCCGGTATGGCTGAAGGCGATCGGCGTCGACGCGGCCTGGATCGGGCTCATCAACGCGCTGCCGGCGATCACGCGCTTCACCACGCTGCCGCAAGTGACCGCCTTCGCCGAGAAGCGACATGCCATTCGCGCCGGCATGATGGTGTCGGTGCTGGCGACCGCGATTGGCTTCACCGCGGTCGGCTTGCAGCAGCAGCCGCTGGCGCTGTTCCTGATCTACGCGCTGACCTGCATGATGTGGACGCCGACGATGCCGCTGACCGATGCTTATGCGCTACGCGGCGTCGCCCGTTACGGGCTCGATTACGGACCCTTGCGGCTGTGGGGCTCAGCGGCCTTCGCCGCCGGCTCGCTCGCCTGCGGCTATCTCGTAGACCACATCGCCGCGCGCGATCTGATCTGGGTCATCGTCGCATGGGCCGTCGTTGCGGTCGCAGCCGGCCTGCTGCTTCAGCCGCTCGACGATGTCAGGCGCAAGACGACGGAGAGGCATGCCGGCAAGCCGCTGCTGCGCGATGCCGGCTTCTGGGCCGTCATCGTCTCGGCGGCGCTGATTCAGGGCAGCCACGTCGCCTACTACACCTTCTCGGCCATCAACTGGCAGCTCCATGGGATCAGTGGGCTGACTATCGCAGGCCTGTGGACGCTGGGCGTGATCGCGGAGATCGTGGTGTTCGCGCTGTCGCCGCGCTTCTCGCTGCATCCGTCCACCATGATCGCGATCGGAGGGCTCAGCGCCGTGCTGCGCTGGATCGTCACCGCGAGCGAGCCGGCGCTCGCGCTGCTGGCGATCGTCCAGCTCGGCCACGGTCTCAGCTTCGGCATGACCATCGTCGGCACGATGAATCTCCTGGTGCAGCGCGTGCCTTCGCATCAGATCGCGCGGGGGCAGGGCTATTACGCCGCGTGCAACGGGCTTCTGGGCGCTGCGACCTCGATCGCCTCAGGTGCGATCTACGCCCGTATCGGCGATGGTTTGTATTACGTGATGGCCGCGATGGCTGCGGCCGGCGGGCTTCTGATCTGGTCGGCGCAGCACCGGCTCAAGCCTCAGCCCCAGAGCGAAGCGTCCGGCGGGTAGACCAGGCTGCTGTCATAACGCAGGCCATGGTCGCGGTCGCGCGCCAGCAGCAAGGGCCCATCGAGATCGACGAAGCGCGCCTGCGGCGTCACCAGCATCGCGGGGGCCATCGACAGCGAGGTTGCGACCATGCAGCCGATCATGATTTCGAAGCCGAGCGCCTGCGCGGCGTCCGCCATCGCAAGGGCCTCGGTGAGGCCGCCGGTCTTGTCAAGCTTGATGTTCACGGCGTCGTAGCGGTCGCGCAACGGGGCAAGCGAGGAGCGGTCATGCACGCTCTCGTCGGCGCAGACCGCGAGCGGGCGCTTGATCCGCGCCAGCGCCTCGTCTTTGCCCGCGGGCAGTGGCTGCTCAACCAGGATGACGCCGGCGGCATCGCAGGCGGCGAGATTGTGCGCCAAATTGGCCTCGGTCCAGGCCTCGTTGGCATCGACGATCAGCTCGGATTCGGGAGCGGCCTTGCGCACCGCCGCGATCCGCTCCGGATCGCCGTCGCCGCCGAGCTTGATCTTGAGCAGCGGCCGGTGCGCCGCCTTGGCGGTGGCGGCCGCCATGGCCACGGGGGTCCCTAACGAGATCGTGTACGCCGTAGTGCGCTCGCCCGGCACCGGGCGACCCATCAGGTTCCAGGCCCGCTGGCCCGCCGCCTTGGCCTCCAGGTCGATCAGGGCGCAGTCCAGGGCATTGCGGGCCGCACCGGGCGCCATGGCGGTCTGGAGGGCTTGCCGCGTCAGCCCGTCCGCCAAGGCCTGCTGCATGGCCTGGATCGCCGCCAGCGTCGCCTCGGGCGTCTCGCCATAGCGGGGATAGGGCACGCATTCGCCGCGGCCGGTCAGCCCGTCCCGGCCGACCTCCGCCACGACCGTCACGGCCTCGGTCTTGGCCCCCCGGCTGATGGTAAAGCTGCCCGCGATCGGGAAGCGCTCGATTCGCGCCGCCAGGGCAGCAAATTTCATGGAAGTCATTTTGAACTCTGGCGAAATCTGAACCTGCTAGTTACCTCTAGCAACTAACATTAACCACTTGGGGATACCTTCTCTGGGTAAGGCGCGTGCGCAACTATCTGATTTTCTCCGCCCCGGCACGGGAGCGGACATCTTGAGCAGCGATCCGAAGCTGGAGCGGATTGCCAAGGGCAACGCGCTGGCACTCTGCGCCACCGGGACATGGACCGCGAGCTTCGCGCCGGTCCTGGAGCGCATGGTGGCCGACGCCGAGAAGCTCGCCGGCGGCCAGCAAAGCATCTTCATCGACGTCTCCGAGGTCGCCAAGCTCGACACGTTCGGCGCCTGGCTGATCGAGCGGCTGCGCCGCAGCCTGACGAAAGAATCCGTCGAGGCGCAGATCGCGGGTCTCTCCGCCAATTATTCCAGCCTCGTGGACGAGGTGCGGCGGGTCAGGGCGACGGCCGTGGTCGACGGCGGCACGGTGACCATCACAGGCATGCTGGAGCAGATCGGCCGGACCGTGGCCGGTATCGGCGGCACGGTCGCAGGCCTCGTCGACATGCTCGGCGCCGTGCTCGCGGCATGGTTTCGCGTCCTGATCCATCCGCGCTCGTTCCGCCTGACCTCGACCGTGCATCACATGGAGCAGGTCTGCTGGCGCGCGGTGCCGATCATCGTGCTGATCACCTTCCTGATCGGATGCATCATCGCCCAACAAGGCATCTTCCATTTCCGAAGGTTCGGCGCCGACATCTTCGTGGTCGACATGCTGGGCGTGCTGGTGCTGCGCGAGATCGGCGTGCTGCTGGTCGCGATCATGGTCGCGGGCCGCTCGGGCAGCGCCTACACCGCCGAGCTCGGCTCGATGAAGATGCGCGAGGAGATCGACGCGCTGCGCACCATGGGCTTCGATCCGATCGAGGTGCTGGTGCTGCCGCGCATGATGGCGCTGGTGCTGGCGCTGCCGATCCTGGCTTTCCTCGGCGCGATGGCGGCGCTCTATGGCGGCGGTCTCGTTGCCTGGCTCTATGGCGGGGTCGAGCCCGAAGCCTTCCTGCTGCGCTTGCGCGACGCCATCTCGATCGACCATTTCATCGTCGGCATCGTCAAGGCGCCGGTCATGGCCGCCGTGATCGGCATCGTCGCCTGCGTCGAAGGCCTTGCCGTGCAGGGCAGCGCGGAATCGCTGGGCCAGCACACCACGGCCTCGGTGGTGAAGGGCATCTTCTTCGTCATCGTCATGGACGGCGTGTTCGCCATCTTCTTCGCCTCGATCGGGATGTGACGATGGCTGGCGAGATCCAAAATCCGATCATCCGCGTGCGCGACATCACCGTGCAGTTCGGTAGCACACGCGTGCTCGACGGCCTCAACCTCGACGTCAAGCGCGGCGAGATCTTGGGTTTCGTCGGTCCTTCCGGTGCCGGCAAGTCGGTGCTGACGCGCACCATCATCGGTCTCGTGCCGAAGGTTGCGGGCTCCATCGAGGTGTTCGGCGTCGATCTGGATTCCTCGAGCACCTCGCAGCGCCGCAACGTGGAGCGGCGCTGGGGCGTCTTGTTTCAGCAGGGCGCGCTGTTCTCCTCGCTGACCGTGCGGCAGAACATCCAGTTTCCGATGCGCGAATATCTTCGGGTCTCGCAGCGCCTGATGGACGAGATCACCATGGCCAAGCTGACCATGGTCGGCCTCAAGCCCGAGGTTGCCGAGCGCTTCCCGTCCGAGCTCTCCGGCGGCATGATCAAGCGCGTGGCGCTGGCGCGCGCGCTGTCGCTCGATCCGGATCTCGTCTTCCTGGACGAGCCGACCTCGGGCCTCGATCCGATCGGCGCCGGCGATTTCGACGAGCTGGTCAGGACGCTCCAGCGCACTTTGGGGCTGACCGTTTTCATGGTAACCCACGACCTCGACAGCCTTTACACAGCGTGTGACCGCATCGCCGTTTTAGGGAACGGTAAGATCATAGCGGCAGGGTCGATCGCCGACATGCAGGCCTCGCAGCATCCCTGGCTGAGGCAATATTTCCATGGCAAGCGCGCCCGCGCGGTCATGGGTTGAGTGGCTGGGTTGAATAGCTGTGATGAGTAGCCGGAGCACCTGATGGAAACGCGGGCAAACTACGTCTTGATCGGGTCGTTCACGCTGGCGGTGATCGCCGCGGCGATCGGCTTCGTGCTCTGGTTCCAGTCGCTGCACACCACCAAGCAGCGCAGTCCGCTGCGCGTCGTGTTCGAGGGCCCGGCGGCGGGCCTGCGCAACGGCGGCAGTGTCAATTTCAACGGTATCAGGGTGGGCGAGGTGGTCTCGGTGAAGCTCGACAACCCGCGGCGGGTTGTCGCACTCGCCATGATCGAGAACAACGCCCCGATCCGCAAGGACACCCTGGTCGGCCTCGAATTCCAGGGCCTCACCGGCGTCGCCGCCATCTCGCTCAAGGGCGGGGACGAGGCCGCGGCCCCGCCGCCGCTCGACCAGGACGGCATCCCGACGCTGACGGCCGACCCCAACAAGCTCCAGGACGTCACCGAGGCGATCCGCGGCACGCTGCAGAACATCAACAAGATCGTCGCCGACAATCAGGAATCGGTGAAGAACTCGCTGAAGAATTTGGAGACCTTCACCAACTCGCTCGCGCGCAATTCCGAGAAGATCGACGGCGTGATGGCCAAGGTCGACGGCGTCATGCTCAAGGCCGACAACCTCATGCTCGGACTCAACACGCTCGCCGGCGGCAAGGACGGCGGCGAGCTGTTCCAGGCGGTGAAGTCGATCCGCGAGCTCGCCGACGATTTCGACAAGCGCTCCGGTGCGTTGATGAGCGATGGCCGTCGTACCCTCGGTGACATCAGCCGCGCCGTGAACAATTTCGACCGCAACCCGACCCGCGTGCTGTTCGGCGCCAGCAACTCATCGCAGCCCGCTCCGCCGCCCGAGCCGCCGAGGCCGGCCCCCACCGCGAGCGGCAGGCGCTAGGCGAGCGCAAGTTCGCGCACTTCGTCATCGTAGGTCTCGTGTCCCGGACGCGCTGCAGCGTGCGCTTCGTTCCTCGCAATGACGGCTTGCGGAGACCATCGCGGCGTTCTTCACCCCCCGCGATACGAAAGTATGGGGGTCTAGCCGAGCCAAGGTAGGGGGAGGGGTAGGCCGGTATTGTCCGCTATATCGCGCTCAAGGCGTGCCCACGACAAGGCGCGTCGACTTCACTCACAGGGGAGGAGAGAGCGCGTGGTACGTCTGCTGCTGTTGTTGCCGTTCATCGGCCTGATGATTGTGCCGTTCTACAATATCAGGGAGCCGCATCTGTTCGGCTTCCCGTTCTTCTACTGGTATCAGCTTGCCTGGGTGCCGCTGACCTCGCTGCTCACCTACATCGTCTACAGGAGCGTGCGCCGTGCTGACTAATGTCGATAGCGCGGCGTTCGCCGTATTCCTCGCACTGTTCATTCTCGTCACCGGCATGGGCTTCGTCGCCTCGCGCTGGCGCAAGCCGGAGACGCTCGCCCATCTCGACGAGTGGGGCCTTGGCGGCCGCAAGTTCGGGACCTGGATCACCTGGTTCCTGGTCGGCGGCGACTTCTACACCGCCTACACCGTGATCGCCGTTCCTGCGCTGGTCTACGCGGTCGGCGCCTACGGCTTCTTCGCGCTGCCCTACACCATCATCGTCTATCCGTTCGTGTTCGCGGTGATGCCGGTGCTGTGGAAGGTCGCCAAGGAGCGCGGCTACGTCACCGCGGGCGACGTGGTGCGCGGCGCCTACGGATCGCGCGGGCTCGAGCTTGCGGTCGCGGCCACCGGCGTGCTGGCGACGATGCCTTACATCGCGCTCCAGCTGATCGGCATGGAGGTGGCGATCAAGGCGCTCGGCCTGCACGGCGAGGTGCCGCTCGTTCTCGCCTTCCTGGTGCTGGCGCTCTACACTTATTCGTCGGGCCTGCGCGCGCCGGCGCTGATCGCCTTCGTCAAGGACATCATGATCTACATCGTGGTGATCGCCGCGATTGCGATCGTGCCCTCGAAGCTTGGCGGCTACGGAGCGATCTTCACCGCGGCGGATGCGGCATTCGCAGCGAAAGGCGCAGGCGGCATCCTGCTGTCCCCGGCGCAGATCGTGCCCTATGCCTCGCTGGCGCTGGGCTCGGCGCTCGCCGCCTTCATGTATCCGCACACGCTGACCGGCATCTTCGCGTCCTCGGGCGGCAACACCATCCGCAAGAATGCGATGATGCTGCCGGCCTACACGCTGCTGCTCGGCCTGCTTGCGCTGCTCGGTTACATGGGCCATGCGGCGGGCCTCAAGCTCGCCAGCAACAACGACGTCGTGCCCGAGCTGTTCAAGACGCTGTTCCCGAGCTGGTTCGCAGGCTTTGCCTTCGCCGCGATTGCGATCGGAGCGCTGGTGCCGGCCGCCGTCATGAGCATCGGCGCCGCCAATCTGTTCACCCGCAACTTCTGGAAGGTGTGGGTCGATCCGAAGGTGACGCCGGCAGGTGAGGCGAAGGTCGCCAAGATCACCTCCATGCTGGTGAAGGTCGGCGCGCTGCTCGCCATCCTCCTGATGCCGACGCAGTTCGCGCTCGACCTGCAACTGCTCGGGGGCCTCTGGATCCTGCAGACGCTGCCGGCGCTCGTGTTCGGTCTCTATCTGAACTGGTTCTCGAGCCCGGCGCTGCTGGCTGGCTGGGCCGTCGGCCTGGCCGGCGGATCGTGGCTCGCCTGGTCGGACGGATTGAAGCCGCTGCACAGCATCGACTTCGGCGCCGGGAAGGTCGCGATCTACACCGGTCTGTTGGCGCTCGCGCTCAACATCGTGGTGGCCGTCGTGGTCAACCTGGCGCTCAAGCGCATGCCGCAGCAACGGCTGTCCCGCGAGGCGGCCTGAGCGATTGCGGGCGGCGGCCGGGGAAATCCCTTCGGCCGCCGCTTGTCTGCGGACTGAAACGGCCTTCCATGCGATTGAAAACGCTCTAGTATCCGCCCGCGCCCGGCCGCTCGTCGCGAGCGCATCAGACTGTTTCGGGTGAGGATGTCTTGCAGGCGTGGTTCGTTCTTGCGGTCGCTGCCGGCTATGTGACCACGCTGTTCCTGGTGGCCTGGTGGGGCGACCGGCGAAGCGCCGGCGGGCCGCTGGTGTCGCCAAGCTCCTGGGCGGCCGCGATCAGCTATTGCCTGACGCTTGCGGTCTACAACACCTCGTGGAGCTTCTACGGCTCGGTCGGACGGACCGCCACCAGCGGGCTGGACTTCGCCACGATCTATATCGGCCCGACCCTGGTGCTGCTGTTCGGCCAGCGGCTCCTGTCCAAGGTGATTGCGATCGCCAAGGCACAGAACGTCACCTCCATCGCGGACTTCATCGCCGCGCGCTACGGCAAGAGCCAGGTGCTTGCGGCCTTCGTGACGCTCGCATCGCTGCTCGGCGTGCTTCCCTATATCGCGCTCCAGCTCAAGGCCGTCGGCAAGAGTTTTGATTATCTGATCCTCCAGCCCGAGCGGGCCGGCGGCGAGGCGCTGCGGTTCTGGCAAGACTCGGCGTTCGGCGTCGCTGCATCGATGGCGCTGTTCGCGATCGTGTTCGGTGTCCGGCACGTCCATGCCAGTGAGCATCATCGCGGCCTGATGCTCGCGATCGCCTTCGAGAGCGTCGTCAAGCTGCTCGCATTCCTGATCGTCGCGCTGTTCGTGCTGTTCGGACCCTCCGGCGGGCCGGCCGCTCTGCTGTCGCAGTTTCAATCGGATCCGCAATTGGGCGGCATCCTGAGCTTCGACCCGGCGCAGCCGGTGTGGCCTGCAACGATCATCATCTCGGCGATTGCTTTCCTCTGCCTGCCGCAGGCCTTCCATGTCGCCGTCGTCGAGAATGAGAGCCCAAGCCATACGCGCACCGCGGCCTGGCTCTATCCGGCTTATCTTGCGCTGTTCAGCCTCTTGATCCTGCCGATCGCTGCGGCCGGGCTCACCCGCTTCGGCGGGATGATGGACCCCGACACCTACGTCATCTCGCTGCCGATCGCAGCCGATGCGGGCACCATCAGCCTGATCGCGTTTCTGGGCGGGCTGTCGGCCGCCACCGGCATGGTTATCATGACATCCGTTGCGCTCAGCACCATGCTCTGCAACGACGTCATCATGCCGCTGCTGCTGCGCTCGCGCGTCTTCGGCCTGCACGCACAGAGCCGGCCGATGACGTCGGTGCTGGTGACGGTGCGCCGGCTCTCGATCCTCAGCATCCTGCTGCTCGCCTATCTGATGCACCGCCTCGTCAACCAGTCCTATCCGCTCACCGTGATCGGCCTGTTGTCGTTCGTCGCGGTCGCACAATTCGGTCCGGCGTTCGTCGGCGGGCTGTTCTGGCCGCGGGCCAACAAGGCCGGCGCCTCGCTCGGGATCGCGGTCGGCTTCTTCGTCTGGGCCTACACGCTGCTGCTGCCCTCGGCCGCGCCGCTCTGGCCGGGGATCGAGGAAATCGTTCGTCAAGGTCCCTGGCAACTCGCCTGGCTCAAGCCGAATGCGCTGCTGGGCCTCGAAGGGATCGATCCGATCTCGCACGCCACGCTGTGGAGCCTTGGCGCCAATCTCGTCTGCTTCCTGATGGTCTCGGCGCTGGGCCGGCAATCGACAGTCGAGCGTAATCAGGCGGCCGCGTTCGCCGACGGCGTCGTCCGCGAATCCATCCCCAAGCTGTCGTCGCGCGTGGTGGTGCGGCTCGATGATCTCCGCGCGCTGGCGCTGCGTTTCGTCGGCGCCGAGCGCGGCGCGGCGGCCTTCGACGCTTATCTGGCGGCCCGCATCGCAGGGACGGGGCCGCGTCTCGATCCGTCGGGACTGGTCGATCTCGACTCGATTCGGTTTACCGAGAATTTGCTGGCCGGCGCGATCGGCGCGGCATCGGCGCGCGTCGTGATCGCGGCGTCGCTGGAAGGCCACTCGCTGTCGCGGCGGGAGGCGATGGCGATGCTCGACGAGGCCTCGGAAGCGCTGCGCTTCAACCGCAGCCTATTGCAGTCTACGCTCGAAAGCGTACCGCAGGGCATCTGCGCCTTCGACGCCGATTTCAACATCACAGCCTGGAACGGTCGGTTCATCGCGCTGCTCGATCTGCCGCCGGACTTCGTGCGCGTGGGGCTTCCGCTGGCGGATCTCATCGCCTTCAATGTCGAGCGCGGCGAATATGCCGCATCCGAATTCGCCGCGCTTCTGGTCAACCGTGACGTCGCCACGCAGCGCTGGCCTTATCTCTACGAGCGCAAGCGGCCGGACGGCACGGTGCTGGAGATCGTCTACGACCGCGTCGCCGAGGGTGGCTACGTCTCGACCTATACCGACGTCACCGAGCGTCACCGTGCCGCCGAGGCCTTGCGACGCGCCAATGAGGGGCTCGAGATGCGCGTCCGCGAGCGCACCGAGGCGCTCGAGCAGGCGAAGGCCGAAGCCGAGCAGGCCAATCTCGGCAAGACGCGCTTTTTGGCCGCGGCCAGCCACGATTTGCTGCAGCCGCTGAATGCGGCCCGTCTGTTTCTGTCCGCGCTCGACGAGAGCCTGAGCGCTCCGTCGCGCGCTGGCGACGCCGACAAGGAGCGCACCCTGGCGAGCAGCGCGGTTACGGCGCTACGATCGACCGAGCACGTGCTCGACCGGCTGCTCGACATCTCCTCCTATGATGCCGGCGCCGTGCGCGCCGAGATATCCGACTTTCCGATCGCCGATCTCTTCGTGCAGTTGAACGTCGAATTCTCGGCGATGGCGCGCGAGCGCGGGATCGCCTTCCGCGTCGTCGATTGCGGCTTTGCGGTGCGCAGCGATCCGCATCTGCTGCGCCGGATCCTGCAGAACCTGCTGTCGAATGCGCTTCGCTACACGCCCAAGGGACGCATCCTGCTCGGCTGCCGGCGGCGCGGAGAGGCGCTGCGCATCGAGGTCTGGGACACCGGCGTCGGAATCGCGGCGGCAGACCAGAAGCGCATCTTCGAGGAGTTCCAGCGCCTCGCGCCGGGGGCGGAGAAGGGATTGGGCCTCGGGCTCGCCATCGTCGAGCGCGTGTCCCGGCTGCTGGACCATGCCGTCGACCTGCGTTCGCGCCCCGGACAAGGTTCGTGCTTTGCCGTCACGGTGCCGCTCGCGCGCGGACCAGGCCGGCCGCTTCGGCGCACCCCTGCGGTGGCCGTGCCGGCACCGGCGGAGCGCGCGCTGACCATCCTGTGCCTCGACAATGACGCGACCATCCTCGATGGGCTCTCTGCGCTGCTCGGCGGCTGGGGCCATCGCGTGCTGGTCGCAGCCGACGCCGCCGCGGCGATGCAAGCGGCAGCCGCCGTCCTGCCGGACGTCGTGCTGCTCGATTACCACCTCGACGGCGGCTGCAACGGCTTGGACTTTCTCGACAATCTCAGGCAGAAGTCGGGACGCGAGGTCGGTGCGCTGGTCGTCACCGGCGATCGCAGCGAGGCGGTGCGCCAGGCGGCGAGGGCGCGCGGCTGCGAGATCCTGTCGAAGCCGGTCAAGCCGGCGGCCCTGCGGCGCTTTCTCGGCGGCGAAGCCCTGAGCCGGCAGTTCGGCACGAAACCGGAGACTCCCTGACGATGCGCATCCTGATCGGCGACGACCACCCGCTGGTGCAGGCCGCGCTCCGTAGCGCGTTGTCGACCGTGCTGCCCGATCTCGACATCGTCGCCTGCCAGTCGCTGGACGAGGCGCTGAATGCGCTCGCGGCCCAGTCCGACGAGATCGACCTGATCCTCTGGGATCTGACGATGCCGGGCATCCAGGGCTTTGCTGCGCTGTTCATCCTGTCGGCGCAATTCCCGACGGTGCCGGTCGCGATCATCTCGGCCCGGCAGGACGCCGCCACCATCCGTCGCGCCATCGCCTATGGCGCATCCGGTTACATCCCGAAATCGCTCAGCCTGCCCGAGATGGCTGATGCGATCACAAAGATCCTCGCCGGCGAGATCTGGATGCCGCCAAATGTCGGCGGCCGCGGCTCGATCCAGAGCGCCGACATCGAGCTCGCCGCGCGCATGGCCACCCTCTCGGCGCAGCAGCTGCGAATTCTCGCGATGATCGTGGAAGGCAAGCTCAACAAGCAGATCGCGGGCGAGCTCGATATCGCCGAGCAGACGGTGAAGGGCCACGTCTCGACCATCCTGCGCAAGCTCGGCGTGGGGTCGCGCACCCAGGCGGCCGTGCTCGCCGAGCGGCTGTCGTTCGGTCAGCCCGGCGGCAATTGAGCTTCAGAACATCCAAACAAAAACGGAGGCCGTGAGGCCTCCGTTTCATTCGCTGTTCGTTGTCGCTGCGAGCCGCTTACCCCAGCCGTCCCGCTGCATGCGCCAGCAGCGTGTACACCAGGCCCGTCTCCGAGGTCAGGTGGCTGCGCAGCTCCTGCGGACCGCGGCCGTCGCGCGCGACCTCGTCGAGCAGGCGCTCGAACTCGGCGACATAACGGTCGACCGTGCCCTTGAAGTTGCGGTCGGCGCGGTACTTGCGGGCGACCTCGTCGAAGGCCTTCTGGCCGGCGGGCGTGTAGAGGCGCTTGGTGAAGGCCTTGTTCTCGCCGCGCTGGTAGCGGTCCCACATCTCGGCAGCGAGGTTGCGGTCCATCAGCCGGCCGATGTCGAGCGACAGCGATTCCAGCGGATTGCTGCTTGCCTGCGGCGCCTGCGGCTGCGGCGCGGGTGCGGCGCGGCCACGCGGAGCCTCACGGCCGGTCGGGGCGCCCTGATTGGCGTCCGTGCGGTTGAGGAGGTCCGACAGCCAGCCGTCACGGCCCTGGTCGTTACCGGCGGGCGCGACCGGCGGTGCGTCGGTGCGGCGCGCGGCCGGCATGCCGAGGTCCGGCGGCGGCAGCGTGGAAGCGCTGCCGGTGTCGCGCATGCGGGTCTCGGCGCTACGTCCGCCCGCAGCCGCCATGATCGGCTCCTCCTGGCGCTGGACGGCGACGGAGGCGCGGCCCGTCGTGGTGACGTCGAGGCCGCGGCCATGCTGGGCCACGATGCGGTTGAGCTCGGCGAGGGCCTCGATCTGGTCGACGATCACCTTGCGCATCTGCGCAGTGCTCTCGGCGGCCTCCTGCGGCATCTCGAGCACGCCGCGGCGCAGCTCGTTGCGGGTGGCTTCGAGCTCGTTGTGCATCTCGAACGCCATCTGCTTCATGCTGGAGACGAGGTTGGTGAACTTCTCGGTCGACTGCTTGAACATCGTATCCGCCTCGTCCGTGGTCTGGCGGTAGATGTCGTGCATCGCCTCGATGGTCTGGCGGTGCTCCTCTTCGGAGGCCGCGCGCACCGCCTCGAACTGGCGGGTGATCGCGGCCGAGCCTGCGCCGGCGGTCTCGGCGACGACGCGGGCGATGTCGCGGGCGCGCTCTTCGGCGGCCGCCAGCGATTCATCGAGCAGGCCGGTGAAGCGCGACAGGCGCTGGTCGAGATCGGCGGTGCGCAGATCGATCGTGGTGACGAGCGATTCCAGCGCCTGCTTGCGCTCGGCGAGCGAGGCGGTGGTGTTCTTGTTGCTCTGCTCGACGACCTGCGCCGCGTCGACCAGGGCCTTGCCGTGCGCGTCGAACTGGGTCGACAGCTCGCCGAGATCCTGCAGCGCCTTCGTGGTCTTGCTGTTGAAGACGTTGAGCTGCTCTTCCAGGTTTTGCGTCGCCGCGCCGTTGCGCGAGGTGACGTCGTTCATCGCCGAGACGAAGTCGGCGACGCGCGTCACCAGCGCCCGCTCGAGCGAGTTGAGGTTGTCGTGCGCACCGGTCAGCACCTCCTGAAGCAGGATGTTGCCTTCGCGCAGGCGCTCGAACAGCGCCACGGTGTCGGTACGCAGGATCTTGCTGGTCTCCTGCATCTCGGTGACGGCCGCGATCGAGACCTGGCGCGACTGGTCGATCGCCGCGCGCGAGGCCTGCTCGAGGTCCTTCAGCGACTTGCCAACCGCGCCGGTGGCGATCTCGCTCGCCGCGTTGATGGTGCGGGCGACTTCCGAGCCGTTGCCCATCATGGTCTGCGAGAAGGCCTGGCCGCGCGTCTCGATCGACTTCAGCGCGTCCGAGGTGACGCGGTCGATGTCGAGCGTGAGCTGGCTGGTCTTGGAGCCGATCGCGTCGACCAGGGCGCCGCGCTTGGCGTCGATCATGTTCGACAGGCGGTCGGCCTGCTGCTGCACGTAGGTGACGATCTCGTCGGTCTTGCCGGTCATGGCCTGGCCGAAGCTCGAGCTGGCGGCGAGCACCGAACGCTCGACGTCGGACGAACTCGACTTGACCCGCGAGCTCGCCTCGTTGGAGGCCGATATCAGCGCGTTCTGGGCGTTGAGCGCGCTGGTCTGGATGTCGTTGGTCGCGTTCGCGGTGGCCGCGCTCAGCGTCCGCTCGATCTCGGTCGAGATCGTGCGGATCTGGCTCGCGGCGTCCGCCGAGGTCGAGGTCAGCGAGGTCTGGGCCTCACGCGCGCTGTTGAGGATGGTCGAGGCGGTGTCGGCGCCGACTGCGGTCAGCGTGCGCTCGATGTCCGTGGTCAGCGACTTGATCTGGCTGGCCGCGTCGGTCGAGGCGGAGATCAGCGAGCCCTGGGCCTCGCGCACGCCGCTGGTGAGCGCCTCGATGGTGGCGCCGCCGGCGGTCGCCAGCGCGCGCTGCATCTCGGCCGCGAGCGAACGGACCTGGCTGGTCTGCTCGGCCGAGACGGAGAGCAGGGTGCTCTGGGCGTCGCGGGCGCTGGTGGTGATCGTCTCCGCGGTCGACTGGCCGACCTGCGAGAGCGAACGATGCACTTCGGCCGCGAGCGACTTGACCTGGCTCGCCGCATCCGAGGAGGCCGTAACCAGCGTGCTCTGGGCTTCGCGGGCGCCGCTCATGATGGTCTCGGCGGTCGAGGTGCCGGCCATCGTCAGCGAGCGCTGCACGTCCGAGGACAGCGCCTTGATCTGGTTGGCGGTCTCGGCCGAGGCCGCGATCAGCGCGCTCTGCGCATCGCGGGCGCCGGCGGTGATCGATTCCGCCGTGGTGGAGCCGGCCAGCGACAGCGAACGCTGCACGTCGGCGGTGAGCGTCTTGACGTGGTTGGCCGCGTCCGAGGACGCCGTGACGAGGGTGGTCTGCACCTCGCGGGCGCCGGCCAGGATCGAGGCTGCGGTGGCGGAGCCTGCCGCCGACAGCGTACGCTCGACGTCGGCCGCGAGCCCCTTGATCTGGTTGGAGGCTTCGCCCGAGGCTGCGACCAGCGTCGACTGCGCCTCGCGGGCGCTGCTCAGGATCGAGTTCGCCGAACCGGTGCCGACCGCGGTCAGCGCGCGCTCGACCTCGGCAGAGGTCATCTTGAGCTGGGCGTTGACGTCGGAGGAGACCGTCATCAGCGATTGCTGGGCGGTGCGCGCACCGGTCTGGATCGTCTCGCTGGTGTTGACGACGAGGTTGGTGAGCGAGCGCTCGGCGTCCTCGACATGCGAGCGGATCGCGGTCGAGATCATCTCGGCGCGGGACATCATGTCCTCGCTGGCCTGGCGGCCGCTGCTTTCGATGCGGCCTGCGACGGCCTCGACACGCGAGCCGAGCAGGTCTTCGAACTGTGCCACGCGCACGTCGATGTCGCTGGCGACCGAGCCGACCCGGGTCTCGATGACCTGGTGGATTTCCTGGAAGCGCGCCGTGACCGTGTCGGTCAGGTGCGTGCTGCGGCCGTCGATGATCTCGGTGACGCCGGTGATGCGGCGGTCGACCGCCTCGATCGCCTGCGCGGTGCCGTCCGTGAGGGTTGAGGTCAAGAGGGTCAGGCGCGTGTCGATCGACTGCACGGCCTGCGAGGCGCCGTTCGTGACCGCGGTGGTCAGGTAGGTGAGGCGGGAGTCGATCGACTCGAGCGCCTGCGTCGCATTGCCGGTCAGCGTCGTCGTGAGGTGCGTCAGGCGGGTATCGATCGACTGGATGGTCTGCGAGGCGCCATCGGTCAGCGTGGTGGTGAGGTTGTTGAGGCGCGCATCGATGGTCTCGATGGCCTGCGAGGCGCCGCCGGTCAGCGAGCTCGTGAGATGGTTGAGGCGCGCATCGATGGTTTCGATGGCCTGCGAAGCACCGCCGGTCAGCGACGTCGTGAGGTGGGTGAGCCGGGAGTCGATCGACTGGATCGCCTGCGCGGCGCCGTCGGTCAGCGAGGTCGCCAGCGTGTTGATGCGCCCGTCGATGGTCTCGGTCATGGATTGCGCGCGGGTGTCGAACGACTGTTCGAGCGCGGCGACGCGGCCGACGAGCTGCTCGTCGAAGGTCTTGATGTGACCATCGATCGTGCCGTCGAGGCTGGCGATCTTGCTGTTCAGCGAGGCGTCGAGGTGGTTGACGCGCTCGCCGACCGTTGTCTCGAACTGCACCAGGCGCTGGTCGAGCACGGCGGTGATCTCGCCGCCATTGGCGGTGAAGCGGGTGTCGAAATTCTCGACATAGGTCTTCAGCGACTCGTGGATGTCCTGCGTGCGCTGGCCCATGCGCTCGACGATCTCGCCGCCGAAGGTCTTCACGGTGCGGTCGAACTCGGAGATGTGGCGCGTGATCAGCGCACCCAGCGTCCCGCTGTCGCGGGCGAATTTCTCGACCAGCTCGGTGCCCTGGTTCCTCACCAGCTCGTCGAACGCGCTCATCTGCAGCGACAGCGAGTCGTGCGCGGTCTCGGTCTGGCTGACGACCTTGGCGACGAGGGTGTTGACGGTGGCGTCGAGCGCCTCGCTCGCCTTGTCGCCGCTCGTCAGGATCTGGCCGGCGAGGCGGTTGCCGGCGTCGTCGATCTTGGCGGAGAGGTCGTTGGAGCGCAGCTCGAGCTCGAGCAGCAGCGAATCCGAGGAATTCTTCAGGCTGTCGTGCACCTGCTCGGTGCGCTCGGAGATGCCGTCGACGATCGCGGCGGAGCGCTGCTCGAACTCGCCGGTGATGCGGTCGATGCGCTCGTTGAGCATCTCGTGGACGCGGTCGGCGAGGTCGACGAACTCGTCGTGGACGTGGCCGGTCTTGAAGTTGAGGCTGGTGGTCAGCCGCTCGCTGGCATCGAGCACGGCGCGCGTGGTCTCGTTGCTGGCTTCCTCGAGGCGGTCGAGCAGGTCGCCGCCGCGCTCGCCGAGCGCCAGGATCATGTTGTCGCCGGCATTGCTCAGCGCGCTGGTGATGTGGGCGCCGCGCTCTTCCAGCGCGCCGGTGATGGACTTGGCGACCTCGTCGACGCGCGAGGCGATCGCATCAGAGATCAGCGCGATGTCGTGGCGCAAATCGATCTGCACGCCGGAGATGGCGCTGCGGACCTGCTCGGCCTGGCCGACCAGATTGTCGCGCTGATGCGCGATGTCCTGCAGCAGGGCGCGGATGCGGACTTCGTTGTCGGAATAGGCGCGTTCGAGCGCGGCAACCTCGTTGGCAACCAGCGTCTCGAGCTCGCCGGCGCGCGCGATGGCGCGCTCGATGCCGTCGCCCATCGCCGCGACCTCGCGGCGGATGGCCTGGCCGACGGTGACCATGGAATCGGAGGCCGAGCCCTCGGGCTCGGAGAAGCGGATCGCAACCTGCGCCATCGCCTGCGCGATCATGCGCATTTCCTGGCCGCGCCAGACCAGGCTCGCAAGGAAGTAGAACAGCATGATCGGCGCGAAGAACATCGCAACCAGGCCGGCGATCACGAGCACGCCGCCGCTCTGGCCCATGGCGGCCTGGATCGAGGGCAGGAAGCCGAAGGTCAGCGCGGCGCAGGCCGCGAGCCAGACGCCGGCGAAGATGGTGGCGAAGGTGTAGACGTTGCGGGCAGGGCGGCCCTTCTGCAGGGCCTGGAGCAGCTGGCCAATGGTCTCGCGGTCGTCATTGGCGGCGCGGCGCGAAGAGCGCGGCTCCTCGACCGGGTCGAACACGGTCGAACGTTCGTTGGCGGCGGGGCGCGGCTCGAAGCTCGGCTCGTCGAAGATCGGGGGCGGCGGCGCCACCGAAGGCGCGGTTTCGTTGCGCATCGCGGCGTTGCGGCTGGTGTCGGCAGCCGTGTCGCTGATGTTCAGGGCTTCCTGGATCGCAGAAAGCGCAACTTCTGTGGGGTCTTTGACCTTTTTCGGAGTGTTCGCCATGTTCAGTCCGAGCCCTCGTTACTTGTACGCGTCCCCCCGCGAGCCCTGCGCGCTGCGTGCGCAAGCCCACAGACCGGATCATGCCGCTTGCGCGGATCTCCGAGCCGTCCCCACCCGGACGGCTTGTCCGCCAATTTCCGCAACATCCTATTGGCAGAGCGTCGCGAATGAAATGCCCGCGATTAAGACATTCTTAATCATCGTTAACAGGATCGGGCCGTAACGCCTTAGCAATAAATGCAATTCTCCACTGGACTCGGCCGATTGCGGCAACTTTTCGTCAATAAACCGGCGGAACTGCGTCTCTGACCCCGAACATTTCGTTAACCATTTCCATGCTTGGGTGAGGTCAATTCACCGCCGGACCGGCGGAACCGCCGCGCGATGCCGGGGCCTGCGCCATGACGCCTGAACTGCAACGGATGGACTGGATGCCGTCGCCCCCGCTTGCACCCATCGACAGCCCGCTCGACCTCGATCACCTCTCCCGGATGACGCTCGGCGACGCCGAGCTGGAACGGGAAGTGCTGGCCATGTTCGCCGAGCAGGCGGTCCGCCTGATCGCGGCGATGGCGACGCTGCCGGCCGAGGCGGGCGTGCTGGCCCACAAGCTCAAGGGCTCGGCGCGCGGGATCGGCGCTTTTGCGGTGGCGGATGCGGCCGCAAGCCTGGAGATTGCGGTCCAGACCGGCCATGACCAGCGCCACGCTTTCGCCGCGCTGAAAGAGGCGGTGACCGAGGCTCGCGCCGCCATCGAGGCGATGCTGAAGCCTTGAGGCCACGCGGCCGAGCCGGACTCTAGTCTCTTGTTTTGACGCGTTTTCTTCCCGCAAAGCGGGATTCACTTCGGCTGAAAACCCTATGGCGCCCGGCTGATCGACCCGTTATAGGACAGCCCGGACCCTCCTTCATTCCCAGCACCGCGGCAGCACGAGCACACATGGCCAAGATTCACTTTGTCGACCACAAGGGCGAAACCCGCACGGTGGAAATCGAGAACGGCGCAACCGTGATGGAAGCCGCGATCCGCAACAGCATTCCCGGCGTCGAGGCCGAATGCGGCGGCGCCTGCGCCTGCGCGACCTGCCATGTCTATGTCGACGAAGCCTGGCGCGAGAAGGTCGGCAGCCCGACGCCGATGGAAGAGGACATGCTCGACTTCGGTTTCGACGTGCGCCCGAATTCGCGCCTGTCCTGCCAGATCAAGGTCTCCGACGATCTCGACGGTCTCGTCGTGACAACGCCGGAACGCCAGGCCTGATTCTGACAGGCCTGATCCTGACAAGCCTGATCCTTACAAGCCTGCCCCTTCTGAACTGAACTATATGTTCGGCGTCGCGACCTCGATGCCGCGCTTGTGCCAGGGTCTGAGCTTCTCGACGATCTCCGCGCTGAGCGGCGCTGGCCGCCGCGTCGCCTCGTCGAGCATGACCCCGACCGACATCGCCGAGGCGATGCACTTTCCTTGCGAGAACACGACCTGCTCGAAGGTCACTGACGTCCGTCCGAGCTTCACTACGCCTAGGCCGAGCTCGATCGTGTTCGGCCAGTGCAGCTCGGCGCGGAAGTGGATGTCGAGCCGCACCATGATCCAGGCGAGCCCTGGCGGCGTCAGTCCGTACTCCGGCAGCTTCATCAGCGTGACGCGGCCGGTCTCGAAATAGGTGGCGTAGACCGCGTTGTTGACGTGCTGGTTGGGATCGAGATCGCCGAAGCGGACGTTGTCGCTGAGGCGGTAGGGATAGTCCTCCAGGCGCGGCGTCGTATCGAGGCGGCTTGGTGCGTTCACCGATTGATCTCCGTCATATCTTTCCTCGTTACAGCCCAGTTATTTTGCCCCGGCAAGTGGGCGCGGCTGCGGGGCGCTCCCGCTTTTATGCCTTCCCTGATCCATCCCCGTTGGCTAGACAGGCAGGGTCACCTCTGCCCGCCGGGCGCGTCCAACCGATAACGACCGATAAAGAGACGACATGAGCGATGTGATCAAAACCGATGTGCTGATTATTGGCGCCGGCCCCTGCGGTCTGTTCGCCGCTTTCGAGCTTGGCCTTCTCGACATGAAGGCGCATTTCGTCGACATCCTCGACAAGATCGGCGGCCAGTGCGCCGAGCTCTATCCGGAAAAGCCGATCTACGACATTCCCGGCATTCCGCAGGTTTCGGGGCAGGGCCTCACCGACGCGTTGATGGAGCAGATCAAGCCGTTCCATCCGACCTTCCATCTCGGCGAGATGGTCGAGACGGTGGAGAAGATCGGCGATCCCGCCTTCCGCTGCACCACCGACGCCGGCAAGGTGTTCGAATGCAAGGTGCTGGTGATCGCGGCCGGCGGCGGCTCGTTCCAGCCCAAGCGCCCGCCGGTGCCGGGCATCGAGGCCTACGAAGGCACTTCAGTCCATTACGCCGTGCGCAAGATGGAGACGTTCCGCGACAAGAACGTGCTGGTCGTCGGCGGCGGCGATTCCGCGCTCGACTGGACCCTCAATCTGCATCCGATTGCGAAGCGCATCACGCTGTTGCACCGGCGCGACGAGTTTCGCGCCGCGCCCCACAGCGTCGAGCAGATGCGCGCGCTGGTTGCCGGCGGCAAGATGGATCTCCGGCTCGGCCAGGTCACGGCGCTCTCCGGCGCAGAGGGCCTGCTCACCGGCGCCACCATCAAGGGCAACGACAACAGCGTCACGGACATTGCCTGCGACACCATGCTGCCGTTCTTCGGGCTGACCATGAAGCTCGGCCCGGTCGCGAACTGGGGCATCGCGCTGGAGAACAATCTGGTGCCGGTCGAGACGTCCGCGTTCGAGACCAATGTTCCCGGCATCTTCGCGATCGGCGACATCAATACGTATCCCGGCAAGATCAAGCTGATCCTGTGCGGCTTCCACGAGGGCGCGCTGATGTCGCAAAAAGCCCATCGCTACGTCTATCCGGAGAAGCGGCTCGTGTTCCAGTACACGACCTCGTCCTCCAGCCTGCAAAAGAAGCTCGGTGTCAACTGACGGCGGCAGGGTGGGGAGGGGATGCCCCATGTTTCTGGCGCTGGAACCGTTCGCGAAATCGCCGTAGTCTGCGGCCATTCCGGTCGTGGAATAACAAGGTGATCTAATGCGGATTTTTACCAGCTCTCGGCTGTTCCCCTTCCTCGCGCTCGCATTGTCGCTCGCGACGGTGACGCCGTCTGCGGCACAAATCGCCGAGCCCACGGCGGCGGGCCTCTGGCAGAAGGTCGAGGACGGCAAGACGGTCGGATGGTTTCTCTTCATCGACCACAACGGCATCTTCGAAGGCGTGATCGCAAAGACCTTCCCGCGGCCCGGCGACGATCCGAACGAGATCTGCAGCAAGTGCACCGACGATCGCAAGAATGCGCCGGTGCTCGGCATCTCCTTCGTCCGCAACATGAAGCGCGACGGATTGAAGTACGAAGGCGGCAACGTGCTCAATCCGCGCGACGGCCAGATCTGGAAGGCCAACATGAAGGTCAGTCCCGACGGTCAGACCCTGACCCTGCGCGGCTATCTCGGCATCGCGCTGCTCGGCAAGGACGAGGCCTGGACGCGCCTGCCTGACACCAACATCGCCCAGGTCGATCCTGCCATCGTCGCGAAGTATCTGCCTGCGCAAGCCGCGGCCACCAAGCCGCCGGCACCGACGAAGAAGGGCGGCGGAACGATGATGGCGCCGGCGCCCAAGCAGTAGGCTCGAGTTCCGTGCTGCCTGATCGGCGGTAGCTTCCGGTCACGGTCATTCCCCGCACGAGCAGACGGTCTTCGCGGCGACGTTCGCCGAAAGGCGAATGCGTGCCCCGCTTGCTCCAGTAGTTCCCCGGAATGCGCGCTGGCGCCGGATTTGCATAGCTGTCCGCAAAGCTGCTGGGGAGCGAGTCGCCGTCTCCATGCCTGCCGTGCGCGGTGCTGCGGGCAGACGGCAGCGTTTGCCTCGCGGCGATCACTTCGACCGCGGAGGCGACATGAGACCTGCAAGACAGTGTGCCGCCGTGCTGCTGGGGCTGACGGTTCTGCTCACCAATTCCGCGCTGGCGCGCGACGACGGACGCTACGCCAACTCGCCGCTAAAACCCTGGTTCGAAAGCCTGCACAGCGAATTCGGCCAGTGCTGCACCGACGCCGACGGCTACATCATTGCCGACGTCGATTGGGAGTCCGATCGCGGCCGCTTCCGCGTCCGCATCGACGACGAATGGGTCGTGGTGCCTGACGGTGCCGTGATCACCGTGCCGAACAAGATCGGCCGCACCATGGTGTGGAAGCACTATATCGACGGCCATCCGCGCGTGCGCTGCTTCATGCCGGGCAGCATGACCTGAAAACGCTGACGGCGCCCGCATCGGATGCAGGCGCCGCAAGCGACGCGAAAGGCTCAGCGCGCTTCGCTGCCCGAACCTGCGCTCGCGAGCTGCTTGACGCGCGGCGACAGCACCGAAACCTGCGCCGGCGAGGCGGGCATGCCGGCGACGATCATCGAGGGCGCGGCCGACTGCTCCTCGACGCCGGCGCCGCCGAGCACCTGCACCTGCGTCGCCGAGATCGGCAACGATTTCACTTCGTAAGTCGGAAGTTCGCTGGCGAAAGCAACGGTCGAGCTCGCAATCACGGCGCTGGCGACGGCAATCATTGTGAGAACACGCATTGGAAAATCTCCGTTGAAGATGTCAATCGGAGGTTTGGTCGTCTCGATGCCGGAACAGGTTCGCTTGTGCGAGAACATTCCCGTGGCCGTCGGCGAACATATTGATTGCTTGATGCGCAACGACGAAACGAGAAAGAAGTTTTTCGCGCCAGTGTTTCCGGACGGTTTCGCGGATTGACCGGCGCAGCTCGCGGTCAGCCCGCTTGCAGATCCAAATGCGGAGATCTGGTCGGTGCGGCGGCGACGGGAAAGCGCAGCCTCATGCTCGTGCCGCGGCCAGGCGTGGAGGAGATGACCAGCTCGCCACCGTGCGCGGCCATGATCTCGCGGACGATCGACAGGCCGAGGCCCGCGCCATCGCCGGCAGTGTTGCCGGTCTGAAACGGCTCGGTCAGCCCGTGCTCCACGCCGTCCGGCAGGCCTGCGCCGTCGTCGTCAATCGAGATGCCGTCGCGGCCGAGCGTGGCGACGATGCGTCGTGCGCCATGGGCGTGGATGAGTGCGTTGCCGACGAGATTGGCGAGCGCGCTGCGAATCGCGGCGTCCACGCCCTGCACCAGGAGCGGACCTTTCTCGGCCTGTTCCAGCGCGAGCTCGATGCCGGCGTCCAGTGCCGACGGGCCGAAATCGGCGAGCACGTCCAGCGTGATCTGGGCGAGATCGATCGGCCGTTTTTCGATCGCATGGTTTTGCAGCCGCGCCAGATCGAGCATCGCGGAGACCAGCGACGTCAGGCGCCTGATATCGCGCACCAGTTCGGCCTTCAGGGCAGGCTCGGGTACGTCCTCGACCTTCGCGCGCAGCAGCGTCAGCGGCGTGCGGAGCTGATGGGCGGCATTGCCGAGGAAGCGGCGTTGCATCCTGATATAGGCATCGATCTCGCCGAAGGCGCGGTTTAGCGCCTCGACCAGCGGCTTCAGCTCGCGCGGGACCTCGGACAGCGAGATCAGGCCCTGCGGGGCCGATGGATCGATCGCGAGGGCGCGACGTGCGACCCGCTCGATGCCGCGTGAGACGAAACGCGCAGCAAGCGCCGACCCGATCGCGACGGTGGCCGCAAAGGCCAGTGCTACCACGAGGATCGAAAAGAAGCTGCGGGCGAGGAAGCTTCTTGCGAGCCGGCCGAAGCGGACCTGAGGCTCGCCGACCATCGTCGTGAGCCGCAAGGCGCCCCGTTGCGCAACGGCAAGACAGAACGTGCTGTTCTGGTCGGGTGTGCTGAAGACGGACAAGCCGACAGGCCCGCGATAGGGAAAGGCGAAGGGTAGCTGTGGCCGGTGCTCGCTGCCGTACTCGCTGACAAGATCGCCCACGGAGACGACGAACCAGAGGTTTGGACTGTCCGCCTTCAGCTCCTCGAGCGCGGGAGTGGGGCGCACCACCAGGTTTTGCCCATCGACAACAGTGGCGCGATCGAGAACGGCGGCCACGACCCGGCACGCCCTGACTCGCGCTCCTCCATCGGGTACCTCGAGACGAAGATCGCGACCATGATCAGGAAGATGGTCGTCGCGGCGATGCCGAGCGAAAACGCAAACGTCTGGGCGATCGACCTCATCGCGGCGTTGCCAGCCGCAGGATGTAGCCGATGCCCCGCATGCTGCGGATCTCGACGTCGCCGCCGAGCTCGAGCAATTTCTTCCTCAGGCGCGAGACCTGCGCTTCGAGCGTGTTGGATTCGATTTCGTCGTCGAAGCCGTAGATCTCCTCGATCAGGGCGGCGCGGGTGATGACGCGGTCGCGCCGCATCAGCAACGCTCCCAGGATCAGCGCCTCGCGCCGCCGCAACAGGATCCTGGTGTCGGCGACCACCGCCTCGTTGCTTCCGAGATGCAGCTCCACATTGCCGAGCGACAGCACCGAAGGGGCGAGCAGCCGGGGCCGCCGCAGCACCGCGCGTACGCGCGCAATCAATTCCTGCGGCTCGAACGGTTTTCCGAGATAGTCGTCGGCGCCGCCGTTGAGACCCTCGACGACGTCTTCCTTGGCGTCCTTGGACGTCAGCATGATGATCGCGGGCCGGTCGGGGGATTGGCTCAGGGCCGTGACCACCTGGAGCGCATCACCGTCGGGCAGCATGCGGTCGATGATGGCGAGATCATATTTGAAATTGTCGAGCGCCTGGCGGGCATCGGCAATCGAGCCAACGAGGTCGACGATTCCGTGCAATTGCCCGAGCAGGCGGCTGACATAGGCGCCGATCTGCGGTTCGTCTTCGATTACGAGGGAACGCACGCGGGTCGTCCTTGACTCTGCTGGGCAACAAATCCCCGAGCGTGACGCTCCCTGGCCGAAGTCTGGCGTTTCGGCTCCTGCGCAGGGTTCCCATAAAGGCAGCGAGCTTGGCGAATAAAAGGCAGATGCGAGTGGGGTGACCGGCAGTGCCGGCCAAAGTTTGGGCGCGTGAGTGCCTTCCGGCAATGTTCGGGCAATGTTGGTTCGATGGCGCACGCCTTGTGCGCGCCGGGAGCATCTTGGGGCGGTGGTTGTCGCCTTGCAATCTTGGGGCAATTTTGCCGGACCACATGCTGGAGCTCCAACCACACGAGTCGACCAGGCCAGGAAGGCCGGTCCGGGGCCCCGTAATGAAGCATTTTGACGACGCCGCTCTTCGCCTCACGGTGAATGTGCGGCTCACGACCACCTTGCTCGCCGCACTCGGCGCGATCATGGCGATCCCTCAATCCGCATCGGCGCAGACCGCGTTCACGCTGCCGGCGCCGCCGTTCGAGCTGCCGATGCTGCCTTCGCCCTCCGGCAATTGGACGGTCATGGTCGGAATCGGTGGTGAGTACACACCGGATTTCGTCGGATCGAAGAACGGCAAGCTCATGCCGATCCCGATCTTCTCCATCCGCCGCGCCGGATCGATCGACCAGTTTCGGGGCCCGCGCGACAGCGCCAGCATCGCGCTGCTCGACGTCGGCAATTTTCGCGCAGGGCCTGCGTTCAAATACGTCACCTCGCGCAAGGCCGACAAATATGCCGAGCTGACCGGCCTTGGCGACGTCAAGGCCGCCTACGAGCTTGGCGGCTTCGTCGAATATTATCCGGTCGACTGGCTCCGCCTGCGCAGCGAATTGCGCCAGGGCATGGGTGGCCATACCGGCACCGTCGCCGACATCTCCGCGGACGTCATCGTGCCGCTGATTCAAAGGCTGACGATCTCGGCCGGCCCGCGCTTCACCTGGAAGAGCACCAACGCGACCGCTCCCTATTTCGGCGTCGACGCCGCGCAGGCGCTGGCGTCGGGATTGCCGACCTACAACGCCAAAGGCGGCGCTCACTCGGTCGGCTTCGGCAGCCAGGTCTCTTATCGCATCAATCCGCAGTGGGAGGTCCATGCCTATGTCGAATACGAGAAGCTGCTCGGCGACGCCGCGGACAGTCCGCTGGTGAAGCTGCGGGGATCGTCGAACCAAACCACCGTCGGCATCGGAGCGTCCTACTCGTTCGATTTCAGGATTCGATGAGCCGCCATGCGCCGCATTGCTTTTCTATGGCTCGGCCTTGCAGCCGCTTGCGTCGCCCTCGGCGCCGCCGCTGCGTTCGAGACCCGCGCGAGCCGGATTCAGGCGATCAAGACGGTCGGCATCGTCTCCGCCATCGGCGAGGAGATGAGCCTTTCACAGGCAGGCCTTACGAAGCTCGGCTCCACCGGGCAAAGCGCCTCGATCAGTGCATGGGGACTGGACGAGCTGATCGTCCAGCAGGCGACCAGGCTGCTGGGCGCACGCTATCGCGTTCAGGCCGTCAACTACACCCGCGCCGCGTTCGCCGCGATCCGAGATTCGGCGGTTACGCCCGTCAATCTGCTGCGGAGCGATCCGTTCAAGGAGCTGGTTCGCACCGATGTCACGCCCCAGGGACTCGATGCGTACATCGTCATTACCCGCGCGAGATCGAAACTCGGAAATGGCCGCAACATCGAGGGTGTCGGGATCGCCGAATACCGGACGCTGCTTGCGGACTACGGCCTGATCCACGCGCTGTACGAGGTCCGCGTCATCGACGGCAAGACGTTCGACGTGATCGAAAAGCGGGCGGCCGCGCCGCTCGACAACACCGGGACCCTGAGGATCGCAGGCCCCAGCGGGCCGATCGACGGGACAATTGACGGTCCGGCTTCGAGCGAACGGCTGCGCGCGGCGATTGCGGATCTCATCACGCGCAGCCTGCCTGTCACGCTGGATGACATGCACCTGATCGGTGGTCAGTGAAGCCGGCTGGCGGCCTCAGGTCACCGGCGCGGGGTTGAACAGCGTCAGATCGTTGTGGATGCCCCAGCGGTCCGACCATGGCTTGGTGCGGCCGGAGGCGACGTCGAGGATGAGACGGAACAGGTCCCAGCCGGTCTCCTCGATGGTCTTCTCGCCGGTGGCGATGCGGCCTGCGTCGAAGTCGATCAGGTCTTTCCAGCGGCGGGCAAGCTCGCTGCGGGTCGCGACCTTGATCACGGGTGCGGCCGCAAGGCCGTAGGGCGTGCCGCGGCCGGTGGTGAACACCTGCAGCGTCATGCCGGAGGCGAGCTGGAGCGTGCCGCAGATGAAATCGGAGGCGGGGGTTGCCGCGAACAGCATGCCCTTCTGCGTCGCCTTCTCGCCGGGCGAGAGCACGCCGGTGATGGCGCTTGATCCGGACTTGACGATCGAGCCGAGTGACTTCTCGACGATGTTGGCGAGGCCGCCCTTCTTGTTGCCGGGCGTGGTGTTGGCGCTGCGATCGGCACCGCCTCGCGCGAGATAGGAATCGTACCAGGCCATCTCGCGCACCAGCGCGCGGCCGACGTCCGCGTTGATGGCACGGCGGGTGAGCAGCTGGATGGCATCGCGCACCTCGGTCACTTCCGAGAACATCACGGTGGCGCCGGCGCGCACCAGGAGGTCCGCGGCGAAGCCGACGGCAGGATTGGCGGTGACGCCAGAGAAGGCGTCGCTGCCGCCGCATTGCAGGCCGATCACCAGATCGGACGCCGGGCAGGTCTCGCGGGTGCGCGTGTTGAGGATTTTCAGCCGCGCCTCCGCCTGGGTCATGATCGCGTCGACGATTGCGCCAAAGCCGTCGAAGGCTTCGTCCTGCATCCGCACGATGGCATCGCTGACGCCTTCCGGCACCAGCCGCTCCGGTGCGAGCTTCTCGCAGCCAAGGCCGACGACCAGGATCTCGCCGCCGAAATTCGGGTTCAGCGCGATGTTCTGCAGCGTGCGGATCGGTACCACCGCGTCGGGTGCGGTGATCGCGACGCCGCAGCCATAGGCGTGCGTCAGCGGCACGACGTCGTCGACGTTGGGGTATTTCGGCAGCAGCTCGGCGCGGATGCGCTTCACCGCGTATTCCATCGTGCCCTTGACGCATTGCACGGAGGAGGAGATGCCGAGGATGTTCTTGGTGCCGACCGATCCGTCCGGATTGCGATAACCTTCGAACGTAAAGCCTTCGAGCGGGGGCAGCGGCGCGGGGACGGCGGTCGAGATTTCGAGCTTGTCGAGGTCGGGGGCATCCGGCATGCGAATGCGCGCCTCGTCGACCCATTCGCCGGCCAGGATCGGCGAGAGCGCGTAGCCGATCACCTCGCCATACCGGACGATCGGCTGATCTTGCGCGATGTCGACCAGCGCCGTCTTGTGCCCCTGCGGCACGAAGGCGCGCAGCGTCAGGCCGCTGGCAAAGCGGGAGCCGGCGGGAAGCCCGAAATCATTGACCACGATTGCGACATTGTCGCGCTCGTTGAGCTTGATGTAGCGGGGCTGCTCTTTCGCTGCGACGTCCTGGTCCATGGGAGGACTCCGTCTTGTAGGGCGGGTTAGCCGAAGGCGAAACCCGCCACTTCTTTCGATGCTGAAGATAGGAGGCGGGTTACGCTTTGCTAACCCGCCCTACGATCGTGCATCAGCCCGGGAACGTATAAGCCGTCTTCACCGTGGTGTAGAACTCGCGCGCGTAGGAGCCCTGCTCGCGGGCGCCGTAGCTCGAGCCCTTCCGGCCGCCGAACGGCACGTGATAGTCGACGCCGGCGGTCGGCAGATTGACCATCACAATGCCGGACTCGCTGTTGCGCTTGTAGTGCGAGGCGTATTTCAGGCTGGTGGTGCAGATGCCCGAGGCGAGGCCGAACTCGGTGTCGTTGGAGATCGCCAGCGCTTCCTCGTAGTTCTTGGCGCGGATGACGGCGGCGACCGGGCCAAAAATCTCCTCACGCGCGATGCGCATGTTGTTGTTGGCCTCGGTGAACAGCGCCGGCTGCAGGTAGTGGCCGGGCGTCTCGCGCTTGAGCAGCTCGCCGCCGAAGGACAGCTTGGCACCCTCGTCCTGGCCGATCTTGATGTAGCGCAGGTCCTGGTCGAGCTGGCTCTGGTCCACGACAGGGCCGATATGCACGCCGGCCTTGAGCGCGTCGTCGACCGACAGCCCGTTCAGGCGCTCGGCCACCGCCGCGACGAAGCGGTCATGGATGCCTTCGGTGACGATCAGGCGGGAAGAGGCGGTGCAGCGCTGGCCGGTCGAGAAATAGGCGCCGTTGACGGCGACTTCGACGGCGGTCTTGAGGTCGGCGTCGTCGAGAACGACCAGCGGATTCTTGCCGCCCATCTCGAGCTGGAACTTCTTCATCGGGTTCGAGAGCACGCAGGCCTGCGCGATCTTGCGTCCGGTTTGCACCGAGCCGGTGAAGGAGATCGCGGCCACATCGGGGTGGTCGAGCAGGGTCTGGCCGACGACGGAGCCGGAGCCAACCACGAGGTTGAACACGCCGGCGGGAATGCCGGAGCGGGTGATGATTTCGGCCAGCGCGTGACCCGAGCCCGGCACCAGCTCGGCCGGCTTGAACACCACGGTGTTGCCGTAGCAGAGCGCAGGCGCGATCTTCCAGGCCGGGATCGCGATCGGGAAATTCCAGGGCGTGATCATGCCGACGACGCCGACCGGCTCACGGGTGAGCTCGACGTCGAGGCCGGGACGCACGGAGGCGCCCTTTTCGCCGATCAGGCGCAGCGCCTCGCCGGCGAAGAACGCAAAGATCTGGCCGGCACGCGCGACCTCGCCGATGCCCTCAGGCAGCGTCTTGCCTTCCTCGCGCGCGAGCAGGCGGCCGAGCTCTTCCTTGCGGGCGAGGATCTCGAGGGAAATCTTGTTCAGCGCGTCGAAGCGCGCCTGCGGCGTCGACTGCGCCCAGGCGGGGAAGGCGGCCTTGGCGGCGGCGATCGCCTTCTCGGTCTGCGCCTTGTCGGCCTTGGCGTATTCGCCGACGACGTCGTTGGTGTTGGAGGGGTTGATGTTCTTGGTGACGCCGGAGCCATCGACCCATTCGCCGCCGATGAAGTTCTTCAGGATCGCAGTCATCTTTTCCTCCGAGGAAGTATTTTAACGCACGAGGCACGGACGCTTGTCGTCAAAGGTCCAGCCGGGGATCAGGTCCTGCATGGCAATAGCGTCATCGCGGGCACCGAGTCCATGCTGCTTGTAGAGGTCATGCGCCGCGTCGATAGCGGCCCTGTCGATTTCGATACCCAGGCCCGGGCTATCAGGGACGGCAATCTTGCCGCCCTTGATCCGGAGCGGCTCCCTGGTGAGCGCCTGGCCGTCCTGCCAGATCCAATGGGTATCGATCGCGGTGACCTTGCCGGGGGCGGCGGCGCCGACATGGGTGAACATGGCCAGCGAAATGTCAAAATGGTTGTTGGAATGCGAGCCCCAGGTCAGGCCGTTGTCACGGCAGGTTTGGGCCACCCGCACCGAGCCCTGCATGGTCCAGAAATGGGGATCGGCCAGCGGAATGTCCACCGCGCCCAGGCGCAGCGCATGGGAGAGCTGCCGCCAGTCGGTGGCGATCATGTTGGTCGCGGTCGGCAAGCCGGTGGCGCGGCGGAACTCGGCCATGATCTCGCGGCCGGAAAAGCCGCCTTCCGCGCCGCAGGGGTCCTCGGCATAGGCGAGGATGCCGTGCATGTCCTTGCAGAGGCTGATCGCCTCGTCGAGCGACCAGGCGCCGTTGGGATCGAGCGTCACGCGCGCGTTCGGAAAACGCTTTGCGATCGCGGTGACGGCCTCGATCTCCTGCTCGCCGCGCAGCACGCCACCTTTCAGCTTGAAGTCGGCGAAGCCGTAATGGTCGTGGGTGGCTTCCGCGAGCCGCACCACGGTCTCCGGCGTCATCGCTTCCTGATGGCGAAGGTCGAACCATTCGGGCTTGCCGGTTTCGCCGCTGACGTAGTCGAGCCTGGACTTGCGGCGATCGCCGACGAAGAAGAGATAGCCGAGCGTCTCGACGCTCTTGCGTTGCTGGCCTTCGCCGAGCAGCGCGGCGACGGGCAAGTTGAGATGCTGGCCAAGCAGATCGAGCAGCGCGGATTCGATCGCGGTGACCGCGTGGATCATGACGCGAAGATCGAAAGTCTGCTTGCCGCGGCCGCCGGCGTCGCGGTCGGCGAAGGCGGTGCGGACGTCGGCGAGGATGTTGTTGAGCGCGCCGACGGTCTTGCCGATCACGAGATTGCGGGCATCCTGGAGCGTCTGCCAGATCTTCTGCCCGCCCGGCACCTCGCCGACGCCGGTGTGGCCGGCATTGTCGGTGAGGATGACGATGTTGCGGGTAAAGAACGGCGCATGTGCGCCGCTCAGGTTGAGGAGCATGCTGTCGCGGCCCGCGACCGGGATCACCTGCATCGCCGTGACGACAGGCGCACCGGAGATTTCAATCTGGGCCATCGCTCGCTCCTCGCTGTTGTTGTCCTATTCTGCCGCCTGTTGTGTCGATCGGATGGCGGGCAGATTCTTCACCAGCGCGGTCACTTCCGCGATCTCCTGCTCGGTGAGGTCGGTGAGCGGCGGGCGGACCGGGCCGGAATCGCGGCCGATCACCTTCATGCCGGCCTTGATGATCGAGACGGCATAGCCCTTCTTGCGGTTGCGGATCGCGATCAGCGGCAGGATGAAGTCCTTCAGCCCGGCCTGGATCGTGGCGTGGTCACGCTTGCGCACCGCGGCGTAGAAGTTGGTGGCGAATTCCGGCACAAAATTGAACACGGCCGAGGAATAGGTCGTCACGCCCATGTCGAGATAGGGCAGCGCGAAGGTCTCGGCGGTCGGCAGGCCGCCGACATAGGTGAGACGATCGCCGAGCTTGGTGTAGACGCGGGTCATCAGCTCGATGTCGCCGATGCCGTCCTTGTAGCCGACGAGGTTCGGGCAGCGCTCGGCAAGGCGCGCGAGCGTGTCGGGCTGCAGGATCGCGTTGTCGCGGTTGTAGACGATGACGCCGATCTTCACGGCGGCGCAGACCGCCTCGACATGGGCGGCAAGGCCCTCCTGCTCGGAGTGGGTGAGGTAGGGCGGCAGCAGCAGCAGGCCGTCCGCGCCGGCCTTCTCCGCGCCGATTGCGATCTCGCGGGCGATCGCGGTGCCATAGCCGGTGCCGGCGAGCACGGGCACGCGGCCCTTGGTCTCGTCGACGGCGACCTTGACGACTTCAGGGACCTCGGTCGGCGTCAGCGAGAAGAATTCGCCGGTGCCGCCGGCGGCGAACAGGCCTGCGACATCATAGCCGCACAGCCAGTCCATGTTGGCGCGATAGGTCGCCTCGTCGAAGGAGTAGTCAGCCTTGAAGGGCGTGACGGGGAAAGACAGGAGGCCAGATCCGATCTTCTGGGCCATTTCCTGCGGGGTCATCTTGCTCATGGGCGCGGCTCCCTCATTGCGTGTTGTGGAGGACGCAAGCAGAAGGCTGCGCGTCCATGCGCCGTGGTTTAGGAGACCGTTCGATGCGGGTCCAAGCCAAAGCCTATATCGACCGATGCGAAATCAGCATCAATCTTCCGCGGGCTCCGCAGAGGCCAGTTCGCCGGCGATTTTGACCAGCGCCGACAGCAGCGGATTCTCGTCGTCGCGGCGCCAGACCATGAACAGCTCGACGGGGACGCGCGTGCGCAGCTTCAGCGGGCGCAGGCGCACGTCGGAAATCTTCAGGCTGGCTGCCGCCGCCGGCACGATGGCAAGACCGAGGCCGGCGCGCACCATGGCGAGGATCGAGTGGATCTGGCTGAGATGCTGGACGTAGCGCGGCAGCACGTCCGCGCGGGTGAACAGCGCCACCAGGAGATCGTGGAAGTAGCGGCTCTCATAGGGCGAGTACATCACGAAGGGCTGGTCGTCGAAATCCTTGATGGTGATGCTGTCGGCATTGGCCAGCGGATGCTTCTTCGGGATCGCGGCGAGCAGGGGCTCGGCGACGACACGGCGGCTGGTGAGCTCGGGCCGCGCGATCGGCGGCCTGAGCAGGCCGGCGTCGATCTGGCCCGACGTCAGCGCCTCGAACTGGTCGCCCGACACCATCTCCTTCAGCGAGAAATCCACCTCGGGCAGTTTGGCGCGGCAGGCCGCGACCAGTTCGGGCAGGAAGCCATAGGCCGCTGCCGCGGTGAAGCCGATCTTCAGCGAGCCGGTCTTGCCGAGCGCGATGCGGCGGGCGACTTGCGAGGCGCTTTCGGCGAGCTTGAGGATGCGCCGCGCCTCCGGCAGGAAGCTACGCCCGGCCGGCGTCAGGCGCACCGAGCGGCTGGTGCGCTCGAGCAGCGGCGCATCGATGATGTGCTCGAGCACCTGGATCTGCCGGGACAGTGGCGGCTGGGTCATGTTCAGCCGCGTCGCGGCGCGGCCAAAATGCAGTTCCTCCGCCACCGTGACGAAACAGCGGAGCTGGTTGAGGTCGAACATCGATACATGCCTTAGATGGATAAGGCGTTTCCCCGGTACTTCTAGCATCGATCATCCCCAAAACAAAGACGGCGGCTTTTTGGGCCGCCGTTGAGTTGCCTGGTCAAGCTCCCATCGGGAGCCCTCAGGAGGAACGTTTGAGCGTCACCCGCTCGATCTTGCCGACGATGACGAGATAGGCGAACGCCGCCACCAGCGCGTTGAGGCCCACGAACACCAGCGCGCCGTTGAACGAGCCGGTCGCGGCGAGGATGTAGCCGATCACGATCGGCGTGGTGATCGAGGACAAATTGCCGAAGGTGTTGAACAGGCCGCCGGAGACGCCGCCGGCTTCCTTTGGCGAGGTGTCGGAGACGACCGCCCAGCCGAGCGCACCGATGCCCTTGCCGAAGAAGGCGAGCGCCATGAAGCCGACCACCAGCGCCTGTCCGTCGACATAGTTGCAGGCGATGATCGACATCGACAGCAGCATGCCGCCGACGATCGGGATCTTGCGCGCCATGGTCAGCGAGCCGGTCCGGCGCAGGATCGCATCGGAAATGATGCCGCCGAGCACGCCGCCGATGAAGCCGCACAGCGCCGGCAGCGTCGCGACGAAGCCGGCTTGCAGGATCGACAGGCCGCGCTCCTTGACCAGGTAGACCGGGAACCAGGTCAGGAAGAAATAGGTCAGCGTGTTGATGCAATACTGGCCGAGATAGACGCCGAGCATCATGCGGTTGGAGAGCAGCTGGCGGATGTGGTCCCAGCCGGAGCCGGCCTCTTGCGCACGCTCGCGCAACTGATCGTTCTTGGGCGCGTCGAGATCGACCAGCGCGCCGCCTTCCTTGATGTAGTCGAACTCGGCATCGTTGATCGAAGGATGCTCCTTCGGGCCGTAAATGGTCTTGAGCCAGACGAAGCCCATGACGATGCCGAGCGCGCCCATCACGAAGAACACGAAGCGCCAGCCATAGGCATGCGCGATCCAGCCCATCAGCGGCGCGAAGATCACGGTGGCGAAATACTGTCCCGAGTTGAAGAAGGCCGACGCGGTGCCGCGCTCGTTGCCCGGAAACCACGCCGCGACGATGCGGGCGTTGGCGGGGAAGGAGGGCGCTTCCGCGACGCCGACAAGGAGGCGGAGCGCGAACAGCACGACAACAGCCGTGCCGGCGCTGAGGAAGCCAACCCAGCCCTGCATCAGCGTGAACAGCGACCAGACGATGATGCTGAAGGCATAGACGAGGCGCGAGCCATAGCGGTCGAGCAGCCAGCCGCCCGGGACCTGCGCCGCGACATAGGACCAGCCGAACGCCGAGAAGATCCAGCCCATGGCGACGGGATCGAGATGCAGCTCCTTGGACAGCGCGGGGCCTGCGATCGACAGCGTGGCGCGGTCGGCATAATTGACGGTGGTGACCAGGAACAACATGGTCACGATGAACAGCCTGACGCGAGACCTTCTCACGTCCGCTGCGGACACCACTGCGCTCATCAGGCGCCTCCTCAAGTCGAAATGTTTCCTCGATCCGACTCCTAGAGGCGCGCGCGGCAAAGTGTCCAAGCTCAAGGGGGTATCGATCGATACCGTTTTTGGATTGATGAAACGGTAGGTAGCGGGGAACGATGCTGGCGCGGAGTGAATGTGCGAGCGATGGCGATGTGCGAGCACCAAGCACTCCGCTGTCGTTCCGCGCGAAAGCGGGGGATCCAGTACGCCGCAGCCTCGATTCAAGACTGCCGTCGCGGCGTACTGGATCGCCCGGTCAAGCCGGGCTGCGACACCGAGGTGCGAGGACGTTGCGCGTAGCCCGCATGAGCGAAGCGATATGCGGGAGATGGCTCCGGATGTCGCTGCGCTCATCCGGGCTACGACTCGCAAAAGGAGTCTTCGCGCGCGCTACTGCTTTGCGCTCGGCAACAGCTGCGGCAGAAATCCGCGCGTGACGCCCGGCGGCACGGCATCGAGCCCGAGCACGGCGCTCGCGGCCGGCAGCGCCGCATCCGCCATCGCCGCATGCCCTTCCGCGCTCGGATGCACCGCGCCGCCATAAACGGCGGAGAGCACGCCCCAGGTGGCGTCGTGGATGTCAGTCGGCTGGCTCGCCGCCGGCAATCCCTGCGGATAGGTCATCGCGGCAAAATAGCTGTCATTGGCGTCACGGATCCAGCGCGCGCGGGGCAAATAGGCGCGGTATTCCGAGGCGCCGCGGCCGCACAGCATCGGCTGGCTCGCCGCGCTCACGATGTCTGGATTGAAGCTCTGGCCGTTCTCGGCAAAGCAGCTGCGGTCGAATTCGGGGTCGTTGCCGGAATGGGCGCAGAAGCCGTGATCGGCGAACGCCGCCTGATGCGCATCGACGAAGGTCATGCGGTCGGCTTCGGGATCGCGGCACAGCGCGCCGCGGGTGCAGGTGGCGAGCCCCTTCAGCTGCGGCAAGAACTCGGTGTCGACGAAGGTCGAGACGCGGGCAAGACGCTGCGGATCGGCGTTGAAGGCCGGATGGATGTCGAAGCCGGCCCGGCCGCCGCGGCAGGGCACGCCGCCGTCGGCGAGCGCGGGGTTGGCGTAGGAGACATAGACGACATGCGAGAGGTCGCCGCCGACCAGCGGCTTGAGCGCCTCGCGCAGCTTGACGAAGTTCTGCGGCAGTTCGCGCGCCAGCGCATCGCGGGAATCGTCGACGCTCGCCATCACGCCGGAGCGGCGGAACAGCGCGCGCTCGGTCGCGGTCTCGACGATCACGTCGGCAACGAGACCGGAGAAATAGACGTCGTTGGCGCCGACAGAGAGCAGCACGAGGTCGAGCGTGCGGTCGGGCTGGCGTTTCTTCGCCGCGGTGAGCGCCTCGCGCAACTCGGCGACTTGCGCGTTCACGCTGGTGTTGCAGACACCGGTCTTGCCGGGCGGGCATTCGCGGGCGCGCTGCGAGCCGAGCAGGCCGTCGCCGATGCTGGCACCGGTGCAGGCGAGCGGCAGGTAGGTCACTGCGATGTGGGTGTAGCGCACCGCGAGTGCGAGGGCGGTGCGCGTCTGGTAGCTGTAGAGCGAGCGGTGGCAGGGCGAGTTGAACCAGAGCGCGCTGTAGCGCTGCCAGTTGGCCAGCGTGTCCGGCGCCTCGCAGGCGCGGCCGCCTTTGAAGCCGTGGCGGCTCGGCCGGTAGTACTGCGCGCCGGCGGTGCCCAGATAGGAGCGGAAGCAAAACCCTTCGTCCGACAGCGCCAGCGGCCGGTCCGGATTGCCTTCGCCGGAGGCGATGCTGTCCCCGAGGCCGGCGACGAAGATGTCGCGGACCTGGATCTCGGTCTGGACGCGCTGGGTGGGATCGGAGCCGGAGGAGACGTCGACGGTCGCGACCGTCTGCTTGCCGTAGCGGACGCGCAAATTGATCGGCTCGGCGCAGTCGAAGGTCGATTGTTGCGGCCCGTCGCCGTCGTCGAACGACCAGGCGCAGGTGGCGCCGACCGGCACCGCGCCAACGAGGCGGACGGTGACGGGGTGATCGATCGGGGTGAGGTAGTTTTCCTTGGTGTTGTCGCGGGTGCAGGGCTGGTTGACCCGGCCCTGGAGGTCGATGCAGAGCCGGTTGACCATGTTGCGGGCCCAGCCGCGGCCTTCGCTCTGGAGCTCCAGCGATTGCTCGGCGGCTAGGATGCTGCGGTTGCGGGCGTTCTCGACATGGAGCAGGAAGTCGCGCTCCTCGCGGAACAGCCGGAAGCGGTTACGCACCTCCCAATTGATCTGCAGGGCGCCGGTGTCCTGAGCGCTAGCGCGCTCGGGCGGCATGGCCGTCAGAATCCCGGCAAGCAACAGGGCGCCTGCGGAAAGGGTACGAAGGAATACAGGGATCATGGCCCGCGTCTTCAACGGCAAAGTTGAGGCGGAAATAAGAGAGCATTGCTCCGCCGCCCGCAACCCCGCCGGGTCCAGATCGTGGCCTACCGCTTGTTGGCCTGGCGCAGTATCCGCTCGCGCTCCATCGGCGTCACCTGCTTGGGCAGATTGGCCTGCGCGCAGGCCTCCGCCAGCCGCCGCCGCTCCTGCCAGGGCTCGACCACGTTCATCCAGAGCTCGCGCGTGCCCATGATCGAGATGGCAAGGCCGAACGGGATCACGAAATAGAGAAGGCGGAACACCAGCAGCGTCGCCAGAAGTTGCTCGCGGCCGAATTCGGGCAGCGCCAGCAGCATGGCGGCATCGAACACGCCGATCGAGCCGGGGGCATGGCTGGCGAAGCCGAGCAGCGTCGCCAGGATGAACACCACCGCCAGCGACATGAAGTCGATCGGCGGATTGGCCGGCATCAGCAGGTACATCGCTGTGGCGCAGAAGCCGAGATCGACCACCCCGATCAGGATCTGGACCAGCGTCAGCGGCGCCGACGGCAGCACCACCTTCCAGCCCTTCTGGCCGAGCTCGCGCCGCTTCTCGCCCATGCAGAGCCAGACCAGATAGGCACCGATCGAGGCGAGGCCGCCGAGCGCGATCAGCCGATTGATCGAGGAGGGGAGCTGATCCATCGAGGACGCCGCATCCGGATGGATCGCCATGCCGATCGAGAGCACGAAGATGTTACCGAGCCAGAAGGTCAGGCCCGACAGGAAGCAGATCTTGGCGACGTCGATCGCGTTCAGCCCGTAGTCCGAATAGATCCGGAAGCGGATCGCGCCGCCGGTGAAGACCGTGGCGCCGATGTTGTGGCCGATCGAATAGGACGTGAAGCTGGAGAGCGCCGCAATGCGGTACGGCACGTGCTTCTTGCCGATCGTTCGCAGTGCAAAAAAATCGTAGAAGGTCAGCGTACAGAACGCAAAGAACACGCAGATCGCCGCCAGCCCGATGCTCCCGCGGGGAATCTCGGTTAACGCGGTCAGGATGACCCCGGTATCGATGCCCTTGAGGGTTCGCACCAGCGAGGTGATCGCGAAGGCGATGATGAAGACGCTCGCGGCTACTCCGAGCCGTCGCCAGCCGATCCATCTCTTGAAGCCGCGTTGCAGCGCGGGCAGCAGTCCGTGCATTCATCCTCCCGGCGGGGGGCAAGACCGACCAGGCCAGACATTGGCCAGTCGGGTACGATCACGGCCAAAAGCAGGCATCGATCGCGGGGCATGATCCAGCTCATTTAAGGCAAAAACACCGGCTTGTGCAGCCCTTGACAACAATTGGTTCTGCGTCGGACCGGTCACTTTTGTCATACGCGGTTCACATCGGCGGCGCGTTAAGCATATGAGTCGTGAAACCGGTTCGGCCCCGCGCGTTTCGTATGCCGACACCATTTCAGATGCCGGTGCCGTCCGCATTGTTCCAGCGCAAGCCATCTTGGTCTTTTTGGAACGTCGATGCCGCGTGTCCGTTGGGCCCCATCAGCAACCGAACATGGCGGAATAAGCGGCTTTTCGTGCAAGCCGCTGCCTTCGTGTTCCACAAAACCGAAGAGGACGGAACGATGGGACTGTTCACAAAAGACATCAAGACCATGAACGACCTGTTCGTGCACCAGCTCCAGGACATCTATTACGCCGAGCAGCAGCTGACCAAGGCGCTGCCGAAGATGGCCAGTAAGGCCACCGATCCGCAGCTGAAGCAGGGCTTTTTGACGCACCTTGAAGAAACCAAGCAGCACGTCGCGCGGCTCGAAGAAGTGTTCAAGATGCACGGCGTCCCCGTGAAGGCGGTCGATTGTCCGGCGATCGACGGCATCATCGAGGAGGCCGACGAGACCGCCAGCGAGGTCGCCGACAAGGCGGTGCTCGATGCCGCCCTGATCAACGCGGCGCAGGCCGCCGAACATTACGAGATCGTACGCTACGGCAGCCTGATCGCCTGGGCCAAGCAGCTCGGCCGCAATGACTGCGCGACCGTGCTCGCCAAGACACTTGAGGAGGAGAAGGCGACCGACAAAAAGCTGACCACGCTCGCCGAGAGCAAGGTCAATCTGCGCGCGGCGAGCTGATGAAGGTAAAGCGACGGGCGCGCCGCGCGGCTATCCGTGCGGCGCTCTCGCCACATATGCTCTGTCATCGCCCGCCTAGTGCGCGATTGCGCACAGGGGCGGGCGATCCAGTATTCCAGGACAATAATGGGATACGGAGAAGACGCGGCGTACTGGAATCCCCGCATGCGCCGGGCACGACACCGCTTGTAAGGCGAGTGCCCGCAGCATCCATCCTTCGTCCATTATCGAAACATGCCTGCGCAATGAGAGCATATATTTCGCATGGGGCTGCAATCGAGGTGCAGCATGCGAGCCACCGCCATCAAGCATGAAATCTTTCAGGACAGGACCGGCGCGTCGCGCGCCGGTTCGCCTCTTGCGACCTCGCTCACGCTGGCCGCGATGAGCCTTGGCTACGGCGTGGTGCAGCTCGACGTCACCATCGTCAACACCGCGCTCGATGCGATGGGCCGGACGCTCGGCGGCGGTGTCGCCGAACTGCAATGGGTGGTCAGCGCCTACACCATCGCGTTTGCCGCCTTCATCCTGACGGCAGGCGCGCTGGGCGACCGCATCGGCGCCAAGCGCGTCTTCATGGCGGGGTTCGCCATCTTCACCGCGGCTTCGCTCGCCTGCGCGCTGTCGCCCAATGCCGCCGTGCTGATCGCAGCGCGGCTGGTGCAGGGGCTGGCGGCGGCGATCCTGGTGCCGAATTCCCTCGCGCTGCTCAATCATGCCTATCCGGACGAGCGAGCGCGCGGCCGTGCCGTCGCGGTCTGGGCTGCCGGCGCGAGCCTTGCGCTCACCGCGGGCCCCTTTGTCGGCGGCGCGCTGATCACGCTGGTCGGCTGGCGTGCGATCTTCCTGGTCAATCTGCCGATTGGGCTCGCCGGCCTGTGGCTGAGCTGGCGCTACGCCAGCGAAACCACGCAGGCCCGCTCGCGCGAGATCGATCTGCCCGGCCAGCTTGCAGCGATCGGCGCATTGGGGGCGCTGGCCGGCGCGATCATCGAAGGCGGTGCGCTCGGGTGGGATCATCCGGCGGTGATTGCAGCCTTTGTCGGTGGCGCAGGTCTCGCCGCGCTCTTCATCTGGCGCGAGAGCCGCGCGGCGCAGCCGATGCTGCCGCTGTCGCTGTTCGGCCAGAGGCTGTTCGCGCTGACCTCGCTCGTCGGCCTGCTCGTCAATATCGCGATCTACGGCCTCATCTTCGTGCTCAGCCTGTACTTCCAGCGGATCAATGGGCTGTCGGCGTGGTGGACCGGGCTCGCCTTCGTGCCGATGATGGCGGCGGTGCTGCCGGTCAATCTGCTGGCGCCGCACCTCGCCGAGCGCATCGGCCCGTGCCCGACCATCGTGGTCGGTGCCAGCGTGTCGGCGCTCGGCTGTCTCGGTTTGCTGTGGATCGCGGCTGATACGAGCTATTGGATGATCTGCGCGCAGATGATCGCGATCAGCGGCGGACTTGGGCTGCTGGTTCCGCCGCTGACCTCGACCTTGCTGGGCGGTGTCGACAAGGCGCGCTCCGGCATCGCGGCCGGCGTCCTGAACGCGACGCGGCAAACCGGCAGCGTCCTCGGCGTCGCGCTGTTCGGCTCGCTGGTGGCCGCCGAGGGGGCGTTCATGGCGGGGCTGCATCTGTCGCTGGTCGTGTCCGCATCCGTCCTGCTGCTCGCTGCCATCGCGATCGGCCTGGGTGCGCCGGCGCGAGGATGAACAATCCGAGTGAATGGGCACATCTTCCGTTCACCATTGCCGCAACAGGCTCGTAGCCAGTTACCACCTGTCCACCTCTGTTGGTTCAACTGCGGGTCCATAGGGGCCCGCGATGTATCAAGTTCTCTACTGTCTCACCGAAGAGCACGATTGGCGGCTCGTCGCGCTAGGCGGCGCGGTGTGTCTGCTCGCCAGCGCGGCGGCGATCAGCCTGTTCCACCGGGCGCGCGCGACCAACGGTGTCGGACGCCTGGCCTGGCTCGGCCTCGACGCCGCCGTCAGCGGCTGCGGCATCTGGGCGACGCATTTCATCGCGATGCTCGCCTACGGGCCGGGCGGCGCCGGCGCCTACAACATCCCGGTGACGATCCTGTCGTTGATCTTTGCGATCTCCGTGACCTTCGTGGGGCTGAGCATCGCCGTATCGTCCTCGCGGGCGGTGTGGATCGTCCTCGGCGGTGCCATCGTCGGCACCGGGGTCGCGGCGATGCATTACACCGGCATGGCGGCGCTGGAGCTACCGGCGCGCGTGGACTGGATCGGAAGCACGGTCGCCGTTTCGGTGCTGTCAGGAATCGTCTTTGCGGCACTTGCACTGTTCGTGGCCGCGCGGCGCGACGACCTGTTCCATGCGCTGACCGCGACGGTCCTGCTGACCGTCGCCATCGTCGCGCATCATTTCACCGCCATGGGTGCGGTGCTGCTGACGCCTGATCCGACGCTCGCGATCGGCGGCCTGTCGATCCCGCCGGCCTCGCTGTCCTTCCTCACGGCCAGCGCCGCGGTCGCGATCATCGCGATCGCGCTGGTGGCTGCGCTGCTCGACCGCCGCGCCAAGGGCGAACTGGGCGCCCAGCAAATGGTGCTGGATACGGCGCTCGAGAACATGTCGCAGGGTCTGTGCATGTTCGATGCAGACGGCAAGATCATGCTGTTCAACGAGCGCTATGCCGCCATGCTCCGTCGCACCGACATCGCGCTGACCGGCCGCCTGCTGGTCGACGTGCTCAGGGAGGAGCAGGCCAAGGGCCAGTGGCAGGGCGATGCGGATCAATTCTTCGCCCGCCTCGTCGCCGACGCGCGCGAGGGGCGCACCACGACCGACATCGTCGGCCGGTTCGGCCGCTCCATCCGGGTGGTCAACCAGCCGATGCAGGGCGGCGGCTGGGTCGCGACCTTCGAGGACATCACCGAATGGCTCGAGGCGCAGGCCAAGATCTCGCACATGGCGCGCCATGACGCGCTGACCAGCCTGCCGAACCGCGTGCTGTTCCACGAGCAGCTCGAGCAGGGACTGCGGCGCACCAGGTCGGGCGATCAGCTCGCGGTGCTTTGTCTCGATCTCGATCACTTCAAGGACATCAACGACTCGCTCGGTCATCCCATCGGCGATGCGTTGCTGAGGGAGGTCGGCCGCAGGCTGACGGCCGCCGTCGGCGAGAGCGACACGGTGGCGCGACTGGGCGGCGACGAGTTCGCCGTGGTCCAGATCGGTCGTTCCGAGGAAACCGCTGCGAGATCGCTTGCCGGCCGCCTCGTCGAGGTCATCTCGGCGCCCTACGAGATCGACGACCATCAGATCGTGATCGGCGTCTCGATCGGCATCTCGCTGTCGCCGCAGGACGGCAGCGATCCGAGCGAATTGTTGAAGAACGCCGACCTCGCGCTCTACCGCGCCAAGGCGGATGGCCGCGGCACCTATCGCTTCTTCGAGACCGGCATGGATGCGCGCGCGCAGGCGCGGCGCCTCCTGGAAATGGACCTGCGCGCGGCGGTACAGCGCGACGAGTTCGAGGTGTATTACCAGCCGATCCGCGACGTCGCCAGCGGCCGCGTCGTCGCCTTCGAGGCGCTGCTGCGCTGGAACCATCCGCAGCGTGGCCTGATCGCACCCATCGACTTCATCCCGCTGGCCGAGGAGACCGGACTGATCGTCCAGCTCGGCGAATTCGTGCTGCGCTCGGCCTGCATCGATGCGGCGAGCTGGCCTGATGATGTCGACCTCGCCGTCAACCTGTCGCCGGTGCAGTTCAAGAATCCGAACCTGATCGCATCCGTGATCGCGGCCCTGGCTGCCTCGGGACTCGACGCGCGCCGTCTCGAGCTCGAGATCACCGAATCCGTGCTGCTGCAGAACAGCGAGGCGACGCTGACCACGTTGCACGAACTGCGCGCCATGGGCGTGCGCATCTCGCTCGACGATTTCGGCACCGGCTATTCGTCGCTGAGCTATCTGCGCAGCTTTCCGTTCGACAAGATCAAGATCGACCGCTCCTTCGTGTCTGAGCTGGCGACGCGCGAGGATTCCATGGCGATCATCCGCGCCGTGACCGGGCTCGGCCGCAGCCTCGGCATCGTCACCACCGCGGAAGGCGTCGAGAACGACACGCAGCTCGAGCTGCTCAGGCGAGGGCTGCACCCAGGCGCAGGGCTATCTGTTCAGCAAGCCGCGGCCCGCCTCCGACGTGGCGGCGATGCTCAACCGCCCGCGGCTGCTGGCCTCGGCTTGAGGGAGACTATTGTTTGAGCATGATCTATTCGGAAAACCGCTTCGCACTTTTCTGGATCATGCTCTAGCCTCGGCGCAATGCGAAATGCGCGCCGCAAAATGCCATGACGGCGCCGAGGCACAGCGCGGCGAGCCCGGCCAGCACGCCCGCGACGGTCGGGATCGGGCTCGGCGCCGAGGCCACCTGGCCGGCACCCGCGAGCAGCAGCACGCCGACCGCGATCAGGAACTGCCGCATCCGTTGCGGGATCTGGCCGGAGACCGCGCTCTGCATCAACGTTGCCGTGAAATAGCCGCCGGAGAAGCCGACGGTCGCGATCAGCCACCACGCGATCGCCGCGCCTGCCGGGATGAACTCATGCGTATCGGAGCGCCAGAGACCGCCGAGGTCGAGCCCATAGCGCGCCCCCAGCATGTGCACCGCGAGCGCGAGCAGCACGCCTGATATCACGGCGGCGCCGAGAATCAGGCGGCGCGGAAAAAAGGTCGTCTCAGCCATGCCTCGCTTGTAGGATGGGCGAGGGCGATCGCGCAAGCGGATCGCGGCCGGGATGGGGCGGACAGGATTGATTGAGGGGATGCAGGGGTCGGAAGCTGAGGCCACGCCGGTCACGAGCTATGCTTACAAGGCGTCGCTGATCGGCTCGGCGCATCGCTTCGAGCTGACGGAGCAGGGGCTGTCCTGGCACATCGGCGGCCGCACCTCGCTCTGGCCTTACGACGAGATCAGCGCGATCCGGCTGTCATTCCGCCCGGTGTCGATGCAGCAGCACCGCTTTCGCGCCGATGTCACTCACAACAGCGGCCGCCGCATCGCGATCCTGTCGACGAGCTGGCAGACCGCGGCGCTGATGGCGCCGCAGGACAACGGCTTTCGCGCGTTCATCCTCGCGCTGCACGCGCGGATGGCGAAGGCGGGCAGCCGCGCGGTGCTGACGGCAGGGCTCGGCCGCACCGCCTATGCCGCGGTGCTGGCATTCCTGGCGGTGCTGACGGTGGCGATGGCGGGCCTGTTGATCCGCGCCCTCGTGAGCGGCGAGTTCGCCGGCGCGCTTTTCATCCTCGGCTTTGCCGCGCTGTTCGCCTGGCAGGTCGGCGGCTTCGTCCGGCGCAACCAGCCGCAGCGATACAGCTTCGATCAGGTGCCGAAGGCCTTGCTGCCCTAGACCGAGGGCTACGACCAATCGCTACTCAGTCGAGTCGAAATCCTCTTCCTTGGTGCCGAGCAGCGAGACGATCGTGCGCAGGCCGGAATCGAGCTGCTCGAAGGTGGGCGGCGCGAGCGCGAGGCGCACCGCGTTCGGTGCATGGCCGTGGGCGATCGCGAAGGTGGAGGACGGCGTCAGCGCGATGCCGCGCCGGGCCGCGGCCGCGACGAAGGTCTGCGAGCGCCAGTGTGGCGGCAGCGTCAGCCAGAGATGGTAGGAGCGCGGATCGGCGGCGTGCTGGTAGCCCGCGAGCAGCCTTGCCGCGGTCTGCTGCCGGCGCGCCGCATCGATGCGTTTCAGCCGCGTCAATTCCGCGACGGTGCCGTCGGCCATCAGCCGTTGCCCGGCCGCCAGCGCATGGCCCGATGCGATCCAGCCGCCGGTGCGCACCGCGCTCATCACGCTTTCGCGCAAGTGCGGCGGTGCCACGAGGATGCCGAGCGCAAGGCCCGGCGCGACCTTCTTGGACAGACTGTCGAGCACGATGCAGCGGTCCGGCCCGAGCGCGGCGAGCGGCGTGTCGTCGGCGAGGAAGCCGTAGACGGCGTCCTCGATGATGGTGAGGTCGAGCTTTTCGGCGACGCGCATGATGTCGGCGCGGCGCGTCGCGTTCATGGTGACGCCGAGCGGGTTCTGGATGATGGGCTGCAGATACAGCGCCGACAGGTGCGCTTCGCGATGCGCCTTCTGGATCGCATCGGGACGTACGCCGAATTCGTCCATGGGAATCGGGACCAGCGTGATGCCGAGCCGCGCCGCGATGCTCTTGACGTAAGGGTAGGTCAGCGCCTCGACACCGCAGCGGCCGCCGGTGGGCACCAGCGCCGCGAGCGCGGCTGCGAGCGATTGCTTGCCGTTGGCGGTGAAGACGATCTGCTCGGCCTGCGGCGCGAAATCCTTGCGCGCGAGATAGGCGGCGGCCGCGTTGCGCGCGCTCTTGGTGCCGGTGCTCGTCGAGACGCGCAGCGCGGATTCGAGCGCGTCGACGCGCTCCAGCCCTGCGAGGCTCTTGGCGATCATCGCCCATTGCTGCGGCAATAGCGGATAATTGACCTCGAAATCGATCCGCGCATCGCGCGGCTCGCTCAACGCCTCGACCTCGCGCCTGATGTCGCCGGAGATGAAGGTGCCGCGGCCGACCTCGCCGACGACGAGCCCGCGGCGGAGCAACTCCGTATAAACCCGGCTCGCGGTCGAGACCGCAATGCCGCGGTCATAGGCAAAATTGCGCTGGGGCGGCAGCCGATCGCCGGGCCTTAACGTGCCGTTAGAGATATCCGAGGCAATGGCATCGGCAAGCTTCACGTACTCGAACTTGGACATTATTGCACCGAGAGCAATGTTTTACTTGCTCCGAGCAGTGTACTGGAGCATTTAAGTTCCATCAAGTTCCACGATTGAGCCGAGGAGAGCGAGAGCAATCCGACGGCAAATGAGGTGCAGGCGCTGAATGCGTCGGCGCCAACGGCACCTGCTTCGCCGCGCGGGACACCAGGCCGGAGAAGAAACATGACCACGATCTCGCAAACTGCAGGGCGGAGTTTACGCCCATCCTCGACGGGCGGATTTTTTGCAACGCTCGCCCAAGGCGCCTATGCGCTGTTCAACCGCCTCGAGCGCCGCTCCGCGGTCAAGACCTTGAACGAGCTCGATGACCGTGCCCTGCGCGACATCGGGATCACGCGCAGCCAGATCGAGGACGCCGTCTACGGGCAGGTCAAGGCCGAGCTGACGCGGTATCTGTAAGCCTCTCGTGTCCCGGACGGGCCGCAACGCGCAAGCGTTGCTGCGCGGAGCCGGGACCCAGGAAGCCGCGCAGTCGCTGATACATGGGCCCCGGCTCTGCAGCGCACCGTCGAAGCTGCGCTGCGCTGCGTCCGGGGCACGAGAGCGGTGTTTGGCGAACAGTTCTAACTCAAGCCATCCCGACTCTTTCCGCATCGACACTATCTGTCCCGTCATCCTGAGGTGCGAGGCATGCGATGCGAACGCATCGCATGCTGAGCCTCGAAGGATGAGTGGCCGAGATGCAGCCGGGCCGTCGCCCTTCGAGGCTTGCACTGCGACGCTGTCGCGCCGCAGTGCGCGCACCTCCAGCGACAACGGCTTCGCCGTTGCGCGGGGGTGACGGGGATGGCTTGGTAGTCGCGGCATGTATCGATTCATTTTCGAACAACAGACACAGCTTCGCATCCTCGCGGCTCATTTCGCCCGAGCTGTGCTTCATCGCTTCGCCCTCAATTGAAAGAGGGCGCAGGGAAGACCGGGCGCCGGCTGGCACCCGCGGTCCACTGTGCGAAATCTGCGTAACAAGAAGCTGCACAGCGGCATACAGGTGTAGCCAGGACATCCCGGCCTTCCCTGCGCAGAGGAAAATAAATCTCCGTATGGAATCGTAGAGACCGGTGTGGAATAGCCAACCCGTTGATCCGACAAAACTTCCTGCCATATTGTGCCATAGGCTTCCCTCCGCATTACCACACACCATTGGGACAAAACCGGGGACACACATGGCACGCAAGGTCCGCAACAGCGCCCTCGAAAGCCGCAGCGCTCGTTTGAAAATGCAGGTTCGTCGCAAGCCGTATCCCGGCCCATCGCTTGCCCGAGGCGTCTCGCTGCTCTATCGGCGTAATCGCACCAATGGCGCATGGGTGGTGAAATCGAGCAACGGTCATGGTGCCTACTGGACCAAGCGCATCGCCGATGCCGACGACTTCGCTGACTCTGACGGCAAAGACGTCATGACGTTCTTCCAGGCGCAGGACGCCGCGAAACGTTTGGCGTGCGGCGATCATGGGACCGGCGATAATGCACCCGTCACCGTGGACGGCGCTCTGACGGCCTATGAAGCCGATCTCAAAGCGCGCAGCGCCAACCCCTACAACGCACAATGGCCACGAGTGCACCTCACATCCGTCCTGCTCGCCAAGCCTGTCGCACTGCTCACTTCGAACGAGTTGCAGAAATGGCGCGACGGCCTGCTGACCAAGATCGCGCCTTCGACAATCAATCGGCTCTGCGGCTGCCTGTGCGCGGCGCTGGAGGTGGCTGCACAGCACGACCAGCGCATTCAGAATAAGCGCGCGTGGGACGTTGGTCTCGCCGGCCTGCCGGATGCACAGGAAGCCCGCAACGTCGTCCTCTCTGATCAGAAAGTGCGGGAATTCGTCGTCACCGCCTATGGGCTGGATGACAAGTTGGGGCTGCTGACTGATATGTTGGCGATCACAGGCGCGCGGCCAAGCCAAGCTGTGCGCCTGCGCGTTGCCGATCTGCACGCCCATCCAGTGCGGCCGAAACTGTCGATGCCGAAATCAGCCAAGGGCGGCGGACGCAATCGTGCCAAGAAGAAAGTCGAGCGCTACAGCGTGCCCATCACGGCGCAGCTCGCGACCAAGCTGAAAGAGACGGCGAAAGGTCGCGATGGCGATGCGCCGCTGCTGTTACAGAGCGACGGAAGCCCCTGGGGCGATAATCCTGGCCAGACCTATCACCGCCAGATCGACAAGATCGTCACAGCGATCGGACTCGACCCTGCCGTTGTGACGATCTACGCCCTGAGACATTCGAGCATCGTGCGAATGCTCTTGCAGAACATTCCGATCAGACTGGTCGCATCGCTGCATAACACCAGCGTCGCGATGATCGAGCGAACCTACTCGAAGTTCATCACCGAGCACGGCGATGACATCTCTCGCAAGGCGCTGCTCCAAAGTGAGCCGGCAAGCAGCAACAATATCGTTGCGCTGGCGAGTTGACGGGCGAGCTTTTTCGTCGGTTGATGAATAACGTTGTCCTCGAACGTGTTCTCCAACGGTTGCCCTCCAACAGCTACCCACTAACGTCGGCTGGTACCAAACAATAGTTGTTGGCGCCTCTAGCCGGCGACGCCGGACTGTGGGTCGACTTGCGCCAATTTGATCACCGAAGTTTCATGAGCCGCGTGGCAACGCGCTGCGGCTCTCTGCGTTATTGAGCCAGCAAATTCGGAAGCGTCAGCGCCAGTTATGCCTAAGAGTGACAACGCATCGGCCGGTCGCCGGCCACGACACGGAGCATCGAAGCTTGCTTCAGGACGCCACCGTCCCACTCGCGCGAAAAGCGTCGTGCCATTTACTGCTCTCTCCGAAGCAGAATGGCGGGCAATTCGTTCGACTTGCACTCATACGTCCCAGGGCATCGATTTGCGCAGAGAGATCGACAAGATCGGTCAAGCTTTTTGGGCGGCGCGGGCCACCAGGGAGATGTGGATTAAAAAATTGCACGGGAAAAAACCGGCAAAGCAGCGGGAAAAAATCTATAAGGCATTGATGTCAGTGCGCCAGTCCCAGAAGGCGTTGGCGGGAGTGCTGGCGGACGGCCTGCTGGATGATGACTTTGTCCACCCCGATTTCGAGACGCCGGAGAACCGACTTGATGCGTGGCTTTCCGATTACGATTTGTGGGTTCAGCCGTTCGCCGGCAAGAATGACCCTATCAAGGCAGAACTGGAAACGCGATTGATGGACCTGTGGAAGAAGTCTGGCGGGACGCTGCGCTGGTCGAGGAAGAAGGACGATGCCGGCACGCCCTATGCTCCTGTTGTCGATTTTCTAACGCTCACGCTCAAGGCCATCCTCGGTAAGGAGTTCACGCCATCTGGCGTTGCTAAAATGATCGTCCGCCATCGAGGACAACGCCAGGGATATAATCCCTGGCTCATGTACGCGATGCATGTGCGAATCACCGAGAAATCCTGATGGCTGGCGGAGTCTGCCGCGACGGGGGCCGAGGGCGAGCGTCGCATCGTGCGACAAGAGCCTGGAGCCGCTGCGCTATTGGCGACTTCCCCTATCAATCCTGAACTAACATCCATCGTAGCACTCTACGAAGCAGATAGACTGCGCTCTATTGCCTCCTACACGCCACCACACGAGTAGGAGCAGACAAACCTATGGCCCGCCCTGAAGTCACCGGCCGGAAGACCGCACCGCGCGACGTCGCGGACGACGCAGATGCGTTTACAGTGAAGGAATTCTGCGCGCGCCACCGCATCTCCGTGCAGCTCTTCTACAAGAACCGCAAGCAGATGCCGCGCACGATCAATGTCGGCACGCGCGTCCTGATCAGCAAGGAAGCGGCGGCCGCGTGGCGCCACAAGCGCGAGCGGGCGGCCTGATCCGAAAACGCGAAGGCCCGCCGCGTTCAGCGGCGGGGCCTTTAGTTTCCGTAAAACCAAGTGAGCGCTTGGTTCATCTTCATGTGAACTTTTGGGAAATCCACCTATGTTTGATAGCACACAATTCGATGCCTTTGCAAAATTCTATGATGATTTCGCCGAGACCATCGAACGCGCGCCGCTCTTCGAGCCGTGCGAGGAGCCGCCGCCGCGACTTGCAAAAATCCATGTCACGTTCTTCAAGGATTTCGCGGCCAAGACCCACACGACCGACAAACTCACCCTGGTCGAAATGCAGGAACTTGTGCTGTCGACAGCGAGGCGCAAGAAAGAGGTCCTGCCCTGGCTGAAGCTGGCGAAGTTTGGCGACAAGCGCACCGACAAGGGTAGCTTGCGCCACGACGTCAACGTGACGCAGATCAGCGGCATCGAGATTGACTACGACGGCAGGAAGATCGCCTTCGATGACGCCGTGAAGGCCCTCACGGCAATGGGCATCTACGCGCTGGGCTACACGTCGCCCTCGCATACACCTGGCGCGCCGCGCTGGCGTATTCTGGCACCGACCTCGCAGCCGCTCCCGCCCGAGATGCGCGCCAAACTGGTCGCGCGGCTCGACGGCTTCATGAAGGCCGAGCTTGGCGTCGATCAGGTTGCCGCAAGAGAGAGCTTCACGCTCTCTCAAGCCTACTACTACGGCTATGTCATGAACAAGCCGGGTCTCGACCATCGCGCCGAGGTCACCTACGGCAGCTTCATCGACCATCGCAACGATCTCACCCAGTACGAAGCTGCCGGCGCAAAAGTCGAAGGCGCCGACAAGGCCGCAACCAGCAAAACCACTCCCGGCAGCGCACAGGGCGATGGTGGCGCCCAAGGCTTCGATGCCATTCTCGGCGAGATCGGTGACGGCGACGGCCGGCACGGCTTCAACGGTCCGCTGACGCGCGCGGCTGCGAGCTACGTCGCCGTTTACTTCGAATGTCTTGATGATAAGAAGCTGAAGAAGCTCCTGCGCGACGCCATCGATAACGCGCCAAAGAAGGACGCGCCCGAGCGGGTGGAGAGCATCAAGCGTTACAAGGGCGACAAGTATCTCAACGGCATCATCCAGTCCGCAATCAAGAAGTTCACCGAGACCTTGCCGGTGACGCTCGATCACTTCGTCGCCGATATGGAAACGCACAGTTATATCTACTTGCCAACGCGGAAGCCGTGGCCGTCTCCGAGCGTCAACGCGCGCATCCGCCCGGTCGCGGTGCTGGACGTGGACGGCCGTCCGGTGCTGGACAGCAAGAAGAAGCCCAAGAAGATGCCGGCCAGCGAATGGCTGGACAAGAACCGTCCCATCGAGGCGGTGACGTGGGCGCCCGGCGAGCCGATGATGATCAAGAATCGGTTGGTGGCGCTGGGTGGATGGTTTGAGCACCCCGGCGCCAGCATGCTCAACCTCTTCCGGCCGCCGGCGATCATTCCGGGCGATGCCAGCATGGCGACCCTGTGGATCGATCACGTCCGCAAGGTCTATCCGAACGATGCCGACCACATCATCCGCTGGTGTGCGTACAAGGTGCAGCACCCGGAGGCCAAGATCAATCACGCGCTGTTTCTCGGCGGCGGGCCGGGCGTCGGCAAGGACAGCCTGCTCGAACCGGTGAAGCGCGCGGTCGGGCCGTGGAATTTCGTCGAGGTGTCTCCGCAGCATATCATCAAGTCGAATTTCACCGACTATCTGAAGTCAACGGTGCTGCGCATCAGCGAGTGCCGCGACCTCGGCGACTTCGATCGCTTTGCATTCTATGAGATGATGAAGACGATCATTGCGGCGCCGCCCGACGTGCATCGCATCAACGAGAAGCATCGCCCGGAATACTACATCCCGAACGTCAACGGCATCATCATCACCTCGAACTATCTCACCAACGGCGTCTATCTGCCGCCGGACGATCGCCGGCATTATGTCGCGTGGAGCGACTGTACCCAGGGCGACTTCAAGGACGGCTACTTCGACCAGCTCTGGGCTTGGTACGAGGACGGAGGCGACCGCCACGTCGCCGCTTATCTTGCCGGGCACGACCTGTCGGGCTTCAACGCCAAGGCGTCGCCGAAGAAAACCGAAGCCTTCTTCAGCATCGCCAATGCAAACGCGGCGCCGGAAGAGGTTGAGTTGGTCGAGACGCTGGATCGGCTCGGCAATCCGAAAGCGATCACCATCAAGCAGCTCGCCGATGAAGCCGACGCGGTGCCGCACCTGCAGGACCTGGCTGGCTGGATCATCGACCGCAAGAGCCGGCGCGCCATTCCGCACCGGATGGCCCAGGCCGGGTATCTGCCGGTCCGCAATGCCGGCGATAAGACCGGCCTCTGGAAGATTCTGGGCGCCAAGCAGGTCGTCTACGCGCAGAAAGAGCTGTCCGTCCACGACCAGATCAAGGCGGTCGGCGATCTGATCAAGAAGGCCGATGCCGACGCGAAGGCCAAGTCGGAGGCGGAGGCCACCTCGCGAGCGCAGAAGGAGACCAACGCGCGGCGGCAGGCCGAGGCCGAGGAGGAAGCCAAGGCGCGCCTGCGGACCGAGATCAAGATCAAGGCGCGAGCGCGGGCCAACGCCGAGGCCAAGCGAGCGCTAAGCGACGTTCAACGCCGCGCCCTGGAGCTGCTGACCCGGTGCGTCAATGATCACGGCCGGTCTCCGCCGACTTCCAAGGCCAGCGAGTTCCCACCGCTCATTCGAGTTGTCGCGCTGGAGGAGTGGCGCTCCATGTGCGAGCGCGGTCATTTGTCGTCGGTGCCGGTGAAGGAGGAGCGAGATCGATTGTTCTGGCAGGCCAAGGACGGCTTGCAGACGGCGAACTGGATCGCCTGCCTCGACGGGCTGGTCTGGATCACCCGTGATGACTGAAGTGGAGACGAAGACCGCGAGGCGTCGACCGAGCCAATTGCTCGGTCGGGCAGTGAAGGAAGTGAAGGAAGTGGTTTTCCATTGTACTCCCTCTCCATTCTTCCCTTCTTCTTTTTGCGGCTCTGAGAAGAACGAAGGAGGAAAAGGAAGAGAGGTACAATGGAAAACCACTTCCTTCACTTCCTTCACTGCCCGCAGTCATCGCTAGGTTCTTTGACCTCCGGGGGGGTGCACTCGAACCGGCTTGCAAAGCCCCGATTACCGCACCGGCTGGTCCGTACGCAATGGGATTAAATTCCTAGGAGGGGGGTTGGCCGATCTGCTATTGTAGAGATCAACTTCAAAGTTGAGGGCAGACACACATGGTGGTCAGGTTGAAAGCGAGCGATTTGGAATATGGGCGGCGGATCGCCGCAATAAAGGCAGGGTGCCGGGTGGTTCGGCTTTCGCCCGAAATCGACGATCTGATTCCGATTGCTCGGCTGGAAAAGCGCATCCGCGAACTGTTGTGGCATCGCGACAAGGCCGAGAACGTTTTGGCTGCGCGCACACTGGTTCGAGAACAGGCGCGGTTGCAGCTTGCCTACGAAGCGCGGCATGGCCGGCCAGCAGACACGAGGCACATGCCATGAACGTCCCAACTCCGGAAGAGCGCCGTGCGATCGAAGCTAAGGTTTCGCCACAGCAGCGAGCCGAGATCGAAGGCCTCGTCAAATCGCTGGCACCGGTGATCGGCGATTTCGTGCTGGCCGCAATCACGCCGCTGAAAGAGCGGATCAAGGAACTCGAATCCCGTCCGACACTGCGCTACTTGGGCATTTGGGATGCATCGCGGACGTATCCGCGGGGGTCCTTCATCACGCATGGGGGTTCAGTTTGGCATGCCGAGACGGAAAACACCGGCGTCCGGCCGGGTGAAGGCGGAAGTATTTGGAAATTGGCTGTGAAGCGGGGTTCAAAATGAAAGTATTGGACGAGGCAAACGCCGAGTTGTGCCGCCATCGCGATCTTGCGCTCACGGCCTATGCGCAGCAACTCCTTGCGCGCGGTGCCGACATTCACGGCGAACAGTTTCGTGCGGACCTGGCGAAATACGCCGGCGAGCTGGAGGCGTGGCGCCGCAAAGCTATGGATCGCTTGCGGCAATTTGTCGAGGCGATGACGGAGCGGCCATCCGCGACGCTCCACTAACTGGCCGATCATGGCTCTAAGCGCATCGAGGAGTTCGGAGCGCCGTTAGTCTGCTGTTACGAGCCTCACACGGGCGAGCTGGCGGCCGAGCCCTTTATGCCTCAGCCGTACCACGTTCTGCACCAGATCATGTGCGGTAGTCGACGACATTAAGGATCGTAAGGCACGGCGGATGTAACCGGCCCGATGATCTGAACGGCCCCGACGTGAGATATCGTCGGGGCCACTGTTCTGGTCGGTGCTGTCGCTGAGCCGTCACACGAACAAGAAATCATTCGCATGTAGTTGCGAGAGAGCCACGCCCGTCAGCGTGATCGTGTCGTTCGCGTCATACGTGATCACGGTGTTGCCGTGTCCGTCATTGGCTGCATGAGCCTGCACTTCGGCAAAATTTGCGAACAGCGTGTCATCTATCTGGATGTGATCCGCATTTGGCTTGAAGTCGGTGATAACGTCCTTGTCGAAACTAGGATTGAACACGAACGTGTCAGCGTCCTTGCCACCGGTAAGGGTATCATTGTCTCGTCCGCCGATTAGCGCATCGGCGCTGTTGCCGCCGATGAGGGTGTCGTTGCCGTTTCCTCCATCAAGCACGGTTCGGCTCGCGCCTGCCTTCAGCGTGTCGTTGCTGTCGGTTCCCTTCACATAAGTCTGGCCGGTTCCCACGACCGATACGGTTAGCGTGGCCGTGCTGGTGCCGCCGTGACCGTCATCGACTGTATACGTGAACGTGTCCTGCGGCAGTGTCTGAGATGCGCTGCCGCCCTTTGCCGCGGCGTAGCTGTAGCTGCCGTTCGCGTTCAAGGTAAGCGTGCCGTAAGCACCGACAAGTGCGTGGCCGACATTCGACGAAGCGCCGTTGACCGCGCTAACTTGCAAGGTGTCGGCGTCCGGATCGGTGTCGTTGGCCAGCACGCCTTGAGCGGCACTGGCGGTCACTACCTTCCCCTTTGTTACTCCGGCGATGTCGTCTTTCGCCACCGGGGGCGAACCGGGCACGGGCGTCGCCAGAAAGCCGTGGCCGCCGGTGTTATCCCAATAAGCGCCGACGATCTGACCTGTGCTGTTGATGCCCAATGCTTGACTTTGACTGCCCAAGGGGTCGTCTATCGTCGTGTAGCTGCCACTATAAAGGAACCCATGCAAACCGCTGGCGTCGCTATAGTATCCGACGATCTGCCCATCGTCGTTGATCCCCTCGAGAATTGTGTCACTTGTGGCAAAAGGATAGTCGAGCGTGGTGTAGGTGCCGCCGCTATAAAGGAACCCGTGACCCAAGTTGTTGGCGTCGTAGTAGTAACCGACGATCTGCCCATTGTCGTTGATCCCCGTCGCGACCGTGCCGATGGGACCGGCAGAGGGATCGTCAAGCGTAATGTAGGTGCCGGCGCTATAAACGAAGCCGTGGACGCCATTACCGTCGCCATAATAACCGACAATCTGGCCATTGTCGTTGATCCCCATGGCAAGAGTGTTGCCAGGTGTGGTCGAGGGGTCTTCGAGCGTGGTGTACATACCGTCGCTATAGAGGAAGCCGTGGGCACCGATTTGGTCAGTGTAAAAACCGACAATCTGCCCATCGTCGTTGATCTCCTCGGCGTAGGTGCTGTACGGGGACGAGGGCTCGTCGAGCGTGGTGTAGTTGCCGCCACTATAGAGAAAACCCTGTTGGTTGCCATTGGCGTCAACATAGTACCCGACGATCTGGCCATTGTCGTTGATCCCAGCGGCGACGCTGTCGCCTGCTGCGTCGGGATCGTTGAGGGTGCTATACGAATAGCTCGTCATTCGTAGTTCCTCCTTCTGTCAGCCCGAAAATAGCCGGGCAGGAGTTTCCTTCATTCGTCGCTCTCCGCGAAAATCCGAAATGTCTCAGTTTCAGTTACACCAAGGGGACTTCGAGTGCAGTTGAGCGGGGGCAACGCCAGTTCGTGTTGGCGGTCCTTTGTCAGCTCGGACGCATCCGCAAAAGCCTGCCTTAGCTCTCTGCAAGGAAGGGTCATTGATGCGGGCACCAAAAGCGTGCTCGCTGAAGGCACAACACTGCCCATAGGTGTAAATTGCGGCACACGGGCCGATTATGTCGGGCTAACACCCGGGGATAGGCAGCTCTCCCAGAATTTCGAGCATAAGCCGACGAGACCTATCCACTACGCGGCTCAACGTCGCAGTCCTACGAGGTGATTTTGCGTCGATGTAAAACCTCTGCGATCTTCCCCTCCCGAGGGAAGTGCTAGGGTAAGAGGCGTCAAAACATGCCACCCCGATCCATCGCTGGGTGCTTCCGGTTCTTCACCTTCACCCAGTGCTTGGACCGCCCCGCCTGATAGGGCCGGTCTCGCCGTTTCGACACCAGCCCTTCAAGTCCTAGCTTGCAGGCAGCGCGAAACAGATCAGGTCCAAGCTCGCCACGTTCGAAGGGATTGATAAAGACGCCTTCAGGACGCCGCGACAGCAGGCGTTCCAAGTTCGTCTTCCGCATCGACAGCGGAAGCATGCGGAGGTCGTCACCGCCCAAGATCAGCTCGGTGAGATGACCTGTGCGTTCGATGGCTGGTATCACCGGTATTCCTTCTCGACTGCTTGCACATTGCCCTTCGCGTCTTCGGTGATCGTCACGCGATCAGGCCCGCGCACGACATCCGGGTTTGCGCGTCCACATCCGGTGGACGTGCAGAGATACGGCGTATAGCCGCCGACCTCTCGCTGTCCCCCTTGGCCGTAAATCTTGACGAGATGGCCTTCAACAACGAGGCGCGCGCGAAAGACCACGGTCTGACCTTTTGCTTCGCCGTTGTAAGCAGTCAAGATGGTTGACCCCGCGCCGATTGCGCGAATGGTGAAGGTGCGATCAGTCTGCGGCTTGACCTCCGCAATCGGCTGGACAAGATCGACTTGGTTGACGGCTTGTTCGAATTGATAGATGCGGGTTTCACCGGCCTGCATGGTGATGGTGTGGTCGATGTTCAGCTCTTCAGGCGGCTGAGCCTGTGCTGATGCGATGGAAAGAACGGCAACGACAAGGGCGCCGAGCAGAGTGTTACGCATGGTTGACCTCCGTTTGAATTGGCAGCAGCCGGAATAAGGGTAGGCAAGCTTTGCTATCTCGTCGCGACGCTGGGCGATTATGCGTTTTGGTCATCTCTCAAGCGTCACCTTCGATTGCTGATCATCTATTGCGGCTCGTGCTTCTCAGTTATCTCTCGCACAGCCAAGCTAAGCTCCAGCTCTCTGAGCTGTTCGATCAGCAGTTCTACGATCTGTTCATAGTCGGAGGGCGATAGGGAGTTCACGCCGCGCGCTATCATCTGGTCTTTGAGGATAGCGGCCATCACGGCTTTGACGCTCATGCGTCCTCATTGGAAAATGGATCGTCATAAAATCTATCTGAAGTAGATGCCAAAGATCGCGGATGTGCAACGGCCGTAAAATTACGGGCGCCACGTAGCCGCAACGAAGTTCGCAGTGCAGCACGGATGCCGGGTACCATCTTATGGCGGCCTCGGAAGGTGTGGGGCATCAGGCAGACCGTTGCGCGCCTTCGGACGATGGCTACTTCTTCAACAATATTCCCATCGTTCGCGCCATTCGCCTAACCGATCCGGCGTGGCGGCCCAGTTCGACGGCTATCCTCGATGTACCAGCTCCCTGCCGGGCTAGCGTGATCAATCGTCGGACCTCTTGGTCGGCCCATTGCTTTGGCTTCGGTGTTTTCACGACACTTGGGAAATTTACGGATGGGCTTCCTGTCTGAGGCCGGCCCGCCGTTGAACGGCAATTTCGATACGAGCAAGGTGCCTTTGGGCTGTAGCGCCTTTATGGTTCGGCCCCCACCAACGTCAGCTTGTCAGCCGTCATTGTGATTGTCGGCTATCGGCCGTAAACCGGGCGTAGGGCTGCGCTTGCCGCGACCGCCGCTTGTGACCCAGAGCAGAACTAACCTGAGCCGGGCGAAGCTACGCGCTCACTGACGACCCGTTCGCAAAGTGCTAGATTTGAGGGGTTGGCTGATGCGCTTCTTCCGGAGGCGCCATGTGGACGCCGCCGCCACCCGCTACTCGGATGGCCAATTGGGTGGTCACCGCCGACCGGAAGCCAAGTGAGCGAAACCGTAGAAGGAGTGCGGAACATGAAGATCGTCGATCTGTACCGCAGTCGCGTCACGCGTCGTTTGATCGCGCGCGTGCTGCTCATTTTTGTTGTCGTGATGATAGAGCCCGCCGTTGCGGCGCCTGAAGATGAGGTGCGGACGACGTTCGATCGCTTCGTGGCCGCTCAAAATGCGCACGACGTCAAGGCGGTCGAGTCCCTGTTGCTAGCCTCACCCGATTTTCTCTGGATCACTCGCGGCACCCCCGTGTGGGGCGCCGATGCTGCGCTCAAACGTTTTACCGCGCTGTACGAGGGAACCTGGAAACTCGAGCCTGACGTGGCGAACCTGAAGGTCATCATGACCGGAGACAGCGTTGCCCAAATCTATGTCCCGATCATATTCACGATCGGAGCCACCGGCCAATCGCCGCAACAGACGAGATTCCTGATGAATCAGCTGTTAGTGAAGACGCCAAGCGGCTGGAAAGTGTCGAGCATCCTGCCGATACCTGCGCCCGCGCAATGACTGCAGTTCGGCAGGTTGTCTCGCAGGTGGCCCTCGTAAAACACTGAGTGCTGGTCCGTTCCTGGCCCCGAGCCGAACATGCACCAGCCGAATTCCATGTCGGCTGTCCGCAGAAGACCGGACATTGACCACCGCCGATCCCCGGCCTCTCGTAAGCTCGACTGACGAGCTGTCTGGGCAACACCATCACGATGTTGATCTCCCGCTCCAATATCTTTGAGGCAATAGAAGATATGTGCACCGCGAATTCATCCTCGATCTTCGCGGCGGTGTCCTCATCCTTGGCGTAGACGAACAGGATATCCCCATCGACTTCATCGAACCGTACGCCTGCGAACAGCCGGTCAAACGTCCTTGCGCCGACGACGAGCGCCATGCGGGCTTGGATTGCTTGGTCGTGGATATCGGTGAGTTGCATACGTCGAATATGGGGCCGAAGCACACCGGCACAAGTGCTCACTGGAGCGGTCTCATGCGCTGTTCGTCAACCAAGACTAAAGGAGCGAGCTATGGATCGCGAGCACGTGAAGGGTGTCGCTGACAAGGCCAGGGGCACGATTTGGCGATAAGGACCTGCAAAGGGAAGGCAAGGCTGATGCCAAGGGCGCCGTGCACAACGCCGCTGGTGATGTTTAAGGATGCGGCGAGGGACGCAGCAGACGCCATGAAGAAGTGAGTTCGCTCATAAGCAGAGATTAGCACTCGCCGTTTGTTTGCGCCTCCGGCGAGAGCGCGCGCCCTATGCAGCGGCTTTGTGTTCCTTCTCCCACGCACTACGGCCTTAAGCGCCTCACCGTTGCAGCGCCTTCGCCTCGTCCCACGGCGGGTGCTGCCGCAACCAACCTCTCAGCAGGTTTTGATGCAGCTTTGCATGCACTGAAAATCGGGGAACTCTGAAGTCTCGGGCGAGTTACAGAGCCGCCGAGAGGATTGAAGGATAAGCGTGTGCGCAGTAGCACGCGGCATCTCTCTTGATCGCGCTTGTCCTTTGTTCGGCAGCACTTGAAAGGAGAGGCGACAATGAAAGCACCACTTCTGCTTGCTGGCGCATTAATCATCGGATGCGCCGCCCCGGCACTGGCCGATGAGTACTATGTCGTGCAGGGTCCGAACCGCCAATGCACCGTTACCACGACACGTCCGGCGGACAAGGAGGTCATAACGCAGATCGGTCCGCTGGCTTTCAAGAGCCGCGTGGAAGCCGAAGATCGCATCAAGCAGACCAAAGTCTGCGAGGAAGGGACAGTTGGTAGCAGTAGCAGCACGACTGTCATCAAGGAGAAATAGTCGAGGGCATCATTTCTGATCGTCTTTGGCTATTCGAGAAAAGTCGCGCCCATCCCTGTCGGCGCGACTTTTTGTGTTAACCAGACACCAACTGACCAGCGGTTCTTGGTTCATTCCGGCGCCTTTGCCGAATTCCGCCACAAGAGCGTGAGCAAATACGCGGATGCACGAAATCCCCCGCTGCGATCACTGCGAAGAAGAGTTCGCCCCAGAAGAGTTGACCGTTCTTGCGCCACCGGCCGGGGACGGCGAGCTGATCTGCACTCGGTGCATCGAGATCAAGCTCCGTCGAGCTGTCGCGAAGTTGGCGCGCGGTGATAACTGATGCCGTCCATAGCCATGACGATCCGCTGGGGCAACGGTGCATTTGGATCAGCGTCAACCGTGACTGCGTGTGAGCTGGGAGTGAATTGATCTACTTGGACTTTACAGGACCTGGGCCGATGATGGCCTCAATGTGTCGTGTGAGCCGCGCTGCAAGGTCGGTAGTATCAACCCAATCAATGCAGTTGTACTGACGAATATCGAAATGGAGGTTGGCTAAATCGTCTCTTCGACACGTCCAAAAGACCGGCAAGCCGAGCCCCATCGCAAAGCCTGCCTCGAAATAGACGCCTCCGCGATGGCCGGTAAAGTCCGCCACCAAAAATTTTGACTTGCGGATTTGCGAGACGATTTCATCGTCAATCTTGTTGATATGCTCAACGCCGCTCACGATGACTGGCGTGTAACCGGCCGCCCGAATTGCTGGGTCGAGCCCTTGGTCGCGGGCCACGTCCATGGATTTGTCGAACCACATGGCAATGAAGCCGGTGACGGATTCAGAAACACGGGAGTCGCTCGCGTGCATGAATCCTCGAGGAGATATTTGGGCAATCCCGCCGGTGTATCCTTCCTCCAACCATCCATTATCGTGCAAGAGGCGGGCGAGCGCCTGAACGTCTCCGTCGGAATGAGAGTGGGTCAAGCCGACGATCATTGATCGATGCCAACAAGCGTGAGAGCAGCCAGCCGACGGAGAGCGGCGAGGTGCCATCAACAGAGAGCGGCTGCTACTTGAAGTGATCCACCGCGTATTGCTTCAATTGATCCAACAGCTCGCGGCGTTTCTGCGCATAATTGCCGTACAGTTCGTTCAAGCCGTCGTGCAGCGCGAAGTCGCCGCTAGCTCGTTTGGCTCCGGCTTGTGTCATCCAGCCTATGTACCCCAAGGACGCTCGGTGCAGCTCGTCAATCTTTGGCAGGAATTGCGGAAAGTGCACGGCCGATATGGCTTCGAGCTTTGCGAGCGGCGAAATCTCCAGCTTTATCTTTTCGAGTCGCGCAAGCACGTCTTCCTTCATGTCGAGCCAGAGGTCAAATTCGTATACCGCGCTCACAAGTTGCTCGAACTTTTCAGCGCGCCTTTTCTTTTGCTCGTCGCGGGCCTGAGCTCGATTGAGTGCAATAGTTACGCCGCCGGAAACGGCGACACCGCACATTGTCAGCAAGCCGCCAACAATAACTGGCCACAGTGAAGTATCTGCCATCAGCAAATGCTCGTCAGTCTCTTGGCTTCTCGTACAGGTCGATGTCGGTGATTGCGTCTTGAATGAGATCGCGTAGCGCAGTCAGCGTATCGCGAGCACGGAGTGCTGAGCGACCAGCCATGTACGGGCCTGCTGGCGGCAGGTCTTCTGCTGATGCAGCAGCGATGCTGCTGCCGGTTTGTCCTGTGCTGATCTCGGCAATGCGACCACCATTGATGCCGAAGTATGCCGCGATATCGTGCTGCCGGTCTCCGCGAAGCAGCATGCCCTTAACAATTGCGATCTCACCGTCGTTCAGTGCCATGCGCGTGTCCTCTGCTGACGAATCGGGAGACACGACGATGGCACAATGCAGGGTAGTAAGGAGCCGGAGGACTACGGAGCCGCCTGTGGATATCAGGGATTGCCCTCAGAATTTCGGCCGCACGTCCGCGCCACGCCAGCCGCGCAGATTTGAACTGCATTGCAGCTATCAAGCTTAACCTTGACTTAAAGACATCATCCGATTGCGACGGTGTCCGGAAAGTAGGATCATTCCGAGCGGGGGTACAGAACGCTGTTGTTGGAGGAGCCTGCCATGACACTGCAGGATGCGTTGACGGTCTACTTATATTCTTGGATGAGGGACAAATCTCTCGACGATGATCACGAGCGGGCCGTTGATGCTGCGGTGAAAATTATCGAGCAAGAGGCGCAGAAGGTAGTGGCCGCGCATTCGCAAAGCGCCGGAGGGCAATAGCGCCGCGCCTGTATAATCGTTTGGGACCAGGGAGGCTGAGCAATCCGCTCAGTCCGATCACCGCCCTAACCGTCTCCGATTTGCTCATAGGCCTTCGCCAACCGCTCCGGTGCCTGCTTCGCTTTCCAAGTCGTCCAAGCTGCCTTGAACGCCGCCTTGGCGTCTTCGAGGCTCGCAGCCGCACCGGACGGTGGACCGGGCAGCGACAGAGTGACCGTCCACAACCAGAAAGGATCGTCGAACGGATGCGCCTAACGGTGATTGGCGCAGTGCGCTCAGAGCGCTGATGCTGAATGAGCGGCTGGAGCTGCGATTGGAGCAGATGAGTGAGGTTCATCCTCGTCACCAGCGGCTGCATTGAGTGGAATAGTGTGTACACGCCGGAGCATCGGTTGCAGGTTGACGCGTTAACGGTGTGGAGCGCGACCAGTGAGCGGCTGCGAGATGTGCTGAAAGGGTGACGGTGAAGTGATCCGCTGTCCGGAATTGAATACGCAGTTTCCTAACGCGACGTGAGACTACCGTTACATTTACTTTGCAAATGGCTGAAAGACGTTGAGCAATAGAATCTCGATGTGGCTCGCTACCGTGTTGGTCGCGATCTTCAATGTGTTGGGATGACCGCAGCCGTTTCGGAGTTTAAGGCACTTCTGCAGCTCTTCTTTGACGTTCTTCCCGATCGCGGAAATGGCAGCCAGCCTGTCCAAGAAGTCCGCTTCCTGCATTCGACCGAGATCGTCTGCCGTCTTGGCTGGCTTCCATTTGTTGTCCACGCGCGCAGCTTCCACATTAAACGCTTTCAGGTGATGCTGAATCACTTCCCGCCTCAGCACGTGGACAGCGGCTAGCCACGACATGACTACTGCGGATCGAAAGAATTCAAGCTCGTAACATGCCACCGCCTCTTCAACGAAAGCTCGCGTATCGCTATCTTTGACCGTCACCAGCAAATTGCGCAGGTCGGTGGCGACGTTCACGGCCGCCGGACTAATTTTTGTGAGCCCTAGGGCCTTTAAATGCTGTTTGCCCGTCTCAGTAAGCTCCCAGCCTGTCGGTGTTGGAATAGCCAACCCCTTCGCTTTGGCACCTAACAAAATTTGCGAGACGTTCCACTTCTTAATTTCCCTGAGTCCTGCATCTTCTGCGCAAGTCTTGATCATCGCAACCTGCGACGTCGTCTCATTTGCGGCGAGCGCCAAGAGCACCTTGTCGATTCTCGACAGGTCGCGGTGCAGCCAGTTCTTTAGCTCTGAGGGTTTAAGCAGCACGCAGCTTGGGCTCTAGATCGCTGATCGTTTTTGCGGACAGGGCGAATGTGTCAGTTCCTATTTCGCGCAAAGTCTCGTCGACCACGAGTCGCTTCAAGCTCACGCTTAAATTACTGACATACGATTCCTTGAAGTATGACGGCGCTGCGCGCATGGCGATGATGAGTTCTTTGCGCGTAAACGTTGAACTGGCTTTTGCAAAGTGCATGTGGGCAGCAGCGGACACGACCAAGGCTGGTCCGCTGTCCACCTTAAGCAGCGAGGCGATTGTACTTGTGGAGAGATCGATGACATCGTTTGGATTCGTTACCGCAGCGGCGGCGGGCGTTGAGCTTCCTGATTCGGCTGGCGCAGGAATTTCCTTCTGAAGCTCAAGCAATTCCCTAATCGTTTGAACCAAATGATCCTGCAAGAATGAGGATTCGCCTTCATACTCGACCTCAAGCGCGCCGAGTTTTATGCGGATAGTAGCGTGCTTCTGTTCCACGTCAGTTAGCCCCATTCCCATTCACTACCGGGAATAGGCATGATTCGAGGCTGCTACCTAGGTGCTCGGGGGCGGCGGCTGGCGTTTTCAACCGTTAAATGAGGACAAGAGTGCACCGTTCCGGGAGCATGTTAAAAACCGCCCTCGGCCTCCATGCCCGCCTGCTGTGGCCGAGCGCGGCGGGCCGGTCATGTTCGCGCGGATCGGGATCATGCGGGCACTGAATGCCGGGAAGGCCGCAGCGGGGCCGAGGCGGAATCCGGCGAAGCGGTACCGGATCGTGCGGTGAGGTCCTATGGATGCAAAATTTTTCCGGATCGCGGATCGCGACACAACGGTGAACACAATCACCAAATCGCATTGATTTCATTGACGATTTCGTCCTGGACCACTCCCTGCGCAGTGGTTTTACGGCTTATGTCGTGCTCTCCCCGGGGAGCGTTGCACTATTGCCCCCGTCGCCTTGCGGATGGCTGGCGGATGCGTCCGGTTGGACGACACCCATCACCGCAACACTTGACGCACAGACCCCGGGCGTCAGGACCACACGATTTTGCCGTACGCTAGAATCACACCGGTCGTATGCGCGAGGTCTTCGCTCACGGTTGCCCGCCCGGCAAAACCCTTCGCGCCGATGTCACCTGCGTCCACCGCCGCCCGGCCCGCGTTCGTGACGATCGCGATACGCCCCTCTTCCTTGGGCCGGGTTGAGGCGACACATACGCGATTTCCGAATTTCGGTAAAGTGGAATATTTTCGACGGCGCGGATTGACCGACCAATTGGGTGTTTTGCCCGTCGGGCAACGCAAGGGATTGTAGAAACGCAAGGGATTGTAGACGAGTAGGGTGGGTTAGCCCCGGGCTGCGCGAAGCGCAGTCCCCAGGCGTAACCCACCTCTCTGCCGCCGCGGATATTAAAGTGGTGGGTTACGCCGAGCGGTCAGCGCTTCGCGCAGTCCGCACGGCTAACCCACCCTACGAGACCGGGCTATGACGATCCTTAATGCCTCACCACCAGCACCGAGCACTTCGCGTAGCGCACCACATGCCCCGCGTTGGAGCCGAGGAAATAGGTGCGCATCGCCGGCCGGTGCGAGGTCATCACGATCAGATCGGCCTTCATGTGCACGGCTTCTTCGAGGATCTCGTGATAGATGCCGCCCTGGCGTACCACGCTGGAGATGCGGGAAGCCTCGATGCCGGATTCGCGCGCGACGATGGCGAGGGCTTCTTCCGAGGTCTGGCGCTGCTGCTCGTCGAAGTCGGCCGGCACGTATTCGGCCAGCATCACCGGCGTCATCGGCAGCACGTTGAGCAGGCGCACCTGGCCGCTCCAGGTCTGCGACAGCGTTGCGGCGGTCGCGATCGCCGGCTTGGCGAGGTCGGTGTCGGCGAGGTCGATGGGCACGAGGATGGACTTGAACATCTGCGCCTCCAAATCTTCCAGTCAGCACGTTTTCCCGGCCGTCGCGATCATCCCGATCGAAGCAGCTTGGGGCTGGTGAAAAGCACCAGCTTGCCGCGGCGGTAGGCCACGTCACCCCAATCCTTGACGTCAAAGTCAAAGATCGCAAGTCCCGCGGTGGGCAGATTGTGGCTGAGCGCCCTGGCGCCATCATGATCGCCGCCGCCCATCAGCATCAAGGCGGCCTCGTGCATGCCGGGATTGTGGGCGACCAGCAGCAATTGCTTCGGGTTGGCCGGGGCGGTTGCGGTGCGAATGGAGTCCAGGATCTGCGCGGGATCGGCGCCGTAGAGTTCCGGCAGGATCTCGACCTGCGGCGTCGGGACGCGGTGCTTCATCGCCTCCCAGGCGATGTCCCAGGTCTGCCGGGCCCGGACGGCGTGCGACACCAGCACGGTCTCGGGGAAGGGCGGATGGGCGGCGATCCAATCGCCCATCCGGGCGGCATCCTTGTGGCCGCGATCGTCGAGCCGTCGGTCCTGGTCACGGCCGCTCGGCGCGTCGGTCTCGGTCTTGGCGTGACGCAGCAGCATCAAACGGCGCATGGCATTCTCGAATCGTTACGGTCGCGGATAATGTACAGACGCGGGCGGGGACAAGGTGACAAGCGCCTGGCAGGTGTAAAGCGCGATGAGACTAGAACGAATCGTCATCGTGCTTAAGGTTGTTATTTCGAGCATGATCTGTTCGGAAAACCGCTGCACAGTTTTCCGGATCATGCTCTAAGAAAACGACATGAGCGAGACTTTCACAAGCGTGTCCCAGGAAGAAGCCGGCTTTCGCGACCGTGTGCGGCTGTCGTTCGATCTCGACGCCGACATCTGCGTCATCGGTGCCGGGCTTGCCGGGCTCTCCATCGCGCTGGAGGCAGCCCGGCTCGGGGCCAGTGTCGCGGTGCTCGAGGGCCGTCATATCGGCTGGAACGCCTCCGGCAACCAGCTCGGCACCGTGATGCCGGGCTTTGCGCTGCCGCTCACCGACCTGATCGAGCGCATCGGCTTTGAGGACGCGCGTGAATTGTGGACGCTGTCGAAGGAGGGGGCCGAGTTCGTCCGGGCCAACGCCACGGAAGAGAACATGCCGGGGATTGCCCCGAGCAACGGCGTGCTCGAGGTCTCCAACGTCGATGCCGGCGACCGTCTGATTAGCCGGTTGCAGATGCTGAACGAGGATTTCGACACCGAGGCCGAGGGTTGGCAGGTCGATCGCGTCCGCGAGGTGCTCAAGACCGATCGCTATTTCCACGGCGTGTATTATCCCAAAGCATTCCAGGTCGACGGCCGCAAATATGTGCACGGCCTTGCGGCGCTGGCGCGGCGAGCCGGCGCCCGCATCTTCGAGGACACGCCGGTCGTCAGCATCGATCATTCCGGCATCCGCAAGCGCATCGTCACGCCGTCGGCGCGGCTGCGCGCCACCCACATCGTGCTCGCGGGCAACATCCATCTCGGCGCGCCCCTGCGGCGGCTGTCGGAGACGCTGCTGCCGGTCTGGCGCTACGCCGGCATCACCGCGCCGCTCGGCGAGCGCGTGCACGAGATCATCGCCTTCAAGGGAGCGGTGATGGATTCCGACGGGGTCGACCATTTCCGCATCGTCGATGGCGACCGGCTGATGTGGGAGAGCCCGGAGACCACCTGGGCCGCGCGTCCGCAGCGCTTTGCAGGCAGCGTCAGGCGGCGGATCCGCACGATCTTTCCGGAGCTCGGCAATGTCGAGATCAGCGAAATGTTCGGCGGCGCCACCGGCCAGACCGTGCACGGCATGCCGCAGATCGGCCAGTTGCGCAAAGGCCTCTGGGTGGCGAGCGGGTTCGGCCGCCAGGGCATGAACATTTCGGCCATGGCCGGGCAGATGATCGCGCGCAGCATCCTGTGGGGCGATGAGCGGTGGAAGCTGTTCTCGCCGTTCGAGCTGGTCTGGGCGGGCGGCGCCACGGGGCGGGTCGCGGGCCAGCTGGTCGGGATCTGGGGCAGGGCGAGTTCTGCCGCCGCGGGCTCGCTCGCCCGCTACCGCGAACGCGCCAGGGTCAAGGACAGGGAGCGCGAGGCGCGCCTTGCCGAAGCCAATCGGGCCGCCGGCACTGGCCCGCGCCGCCCACCGCCCGGCGTCAGGCCGCGACCGGCCCCGCCGCCGATACGCGCGGTCCGGGAGGCAGAGCATGCCGTGGAACCGGTCTCGCATGATGGCGCCGCCTCCCAATAAGTTGAGAGAAATTCCGCCCGGACGTGTAACTTTGGCCGACAGAAGCCCGTATCTCAGGGCGTGGATTGCCCGCGCACGGAGAATGAGATGTTTGATCGCCGCATCCTGTTAACGACTGCCGCCGGCCTGTTCGGCCTCGGGGCCTTCCGCTGGCTGAGAGGAACGCCCGCCAAGGCTGGCGAGAAAGCCGTGGAAAAGTTCGAGATCACGAAGACGGAGGCTGAATGGCGCGCCCAGCTCACGCCGCAGCAATATGAGATCCTGCGCAACCATGGCACCGAGCGGCCCGGCTCCAGCCCGCTGCTGAAGGAGCACCGCAAAGGCATCTTCGCCTGCGCCGGCTGCGACCTGCCGCTGTTCGCCTCCGAGACCAAGTTCGAGAGCGGCACCGGTTGGCCGAGCTTCTACCAGCCGATCGAGGGCAATGTCGGCAAGACCGAGGACCGCGCCTACGGCATGGTGCGCACCGAGGTGCATTGCCGGCGCTGCGGCGGCCATCTCGGCCACGTCTTCGACGACGGTCCGAAGCCGACCGGATTGCGCTATTGCATCGACGGTTTCGGGCTGGTGTTCCATCCGGCGGCGGCCTCGGCGACGTAGGTTTCGCGGGGATCATTCCGGAGCGATGCGTGAGCATCGAGTCCGGAATCTCGAGGTTCTCAGGTGCGCAATGCGCACCAGGGCTCGATGCTTCGCATCCCCCCCGGAACGACGATGTGTCCCGGCAATTGTTGCCGGTCCCGGCAAATGTGCCCCGGTCGTCAGGCCGGGGCTTTTTCATTAAATCATTGATTTCCTGAGAATACCCGCATTGGCATAGCCCTTGCGACTGTCTCCTCCGACTGCGGCCATGTCGACCCGCCGCCGAGATCGGATTTGGAGACAAAGTTATGGGTATCTTCGATGCAATGAACACCTCGGTGGGTGGCCTGCAGGCGCAGTCCTACGCGCTGCAGAACATCTCCGGCAACATCGCGAACTCATCCACCACCGGTTACAAGGGCATCGGCACCAGCTTCGTCGATCTCATCCCCGACTCCTCGGTCCCGAGCAAGCAGGTCGCGGGCGGCGTGACGGCCAACGCCAAGGCCACCATCACCACGCAGGGCACGATCTCGGGCTCCACCGTCGCCACCAACATGGCGATCACCGGCGACGGCTTCTTCTCGATCCAGAAGGCGAGCGGCGTCGTCGACAACGTGCCTGTCTTCACCGGGGTCACGTACTACACGCGGCGCGGCGACTTCCAGCTCAATGCCAACGGCAATCTGGTCAACGGCGCCGGTTATTACCTGATGGGCGTCACGGTCGATCCGAAGACCGGTAACCCGACCGGCAGCGTGGCCAACGTGCTGCAATTCCAGAACAACTTCATTCCGGCGCAGGCGACCACCTCGATCCAGTACGCTGCGAACCTGCCGACCCAGCCGAACACGGTGGCGAAAACGACCGCGTCGAGCGGCACGCTGCTGGCGGCGGGCGGCCTGAACCCGTCCGATTTCGCCGCCAACCCGCTGCCGGTCGGCACACCTCCCGCGCCCTACGCCAACGCAATGGTGTCCGGCGCGGCTGCAACCGGCAACATCCGTTCGGCCTATTCGTCGACGACGGGCACGGGCACGGTCGCACTCCAGAACAATTCGGCGGCGGTGGCCTCGACCACCACATCGCTCGACAACACGGTCGGCACGCATCTCGCCTCCAGCATCCTCACCGCCTTGAGCGGCCAGACGCTGACGATCAATGGCAACACCATCACGTTCAACGGCGGCACGACGGTCTCGACCGTCGGCAACAACACCACCATCGGTCTCGGCGCGGGCACGACGGCGACGGTCGCGGACATCCTGAACGGAATCCAGACCGCGGGCGGCGCCGGCGTCACGGCCTCGCTCTCCGCGAGCGGCAACATCGTGATCTCCACCGGCACCGGCACCGATGTGGCGGTCGGCAGCGGCACCGCCGCCACCGCCCTCGGCATCAGCAGCGTGACCCGCGGCGGCAACGTACTGTCCTCGCCCGCGATCTCGGGGGCAACGGTGCTGAGCGGCAGCGCGACCGCCGGTGGCGCCCAGGTGCTCTCGTCCGGCTTCGCCGCCGGCGATACCATCACCGTCAACGGCCAGACACTGACCTTCGTCTCGCCGCCTACGGTTCCCAGCGCCTCTCAGATCCTCACCACCGACAACGTCACGACTCTGCTCGGCAAGATCGACGCGCTCTCCGGCGCCTCGGGATCGACGGTCAGCAGCGGCGGCGTCATCACGCTGAACACCGGCACCGTCTCCAACCTCTCGGTGTCCAGCTCCAACAGCGCTGCCTTCTCGGCGCTCGGCTTCACCTCGACCATCACCAAGAATCGCGACGGCGGCGGCACCGCCGGCACCGGTGGCGTGATCGGCAACGACATCGCGACCTTCACCAAGGAATCGATCAGCGGCGGCGCGGTGACCGCCTACAACGCCGCCGGCACGCCGGTGAACCTGCAATTGCGTTGGGCCAAGACCGACAGCGCCTCGCTGGGTGCGGGTCATTCGGATAGCTGGAACCTGTTCTACCAGACCGATCCGAACGCGACCGGCACGACCGTCGGCTGGGTCAATACCGGCCAGACTTTCACCTTTGCCAGCGACGGCTCGCTGACCTCGCCGAGCGGCTCGGGCATCACCATCAACAACGTCAGCGTCAGCGGTCAGTCGCTCGGCTCGGTCGCCTTCAACATCTCCTCGGGCGGACTGACGCAATATGCCAGCACCAGCGGCGCGGTGACCATCAACACCATCACGCAGAACGGCTATGCCGCCGGTCAGCTTCGCTCGGTTGCCGTCAACAACAACGGCATCGTGGTCGGCACCTTCTCCAACGGCCAGAACCTCAACCTCGCTCAGGTTCAGCTGTCGCACTTCAACGGCACCAATTATCTGAAGGCGATGGACGGCGGCGCCTATGCCGCGACCGAGCAGTCGGGTGATGCGATCGACGGCGCTTCAGGCACCATCAGCGGCTCCTCGCTGGAGGGATCCAACACCGACATCGCCGACGAATTCACCAAGCTGATCGTGACCCAGCAGGCCTATTCGGCCAACACCAAGGTGATCACGACCGCGAATTCGATGGTGCAGGACCTCTTGAACGTGTTGCGCTGATCGGCGCGTAACGTAACCAAAGGCGGCAAGTAACATGGGTTTGAGTTCAGCCCTCGCCAGTGCGATGAGCGGTCTGCGTGCCAACCAGGCCGCGCTCTCGATCGTCTCCTCGAACGTCGCCAATGCGCAGACGCCGGGTTACGTCGTCCAGACCCCGAACCAGATCGAGGTCACCACCGGCGATTTCGGCTCGACGGCGATGACCACCGGCGTCAGCCGGGAGCTCGACACCTATGTGCTGAATCAGCTGCGCACCGAGACCGGCGGCAGCGGCTACGCCAATCAGATGGCCAACATCCTGAAGCAGCTTCAGAATGTCTATGGCACGCCCGGCAACAGCGGCACGCTCGAAACCGCGCTGAACAAGTTCACCACGGCGCTGCAAGCGCTGTCGACCAGCTCGGGCGCCTCATCGGCGCAAACCGTTGCGCTCGGCGCGGCGCAGGCGCTGGCCACGCAGCTCAACGTCACCACCAAGGGCATCCAGTCGCTGCGCTCCAACGTCGAGCAGGATCTCGGCAATTCGGCGCAAGCGGCCAACGTCGCAATGCAGCAGATCGCCGACATCAACACCAAGCTGCAGGGCCTGTCGGCCAACGACCCCTCGGCCGCGACGCTGATGGACCAGCGCGACCAGGCCATCAACACGCTGTCGAAATATGTCGACGTGCGCGTCACCACCGACGGTTCGAACCAGGCCAACATCTACACCACGACGGGCATCCAGCTCGTCGGCGCCGGGCTCGCCTCGCAATTCACCTTTGCTTCCGCCGGCGCGCTGTCGGCGACCTCGCTCTACAACATCGATCCGGCCAAGTCCGGCGTCGGCGCGCTCAACATCGTGCTGCCGAACGGCTCGAAGGTCGACGTCGTCGCCAACAACGTGGTCTCCTCGGGCCAGATCGCGGCCGATCTGAAGCTGCGCGACGAGACGCTGGTGCAGGCGCAGAACCAGATCGACCAGCTCGCCGCCACGATGTCGAGCGCGCTGTCGGACAAGACCACCGCAGGCACCACGGTGTCGGGCCCGCCGGCCGGCTTCGACATCGACCTTGCCGGTGCGCTGCCGGGCAACACCGCCACCTTCACCTACACCGACACGGCGACCAACACGAAGCGCCAGGTCACCCTTGTCAACGTCACCGACCCGGCGGCGCTGCCGCTGCAGAACGCGGCCAACGCCAACCCGATGCAGATCGGCGTGAACTTCTCCGGCGGCATGGGCGCGATCGCTTCGGCACTCAACACGGCGCTTTCCACCTCGCATTTGACGTTCTCGGCCGCGCCGTCGCCGGCGACCGCCACGACGCTGCGGATCACGGACGACAACAGCGGCCTCGCCAAGGTCAATTCATCCTCGATCACCAAGACGATCTCGTCGCTGACCTCGGGCAATCCGCAACTGCCGCTGTTCACCGACGGCGGACAGGCGCTCTACACCGGCGCGATCACCGCCTCGGGCTCGCAGATGACCGGCCTTGCCGGACGCATCGCCGTGAACACGCAGCTGGTCTCCGACCCGACCCGGATGTCGGTGTACAACACCTCGCCGGTGACGCCTTCGGGTGACACCGCGCGTTCGGACTATCTCTACTCGCAGCTCACCTCGGCGGTGTTCTCCTATTCGCCAGCGAGCGGTCTCGGCTCGGCGAGCCAGCCCTTCACCGGCAGCGTTTCGAATTATCTGCAGCAGTTCCTGAGCGTCCAGGCCAATTCCGCGACCCAGGCCACCCAGCTGCAGCAGGGCCAGAGTGTCGTGGTCTCGACGCTGCAGGCCAAGTTCGACTCGACCTCCAAGGTCAATCTGGACTCGGAGATGTCGAACCTGATCCAGCTCCAGAATGCCTATGCCGCCAACGCCCACGTCATGTCGGTGGTGCAGAGCATGATGAATACGTTGCTCCAGGCTCAAGTGTAACAAGTAACAGGGCTCTGAAACATGTCGATCAGCAGCATCAACTACTCTTCGTCGATTCTCGGCTCGCAGATCCGCAACATTAATCAGCAGCTCACCGACCTGTCGACGCAGCTCTCGACCGGCAAGCTGTCGCAGAACTATTCCGGGATGGGCACCAACGAGGGCTTTGCGATCGCCGGGCGCGCGCAGCTCTCCAACATCGCCGCCTATACCGACACGATCACCAACGTCAATGTCAGCATCAACCTCGCCAACACGGCGCTGCAGTCGCTGACCAAGATCCGCAGCACGGTGCAGACGGGCGCTGCCAACACCGCGCAGGATCTCAACGTCAACGGCCAGACCATTGCGCAGAACACCGCCGCCGCCCAGTTCGGCTCGATGGTCGGCGTGCTCAACACGCAGACGGGCAACCGCTATCTGTTCTCCGGAACCGCCATCAGCGCGCCGTCGGTTGCGAATGCCGGCGACATCATCAACGGCACCACCACGCAGGCGGGGTTCAAGACCGTGATGGCGGAGCGCCAGGCCGCCGACCTCGGCGCCAACGGCATGGGCCGCCTGGTGCAGACGCAGCCGACGCCGAGCTCGATCCAGGTGTCGGAAGACGCCGCCGGATCGCCGTTCGGGCTGAAGCTCAAGGCGGTATCCTCGACCCTGACGGGCGCGACCATCACCGGCCCGAGTGGCTCGCCGGTGTCGTTCGCGGTCGATCTCAACGGCGTCAACCCGAACAATGGCGACAAGCTGAGCGTGCAGTTCACGCTGCCGGACGGCTCGACCGAGCAGATCGATCTGACCGCGTCGACGGCGACGCCAACGCCGCTCGGCAGCTTCGCGATCGACGCCAGCACCCCCGTCAACCCGACCAACACCGCGAACAACCTCAACGCCGCGCTGAACACCGCGATCACGAAGCTCGCCAACACCTCGCTGGTGGCGGCATCCGCGATCGTCGCCGGCGACAATTTCTTCAACACCGCAAGCTCGGCGATCGGCACGCCCGTCAGCAACCAGGCGGCGCCGCCGGCGCCCGTGACCGGCGCGACCGCGCTGTCCGGGGCGAGCCCCTCGGATTCGATCTCGCCGGGCTTCGTCGCCGGCGACACCATCACCGTCAACGGCACCACGCTGACCTTCGTCAGTTCGGGCGCGACCGGCAACCAGCTCAACCTCACCGACAGCATCCAGAATCTGCTCGGCAAGATCGACCAGATCACGGGGACGTCGAAGCCCTCGACGGTCCATGGCGGTTCGATCACGATCAACACCGACGATGCGGCGAGCCTGAACATCACGAGCTCGAATACCGGCGCGCTGGGCTCGCTCGGTTTCAGCGCGACGCCGGTGACCGCCACCCAGCCGCCGCTGCGGGTCGGATCCTCGCCCGCGAGCTCGGCGACGACGCTGGTCAACGGCTCGGCCACCACCGTGGAATGGTATCTTGGCAATGACGGGCCCGGCTCGGCGCGCTCGACCGCGATGGCGCGCGTTGACGATTCCGTCACGGTGCAGTACGGCGCCCAGGCGAACGAGGACGCGATCCGCCGGCAGTTGCAGGCGATCGCGGTGTTCGGGACCTTCTCGACCTCGCCGACCGGGCAGTATTCGGGCGGGCAGGTCGCTGCGCTGAGCCTGCGCACGACCCAGGCGCTGACCCAGCAGCCCGGCCAGCAGCGCATCGAGGACATCCAGACCGACATCGCGATGGCCCAGAACACGATGAAGGACGCGAGCACGCGCCAGACCCAGGCCAAGGCGCAGCTCCAGACCATCATCGACCAGGCGGAATCGGCCTCGCCGGACGAGGTCGCGAGCCAGCTGCTGGCGCTGCAGAACGCGCTCCAGGCGTCCTATCAGGTGACCTCGAACCTGGCGCAGCTCTCGCTCGTCAAGTTCCTGTAAGGATGCGTTAAGGCGCCGTTAACCATGCCTCTTTACCTCTTGGTGAGGATTGGAGCGGGGCGGAGCTGCCGATGTCGGACAGGATGCAACTGGTGGTGGCTACGCCGTGCTTCGGCGGGCAGGTGTCGAGCATCTATGCGAGCTCGATCTTCGCGCTGCAGCGGGCCGTGCACGGCATGTCCAATCTCGAGCTCAAGGTGCTGCTGCGCGACGGCGATGCGCTGATCACCCGCGCGCGGGCCAATCTGGTCGCGATGTTCCTGGACGATCCCAGGGCGACGCATTTCCTGTTCATCGACGCCGATATCGGCTTCAAGCCGGAGCAGGTGTTTCGGCTGATCGAATGCGGCGCGGATGTCGTCGCCGGCTGCTATCCGATCAAGCGGGTCAATTGGGACAAGGCCGCGCGGGCGATCCAGTCGGGCCGCACCGACGTGCCGGCCGCCTCGCTCGACTACGTGCTCGAGATCGAGGATCCAGACCGCATCGTCGTGGTCAACGGTTTCACCCGGGTGCGCTATGCCGGCACCGGCTTCCTGATGATCCGGCGCCAGGCGCTGGAGGCGATGTGCCGCCATCCCGACTATGCGGCGTTGCAGTTCTTCCGTGAGCATTCGCACGACACGCTGGCGGCGAGCCAGAACCGGTTTGCGCTGTTCGAATGCATGATCGATCCGGCGACCGGCACGTATCTGTCCGAGGACTTCGCCTTCTGCAAGCGCTGGACCGATATCGGCGGCGAGATCTGGGCCGACATCCAGAGCTCGCTCGATCACGTCGGGCCGTCGGTGTTCCACGGCGATATTGCCTCGCAATTCGCGCCGGCGGCTGCGGCCGATGCGGCGTGAGCCTTCCGGGATGAGCGCCGGCGCATCCCGTCTGTCAGGTCAGGAGCGCGCCCCCGACGGCGGCTCGCGTTATCGCCTGCGCGATCTCTTCACGCCACTGGACACGCTGCTGGTCTCCGGCGGCGATCCGCGGCTGGCGCTCGACGCCAGGGATCGCGTCAACGGCTATGGCTGCGCGGCTTCGCCGGAGCCGGAGATCTGGAATTTCGCCTCCTCGACCGCATCGACGATCTCGCAAGTGGCTTACGACCGTGCCGCGCTGGCGCGCGAAGAGCTGATGCGCAAGTGCCTGTTCGACGAGGTCGAGATCGCCTTCGATGCGCGCTGCGAGGACATGCGGGACGAGCTGCGCGGCCATCTCCAGCTCTCGCCGCGCGTCGACGTCGTGTTCTCGCCCTCCGGCACCGACTCCCAGCTCCACGCCCTGTTCCTGGCGCGCGCGGTGCTCGGGGCGCCGCCGGTGACGATCGTGGTCGGCGCCGACCAGACCGGAAGCGGGACGATCCATACCGCCCGCGGGCACCATTTCAGCTCCATGACGGCGAGCGGCCTTGCGGTTCGCAAGGACGGTGCGGTTGCCGGGCTCGCCGGCGCCGGTCTCGCATTGCCGCTGCTCGCGACTGCGCCCGGGATTGCGATGCGCGCGGACACGGATGCCGCGGTGCTGCGTGCGGTCGAGGCCACGATCGCGCAAGGCGCGCCCGTGCTGCTCCAGATCATGGATGCATCCAAGCTCGGCTGGCGCGCACCGAGCGCGGCCTGTCTCGACGAGATCGCGCGGCGCTGGCCGCGCAAGGTCCAGATCGTCGTCGATGCCTGCCAGGCCCGGCTCGGCCGCCGCCGGCTGCGCTCCTATCTCGACCGCGGCTATATGGTGCTGATGACGGGCTCGAAATTCTTCGGTGGACCTGCCTTCAGCGGCGCGGTGCTGGTGCCGAAGGGCCTTTCGCGGTCGCTCGACCGGGTCGAGGGGATCGCGCCTGGTATCTTCGACTATGCCGGCCGTTGCGATTGGCCGGTGGCCTGGACGGCGCTGCGTTCGCGCTTCGAGCGCCGTCCGAATTTCGGTCAATGGCTGCGCTGGGAAGCGGCGCTGGCCGAGATCGGCCGCTACTACGCCGTATCAGGGGCTTTCCGCGCCGAGATGCTCGCTGAGCTCGCCGCCGGCATCGACAGCATGATCGCGCTGTCGCCGTCGCTTCGCCCCGTTCCATCCGCGATCGGGACTGCCGGCGCGGATGATGAGGAATTTGCACAAACCACGATCTTTCCGTTCATCCTGCTGCGCGACGGCAAGCCGGTCTCGATCGCCGAGACCGCCGCCGTTCATCGGGCATTGGCGCGCGACATGAACGAGGCGATCGGCGGCAGTGCGGCGGACCGGCAGGTCGCCGTGCAGCGCTGCCTGATCGGCCAGCCGGTCCGGCTGGAGCGGCAGGACGAGGCGCCGCAGGCGGTGCTGCGCCTCTGTGTCGGCGCACGGCTCGTGACCGAAGCCTGGTCGCCCGACACGGCGCAGGCGCAACGCAACGTGCAGCAAATTCTCGATCGCATCGCCCATGTCCTGGTAAAGATCGAGCTGCTGCTTGACCGTGGCGCGGTCGCGGCCGCGCCGGTAAACTCCGCGTTCGAGGTGTGAGATGCAGCATCCGGTTTCCGCACCGCTTCGCATGACCGCGGCGAACTACGCCGATCGCATCGGCTTTGCGCAGCTGACGCGCCAGGCCTTCGAAGGTGTCGACCTGCATCCGTTGCGCGACCAGCTGCTGGCGCGGATCGCGGCGGGGACCGCACTGGCGGGCGAAGGGCTGGATCTGTCGTTGATCACCCAGCTTCTCGGCGACAAGGATCGCGGACTTGCGATCCAGTCGGAGGTGCTGAGCTTCCACCAATTGTTTCGCACGCCGAGCGCTGCTCCGAAGCCGGGCCTGCGCGTGCTCGCGCTAGCAGCCGACATCGACATGGGCGGCAACACGCCGATCGATTTTCTGCTCGAAGGCTCCGACATCGAGCTGTTGACGCTCTACGTTGTCAAGGGCGTCGGTCTGCCTGAGAATTTGCCCGAGCACGACGTTGCCATCGTGGTCGCCTCCGATTCCGAGGAATGCCGCGAGGCGCTCGCCTTGATCGAACAGGTCGCGCCGCACTGGCCGCGGCCGCTGCTCAATCGTCCCGATCGCATCGGCAACCTCGATCGCGACAAGCTGCATCGGCTGCTGGCCGGCGTGCCGGGTCTCGATATTCCCGCGACGATCCACGCGACGCGCGCGCAATTGTCAGATCTTTCGCGAGGGCAGATCACGTGCCGGGACATCGCGGCTGAATTGCGCTTTCCGATGATCGCGCGGCCGCGCGGCTCGCATGCCGGCGTCGGACTCGCGAGGCTCGACGATGCGGCCGCGCTCGCAGCCTATCTTGCCGAGCGTGATGAGCAGGATTTCTTCGTCGCGCGTTTCGTCGACTATGTGAACCCCGACGGGCTCTACCGCAAATATCGTCTCGCGATGGTCGACGGCAAGCCCTACGCCTGCCACATGGCGATCGCCGACCGCTGGGACATCTGGTATCTCAACGCCTACATGGCGTTCAGCGAGGAGAAGCGGGCAGAAGAAGCGATCTTCATGCGCGACTTCGACCACGCCTTCGCCGCGCGCCACGAACACGCGCTCGGCGAGATGAGCAGGCGCGTCGGCCTCGATTATTTCATCGTCGATTGCGCCGAGAACCAGGACGGCGAGCTGCTGGTGTTCGAGGCCGACAACACCGCCGTCGTGCACAACATGGATTCGCCGGTCGTGTTTCCTTACAAGCCGCCGCAGATGCGCAAGATCTTTGCGGCGTTCTCGGCGATGCTGTCGCGGCATGCAAGAGCAGGCGAGGGGAGTGCAGCATGAACGAGATCATCCGCAGCGCGCAAACCTCCGTCGCGCACGCCTCGCTCGATCCGCAGGACTGGAGCGAATTTCGCGCGCTCGCCCATCGCATGCTCGACGATGCGATCGACGGCATCGCCAACGTTCGGGCGCGCCCCGTCTGGCAGCCGATTCCCGATGCGACCCGCGCGGCCTTCAGGGCCGATGTGCCACGAGAGGCGAGCGACCTTGCCGAGGTCTATAGCGAATTCGCCGAGCACGTCGCGCCGTATGCCACCGGCAACGTCCATCCAGGCTTCATGGGCTGGGTGCATGGCGGGGGCACCGCGGTCGGCATGGTCGCGGACATGCTCGCCGCCGGCCTCAACGCCAATCTCGGCGGACGCGACCACATGCCGATCGAGGTCGAACGCCAGATCGTCGACTGGATGCGCCGCCTGTTCGCGTTTCCGGACAGTGCGAGCGGCATCTTCGTCACGGGGACGTCGATGGCCAATCTGATGGCGGTGCTGGTGGCGCGTAACGCTGCGCTCGGCACGCTGGCGCGGCAATACGGCATCGGCAATGACGGTGCGGTGCTGACGGCCTATACGTCGCAGGCCGCGCATGGCTGCGTCTCAAGGGCGATGGACATCGCCGGGCTCGGCACCGATGCGTTGCGCAAGGTCGGCGTCGATGCCGATCATCGCATCGACGTAGCCGCTCTGCGTGCGCAAATCACTGTCGATCGCGAGGTCGGCTTCAAGCCGTTCCTGGTCGTCGCGTCTGCCGGCACGGTGGACATTGGTGCGATCGACGACCTCAAGGCGATCGCGGAGCTGTGCCGCGAGGAGGGAATCTGGTTTCACGTCGACGGTGCCTTCGGCGCGCTCGCGATCTTCTCGCCCGAGCTCGCGCCGCTGCTCGGCGGCATCGAGCTCGCAGATTCCATTGCGCTCGACTTCCACAAATGGGGACAGGTACCCTACGATGCCGGCTTCCTGCTGGTGCGCGATGGCGAGCAGCATCGACAGGCCTTCGCGCAGCCCGCGGCCTATCTGCGCCGCGAGGCGAGGGGGCTTGCGGCGGGCGCGGTCTGGCCATGCGATCTCGGCCCCGATCTGTCGCGCGGTTTCCGTGCGCTGAAGACGTGGTTCACGCTGAAGACATTCGGCACCGATCGGCTGGGTGCGACGATCACGAGAAGCTGCGCGCTGGCGAAATATCTCGAGGCCCGCGTAATGGCCGAACCGCGGCTGGAATTGCTGGCGCCGGTCAACCTCAACATCGTCTGCTTCCGCTATCGTGCCGATGATGCGGTCAATCGCGAGATTGTCGCCGACATCCAGGAGTCCGGGGTCGCAGCGCCCTCGAGCACGACGCTGGGCGGCAGATTTGCGATCCGCGCCGCGATCGTCAATCACCGCACCGAGGAGGCGGACATCGATGCGCTGGTCGGAGCCGTGCTGGAGTTCGGCGGCCGGCGGTGCGGCGACGGAATGATCGAGGTCGAGGCACCGCCGCTCGCAGCGCAATAGCACTGGTGCATGGCTGAAACGACAACGGCCCCGGAGATGATCCGGGGCCGTTGTCGTTTGCGGAGGTGAACGTCGATGGTCAGGCGGCGGAGCTCACGTCCTTGGCCGCTTCCGTCGAGGGATGGGTGGCCTCGAATTGGCTCCGCAGCTTCTCTTCATAGGCGATCAGCTTGCGGGCATCCTTCAGCGCCCGGTAGAGGTCGCCGTTCAGGATGTTGTTGTTGATGCCTTCGATGATCGGCCAGGCGCTCGGCACCGCGGTGACGATATCCCGCACCAGGTTGAAATAGGTGCCGTGCTGGCTCTGCGGATCCGGCGAGATGTACATGAGCTGGACCGCCAGATAGACGAGCTTCGCCGGCGAATCCGCGGTCTCGGGCGTGAGGATGTCGCGCTCGCGCAGGATCGGCACGTTGTCGCCGTCGATCAGGAGGCGGGCGCGCTGGTCCGTGTTGGTAATCACGCAGTTACCGACGATGATGCGTTCGTGCGGTCTGAGCTCGACTTTGAGAGCCATGCCTGTTCTCCATCAACGCTTTCGTAACCGAGCGCTCGTTGCGGCCTATGAAGACGTGATTCTCGCTCGGAATTAGTTAACGACCTGTAAATTCCCGCCGTTCACGCGAGAAACCGCAATATTTTCAAGGTTGTATCCATGCCGGCTGCGCGACGATCTGCGCGGCGTCCCAGGCCGAATCACGCGAGACCCGGCAAAGGCGCGGGTTTCATTTCATGTTTCGTTAGAGGTCTCGGCGCCACGGTCCGGCGGTCGCTGGGTCACTCTCGATCCGAGCAGACGAGTAACAGTTGCGTCGTTTACCAGAAAGGTAACAGAGTTATGTCAGGCATCGTCCTCTCCGCGTCGGTTCGCCAGAACCTCCTCTCCCTCCAGTCCACCGCTGATCTTCTCGCCACCACGCAGAACCGTCTGTCGACCGGCAAGAGCGTCAATTCGGCCCTGGACAATCCCACCAACTTCTTCACCGCACAGTCGCTCGACAACCGCGCCAGCGACATCAACAATCTGCTCGACGGCATCGCCAACGGCGTGCAGGTGCTGCAGGCTGCCAACACCGGCATCACCTCGCTGCAGAAGCTGATCGACAGCGCCAAGTCGATCGCCAACCAGGCGCTGCAGACCACCGTCGGTTATTCCACCAAGTCCAACGTCTCCGCCACGATCTCCGGTGCGACGGCGGCCGACCTGCGCGGCACGACCAGCTTCGCCAGCGCGACCGCATCCAGCAACGTGCTCTATAGCGGCGCGGCGGGCGGCACGACGGCGGCGACCGGCACCACGACGCTCGGCGCCAGCATCGGCGTCTTCGCGAGCACTGGCGCAACGACCGGCGCCGGCGGTACCACGACCCTGGAAGGCACCATCACCCTGATCGCCACCAACGGCACGAGCGCCAGCGGCCTGGCCGGCAACGCCCAGCCCGCCGACGGCGACACCCTGACCGTGAACGGCAAGACCATCACCTTCCGTGCCGGCCTCGCGCCGGCGTCAACNGGCGTTCCCTCCGGTTCTGGCGTCAGCGGCCATCTCGTCACCGACGGCAGCGGCAACACCACCGTCTATCTCGGTAGCACCGGCACGCCGGCAACGCTTGCGACCGTCGACGATCTGTTCACCGCAATCGATCTCGCCAGCGGCGTCAAGACAGTTGCGATCAGTTCCGGTGCTGCGACGATCGCCACGAGCGTCGGCCAGACCGCCTCGACCGTTGCTGGCGGCGCCGTCTCGCTGAGGAGTTCGACAGGTGCGGATCTGACCGTCACCGGCAAGGCCGACC